>NZ_JAOWHJ010000054.1:0-327535 GCF_030332695.1 Citrobacter sp. Cpo089 | reverse complement strand
AGTAGTTATCCCCCTCCATCGGGCAGTTTCCCAGACATTACTCACCCGTCCGCCACTCGTCACCCAAGGAGCAAGCTCCTCTGTGCTACCGTTCGACTTGCATGTGTTAGGCCTGCCGCCAGCGTTCAATCTGAGCCATGATCAAACTCTTCAATTTAAAAGTTTGATGCTCAATGAATTAAACTTCGTAATGAATTACGTGTTCACTCGTTGAGACTTGGTATTCATTTTTCGTCTTGCGACGTTAAGAATCCGTATCTTCGGGTGCCCACACAGATTGTCTGATAAATTGTTAAAGAGCAGTTGCGACGCGCTTTAGCGCTCTGTCGCGAGGTGGCGTATATTACGCTTTCCTCTTTCAGAGTCAACCCTCATTTCCAGGTTTTTCTGTTCAACCGAACCGGCTGTTTGTGTGAAGTGATTCACATCCGCCGTGTCGATGGAGGCGCATTATAGGGAGTCGACTCAGGAAGACAAGCGGAAAAATGCATTTTTGTTTCAACCGCTCACCTTTTATCCACAACGCTTACTTTTGCTGCTTTTTTATCGCCATTGGCAGGTCTGCCAGGCTGTTTATGACCAAATCTGCCGCATTTTCTGCTTCCGGCGTGACGGGTTTACCCGTGCGGACCAATACCTTCGTGCCAACATTCGCAGCTGTCGCCGCCTGCATATCTTCAATTTTGTCGCCTACCATATAAGAAGCGGCCATATCGATGTGCAAGAAGTCTCGGGCGGAGATAAACATGCCAGGATGTGGTTTACGACAGTCGCAGACCTGACGATACTCTTCTACAGTACCCTGCGGGTGATGCGGGCAGTAGTAGATGCCATCCAGCTCAACGTCGCGATCGGCCAGCGACCAGTCCATCCATTCGGTCAACGTTTCAAACTGCGCCTCAGTAAATTTACCACGCGCGATACCAGACTGGTTCGTCACGATAATAAGCGCGTAACCCATCTTTTTAAGTTCACGCATGGCATCAATAACGCCGTCGATAAACTCAAACTCGTCAATCTCATGTACATAACCGTGGTCCACATTAATGGTACCGTCACGGTCGAGAAAAATTGCGGGTACAGACTTTGCCACCTTTTATAGCTCCTGAATAAGGCATGTGACTCTAGTATCGCATGTTTCAGCGGGCAAGAAAGTGCTCATCGTGCAAAGCCCGATTGATTTAGACGTCTGGATGCCTTAACATCCATCTTGTTGACGGCTTCGACCGTACCTGACAGACGAAAATGCCACGGCTAACTTAATTACGATAATAAATAACCAATGATTAAACTTTCGAATATCACCAAAGTGTTCCAGCAGGGGACTCGCACCATTCAGGCGCTAAATAATGTCAGCCTGCATGTTCCTGCCGGGCAGATTTATGGCGTTATTGGCGCCTCCGGTGCTGGTAAAAGTACGCTCATCCGCTGCGTTAACCTACTCGAACGCCCTACCGAAGGCAGCGTTCAGGTTGGCGGTCAGGAGCTGACCACGCTTTCTGAGTCGGAGTTGACTAAAGCTCGCCGCCAAATCGGCATGATTTTTCAGCACTTTAACCTGCTCTCTTCCCGTACGGTGTTCGGTAACGTCGCACTACCGCTGGAACTGGATAACACGCCAAAAGAAGAGATCAAACGCCGCGTAACAGAACTGTTGGATTTGGTTGGTCTTGGAGACAAGCACGATAGCTACCCGGCCAACCTTTCCGGTGGACAAAAACAGCGTGTGGCGATCGCCCGTGCGCTGGCAAGTAATCCCAAAGTGTTGCTGTGCGATGAAGCTACCAGCGCACTCGATCCGGCAACGACCCGCTCAATTCTGGAATTATTGAAAGATATTAACCGTCGTCTGGGACTCACCATTCTGCTGATTACCCACGAAATGGACGTTGTAAAACGTATTTGTGACTGCGTGGCGGTCATCAGTAATGGTGAACTGATTGAGCAGGACACCGTCAGCGAAGTTTTCTCTCATCCGAAAACGCCGCTGGCACAGAAATTTATCCAGTCCACGCTGCACCTGGATATTCCGGAAGATTATCTGGAACGTTTAAAAGCGGAGCCGGAAGCCGACAGCGTGCCGATGCTGCGTATGGAATTCACCGGCCATTCGGTCGATGCACCGCTACTTTCTGAGACGGCCCGTCGCTTTAATGTGAATAACAACATTATTAGCGCGCAGATGGATTACGCCGGCGGCGTGAAGTTCGGCATCATGCTGACTGAAATGCACGGCACACAGGAAGATACACAAGCAGCCATCAGTTGGTTGCAGGAACACCATGTAAAAGTAGAGGTACTGGGTTATGTCTGAGCCGATGATGTGGCTGCTGGTTCGCGGCGTATGGGAAACGCTGGCAATGACCTTTGTGTCCGGTTTTTTTGGCTTTGTGATTGGTCTGCCGGTCGGCGTGTTGCTGTACGTAACGCGTCCGGGGCAAATTATTGAGAACGCGAAGCTCTACCGTACGCTCTCTGCGCTGGTGAACATTTTCCGTTCCATCCCGTTCATCATCTTACTGGTGTGGATGATTCCGTTCACCCGCATGATCGTAGGCACCTCTATCGGACTGCAGGCCGCTATCGTTCCGCTGACCGTCGGTGCCGCGCCGTTTATCGCCCGTATGGTGGAAAACGCGCTGCTCGAAATCCCGACCGGGCTGATAGAAGCCTCTCGTGCGATGGGCGCCACGCCGCTGCAAATTGTACGTAAGGTATTACTGCCAGAAGCGCTGCCAGGACTGGTCAATGCGGCCACCATCACCCTTATCACGCTGGTTGGTTACTCCGCGATGGGCGGTGCCGTCGGTGCCGGTGGTCTTGGACAGATTGGCTATCAGTACGGCTATATTGGTTACAACGCTACCGTAATGAATACAGTACTGGTATTGCTCGTCGTTCTGGTTTATTTAATTCAGTTATCCGGCGATCGCATCGTCCGGGCTGTCACGCACAAATAACGTTGCACACAACACTAAAAACTCATTAAGAAAAGGAAATAAGCATGGCGTTTAAATTCAAAACCTTTGCGGCAGTTGGAGCCCTGATCGGTTCTCTGGCACTTGTGGGTTGTGGTCAGGATGAAAAAGATCCTAATCACATCAAAGTGGGCGTTATTGTTGGCGCAGAGCAGCAGGTTGCAGAAGTCGCGCAGAAAGTAGCAAAAGAAAAATACGGTCTGGACGTTGAGCTGGTCACGTTTAACGATTACGTTCTGCCTAACGAAGCGCTGAGCAAAGGCGATATCGATGCTAACGCCTTCCAGCACAAACCATACCTGGACCAGCAGATCAAAGATCGCGGTTACAAGCTGGTTGCTGTAGGCAATACTTTTGTTTACCCGATTGCGGGCTACTCCAAAAAAATCAAATCACTGGATGAGCTGCAGGACGGTTCCCAGGTCGCGATTCCAAACGACCCGACTAACCTTGGTCGTTCCTTGCTGCTGCTGCAAAAAGTGGGCTTAATCAAACTGAAAGACGGTGTTGGCCTGCTGCCGACCGCGCTGGACGTGATTGAAAACCCGAAAAACCTGAAGCTGGTTGAACTTGAAGCACCGCAACTGCCACGTTCCCTGGACGATGCACAAATCGCACTGGCGGTCATCAACACCACCTACGCCAGCCAGATCGGCCTGACTCCGGCAAAAGACGGTATCTTTGTTGAAGATAAAGATTCCCCGTACGTAAACCTGATTGTGACTCGTGAAGACAATAAAGATGCTGAGAACGTGAAGAAATTCGTTGAAGCATACCAGTCTGACGAAGTGTACGAAGCAGCAAACAAAGTCTTCAACGGCGGTGCTGTTAAGGGCTGGTAATTTTAGGCTGTTTACAGAATCTGTAATATCATCAGGACGGGCGCTTGCCCGTCTTGTCATTTATGCAAGCACCTGATTCAATATCTGACGTTTAGATCATTCATTGAGGAAATATTATGCGTGCTTTACCGATCTGTTTAGTAGCACTCTTGCTGAGCGGCTGTTCTATGTTAAGCAGATCCCCTGTTGAACCCGTTCAAAGCACCGCAACCCCGCCGAAAGCGGAGCCGGAAAAACCGAAAGCACCGCGCGCTACGCCGGTAAGAATCATTACTAACGCTGAAGATTTAGTAGGCAAACCGTTCCGCGATCTTGGCGAAGTTAGCGGTGAATCCTGCCAGGCTTCAAACCAGGATTCCCCTCCGAGCATTCCAACCGCACGCAAACGCATGCAGATTAACGCATCAAAAATGAAAGCTAATGCGGTATTGCTGCACAGTTGCGAAGTGACCAGCGGAACGCCGGGTTGCTATCGCCAGGCGGTTTGCATCGGTTCTGCACTGAACATTTCGGCGAAATGAGCCATTTTCAGTTCGAGCAAATAGGCGTTATCCGCTCACCTTATAAAGAAAAGTTCGCCGTTCCACGCCAGCCCGGTCTGGTGAAAAGCGCCAGCGGTGAACTGCATTTGCTCGCACCTTATAACCAGGCCGATGCCGTTCGCGGCCTGGAAGCCTTCAGTCATTTGTGGGTGATTTTTGTTTTTCACCAGACAATGGAAGGTGGATGGCGTCCGACCGTGCGCCCTCCCCGCCTTGGCGGCAACGCCAGAATGGGTGTCTTTGCCACGCGTTCAACGTTTCGTCCTAACCCTGTTGGCATGTCGTTGGTTGAGCTACGGGGCATCCGCTGCCATAAAGAGCACGTGATCCTCGAACTCGGTGGGCTGGATCTCGTTGATGGCACGCCAGTCGTAGATATAAAACCGTATCTGCCGTTTGCCGAATCGTTACCCGATGCTCGTGCCAGCTATGCTCAGGATGCCCCCCAGGCCAGCGTAGACGTGACGTTCAGTGAAGATCTCGCGGAGCAGCTACCGAAGCTCGAACAACGTTACCCGCATCTTCGTCAGTTTATTGCCGAAGTGCTGGCGCAGGATCCGCGTCCTGCCTACCGTAAAAACGAGGAAGAAGGCAAAACCTACGCCGTCTGGCTGCTGGACTTTAACGTCCGCTGGCGCGTCACGCCGTCAGGATTTGAGGTCTTTGCTCTGGAAGCCCGCTAATTTGCGTCGCGTACTCTTTTGACATCCCTTTCTCGCTGGTAAACTAAACCACTTTTGTTTTGTGCCAGGCTCGTTTTGAGCCTGTTCGATCGTTCAACTGGAACCGTAACAACATGCGTACTAGCCAATATCTGCTCTCCACTCTGAAGGAGACACCTGCCGACGCCGAAGTCATCAGCCACCAGCTGATGCTGCGCGCCGGGATGATCCGCAAGCTGGCCTCCGGGTTATATACCTGGCTGCCGACCGGCGTGCGCGTCCTGAAAAAAGTCGAAAACATCGTGCGTGAAGAGATGAACAACGCCGGTGCGATCGAGGTGTTGATGCCGGTCGTTCAGCCTTCTGAACTGTGGGAAGAGAGCGGCCGTTGGGAACAATACGGCCCGGAACTGCTGCGTATTGCTGACCGTGGCGATCGTTCGTTCGTCCTCGGCCCAACGCATGAAGAAGTGATCACCGACCTGATCCGTAACGAGCTGAGCTCTTACAAACAGCTGCCGCTGAACTTCTATCAGATCCAGACCAAATTCCGTGACGAAGTCCGTCCGCGCTTCGGCGTGATGCGCTCCCGCGAATTCCTGATGAAAGATGCATACTCTTTCCACACCTCTCAGGAATCCCTGCAGGAAACCTACGACGCGATGTACGCTGCGTATAGCAAAATCTTCAGCCGTATGGGGCTGGATTTCCGTGCAGTACAAGCGGATACCGGTTCTATTGGCGGCAGCGCCTCTCACGAATTCCAGGTGCTGGCGCAGAGCGGCGAAGACGATGTGATCTTCTCCGATTCCTCTGACTATGCGGCGAACATCGAATTTGCCGAAGCCGTTGCGCCGAAAGAGCCGCGCGCGGCAGCAACCCAGGAAATGACGCTGGTAGATACGCCGAACGCTAAAACCATCGCCGAACTGGTTGAGCAGTTCAACCTGCCTATCGAAAAAACCGTGAAAACCCTGCTGGTGAAAGCGGTTGAAGGCAGCAGCTACCCGCTGGTCGCCCTGCTGGTTCGTGGCGATCACGAGCTGAACGAAGTCAAAGCAGAAAAACTGCCGCAGGTTGCCAGCCCACTGACCTTTGCCACCGAAGAAGAAATTCGTGCGCTGGTAAAAGCAGGTCCTGGCTCGCTCGGTCCGGTGAATATGCCAATTCCGGTGGTTATCGACCGTACCGTTGCAGTAATGAGCGATTTCGCTGCCGGTGCCAACATCGACGGTAAACACTATTTCGGTATCAACTGGGATCGCGATGTGGCCACCCCGGAAGTTGCTGACATCCGTAACGTGGTCGCCGGCGACCCTAGCCCGGACGGCAAAGGTACGCTGATGATCAAACGCGGTATCGAAGTCGGCCACATCTTCCAGTTGGGTACCAAGTACTCTGAAGCGATGAAAGCCGCTGTTCAGGGCGAAGATGGCCGTAACCAGACGCTGACTATGGGCTGTTACGGTATCGGGGTCACTCGCGTGGTTGCCGCGGCTATTGAACAGAACTTTGACGATCGTGGCATCGTATGGCCAGATGCCATTGCCCCGTTCCAGGTCGCTATTCTGCCGATGAACATGCACAAATCCTACCGTGTGCAGGAGCTGGCTGAAAAGCTGTACACTGAGCTGCGCGCGCAGGGTATCGAAGTGCTGATGGACGATCGTAAAGAGCGTCCGGGCGTGATGTTTGCCGATATGGAACTGATCGGTATCCCACACACCATCGTACTGGGCGACCGTAACCTCGATAACGACGATATCGAATACAAATACCGTCGTAACGGCGAGAAAGAGCTGATTAAAACCGGCGACATCGTCGACTTCCTGGTCAAAGCCATTAAAGGCTAATACCAACAAAAAGGCCCTGATGATCAGGGCCTTTTTTCTATCGATTAATTACACGCTTTACCAGGGATAAATTTCGCGTCTTTATCCGCCATCAACGTTTTCACTTTCTCACCCGTATCCGGGTTTGACTCCAACGTGAAATGCGCCTCAAGCGTCAGCAGTACGGACTGTCCGTTTTCCGCACGAGCGGCTAAATAGTCGCGTTCAAGCTGAGCGTTATTCGCCACCGGCATCCGTTTACCCGTTGCGCAGTCGGTAAAGATTGCCGCGTCAGCCATATAGAAATACATGCCTCGCATCGGCATTGGCGTCACCGGTAAGCTGGCGGAAACCGGCTGGAGCGTGTAATTAAACTGTGACTCAATCGGGTTACCTTCACGATCGAGCATTTCCAGCGCCTCGCCTTTAGCCCGGTAGTACGACTTCTCACCTTTGCTGTCGGTCAGCACCAGTTTGTCAGCTGTACGCGCCCATGTGCCATAAGAGGCAAATGAAGACGGTTCATCCCGCACGCCCTGATAGCGTTCGTTCATCACCCATGTGCCGTCTTTTTCCAGAAACAGAGAGGTTTCAATCCCTTCGCAGTCCGCACAAGGTAAGATGCCACGCCAGCTTTGCTGCATCGGTTTTAATTCTGCCGCCCGCGTCGGCTGTAGTACTTCAACTTCAGTACGGTTATTACAGCCAATCAAGGAAAAAAGCGTGCATGCAGCGACCACGGACAATATTGCTGTTTTCACTATCAATTCCTTATTTATTTTTATTCCCGCTCGTCAGTCTTGCGTTCGACGAACTCTCCCGCGCAGTGCTTTCACTGTGGATTTTTGCGCCTTCGATGACAACCTGCGCTCTTTCGAGGCGCGCGTAGGGCGAGTTGCCTGTCGGCTTTTTTGCACCGCGGTTAATTCTTTTATCACCGCCACCAGTCGGGAGATTGCCGCTTCCCGATTGAGCTCCTGGCTACGGTATTCCTGCGCCTTAATGATAATAATGCCATCGCCGCTAATCAGATGATGGCTGGCAGCCAGCAGGCGTTCCTTGTAATACTCTGGCAGGCTCGAGGCCCGAATGTCAAAGCGCAAATGGATAGCCGTCGAGGTCTTGTTAACGTGCTGACCACCCGCGCCTTGTGCCCGAATCGCCGTGATTTCCAGCTCATTATCAGGGATAGAGACGTTTCGGGAGAGAACAATCATGAACGCGGCTGCCACGCGGTCAGATGAATTTCCAGATTGTTCTGAGAGTCGGACAGCCAAATAGCGCCGTCCTGAATAGTCGCCTGCAGCGCCATTGTACGACCAGCAAAATCACTCAGTTGCGCCAGCTGTTCATCATCCAGATACCACACGGTGAGATTTTTAAACTGCGCACATTTGTTCTGGTTTTGCTGCCACCAGATCTGAGCCGCACGGCTGTTGTAGGCAAACAGAGCAACCTCACCAGACTGGGTACAGGCTTTCTTGATACGGCGCTCATCCGGCAGACCCAACTCAATCCAAAGATCGATGCCCAGATGGTCGTTACGCAGCCATGCTTCAGGCTCGTCTTCCGCGCTCAGGCCACGCGTGAACTGCAGCCGCTCATCGGCATATTTAATCCAGGCAAGCAGGCGCAGCATCATACGCTCCTGGGTTTCAGAGGGGTGACGCGCCAGCGTCAAGGCCGCGTCAAGAAACTGGTTGCGGTCAAGATCCGCTACGTTGACGACGGCTTTATAAATTGTCGCTTTAAGCGCCATGGGAGAACTCCTTTCGAATCAGGCGCACATTGTAGCGAAAACTGCGGCAAAAGGCTGCTAACTGCTCATCTATCAAGACGCTGATATTGCTTGAATGAGTATGGTATAGTCACCTTGCTAAACAGAGTTTATCTTCGTAGGCTTAGACTTGCATCCACGGTTAAGTCAGAGTGCTGACAGGAGGGCATGTGGAAAAATATTGTGAGTTAATACGCAAGCGGTACGCGGAAATCGCCAGCGGAGACTTAGGGTATATCCCGGATGCGCTGGGTTGCGTATTGAAGGTGCTTAATGAAGTGGCGGCAGACAGCGCCCTTCCAGAGTCGGTCAGGGAAAAAGCGGCCTATGCTGCCGCGAACTTACTGGTGAGCGATTATGTCAATGAATGAAACGTATCAACCCATCAACTGCGATGATTACGACAATCTTGAACTCGCCTGCCAGCACCATTTGTTACTGACGCTGGCGTTAAAAGATGGCGAAGTTTTGCAGGCGAAAGCGAACGACCTGGTTTCACGCAAAAACGTGGAGTATCTGGTCGCAGATGTCGCAGGTGAAACCCGGGAGCTTCGCCTCGACAAAATTGCCAGCTTCAGCCACCCGCAGATCGGTACTGTGGTGGTCAGCGAATCCTGATTATTTTGGTGCCGGATGACGGTGCAAAGCATCTTATCCGGCCTACTTTCCACGCCAAACCAGACTCACG
The DNA here is from genome assembly GCF_030332695.1 of Citrobacter sp. Cpo089. Taxonomy (NCBI): domain Bacteria; kingdom Pseudomonadati; phylum Pseudomonadota; class Gammaproteobacteria; order Enterobacterales; family Enterobacteriaceae; genus Citrobacter; species Citrobacter sp. Cpo089. The sequence continues at coordinate 318,214 of NZ_JAOWHJ010000054.1, read as the reverse complement.
CCTTCTTCATCTTCCGCCGCTCCCTCACGCGTCACGAAAACACCCGCAGCCGCAATCAACGTTTCGCCGTAAAACAGCAGCGGTGTGGTATCTCGTCGCCAGGGCGGGATCCCCTGCTCCTGCCAGATTTTCTTTAATTTCCGTCCACCGTTACGCCCGACAATATGCAATAAGCCTGGTGCTTTGAAACGAATGCTGACGGCTTCATCCTCTTGCGGCATGCGCAATTCACCCGCAGAGATTAACTGAACCGAACCCAATCCGGCAGGCAGCGCCAACGGTGTTTTCCACTCTAACCATGGGATAACGGTTTCGCTTTGCCCATCGACTGACTTCACCCACCACAGCTGTGACTGATAACGACGGACCTCGTACTCCCCAAGGCGAAAACAGGGTGAGGCATCTTCCCGCGCCAGCGCCACTTCCTGCCAGATACGTTCCAGTCCATCACGAGAAGGCATCGGCGCATTTAACCCCGCCAGCCAGCGACGAAGCAGCGCGGCACGACGCACGTCGCTCACCATCATTAACGGTACCAGTAACAATGTGCCGTGGGCTGTGATGCAATCGGCTAAATCGCTGGCCAGCAGTTCATCCAGTAAACTCTCCTGCTCAGCACACAGCGCGGCGCTGCGGGCTACGGCTTGCGCGAAGTGCGGCCAGCGCTGTTGCAGCAATGGGGTAACGCGCAATCTGAGGAAATTGCGATCGTAGGTATCATCCTGATTGCTTTCATCTTCAATCCAGCATAATTCATGCTGCCGCGCCCATGCTTCTAGCGACTCTCGCGTTTGCGCCAGCAGCGGTCGAATCAGCTGGGTTCCGGCGAACGGTGAGTTTTCGCCCATGGCGGAAAGTCCGGCAGGACCACTACCGCGCTTAAGCGCCAGCAAAAAGGTTTCACACTGGTCATCGAGATGCTGGGCGGTCATCAGCACCTCGCCCGGTAGTAAGGTCTGCGCAAATGCCTGATAGCGCGCGCGTCGTGCCTGAGCTTCGATGCCCAGACCATCATCCTCAAGGTGTACCCGCTCAACCACCAGCGGCACCTGCCACTGTATACATACTGACTCACAGTGCTGCACCCAACTGTCTGCATGTGGGCTTAATCCGTGATGAATATGGATTGCGCGTAAAGCGACCTCAGGATGCTGCGCTCGCCACTGCACCAGCTGATGCAGGAGTACGGTTGAGTCCAGCCCGCCGCTAAAGGCGACCAAAATCGATTGAAAATTCAGCAGTGAAGTGTTCAGCGTGAGTGTCGTCATGATGGTTACTTACAATGGCATTGCCCGGCACATTACCGGGCTAACACCACAATGACAAGCCTTACATCTCGTACAGTTCGAGGGGCAATCCGTCCGGATCGTTGAAAAACGTAAAGCGTTTACCGGTAAATGGATCGATACGTATGGATTCACACTTCACGTGGTGTGCTTCCAGATGCGCGATCGACTTTTCCACATCCTCCACACTGAACGCCAGATGACGCAAACCGCAGGCTTCCGGTCGGCTCGGACGGCAAGGTGGAAACGGGAAAGAAAAAAGCTCAATCACATACTGGCCGTTCAATGCCAGATCGCCTTTCCACGAGTCTCTCTCTTCCCGATAGGCTTCGCTCATCAGTGTAAAGCCAAGCACATCGCAGTAAAATGCCTTACTCGCCGCGTAGTCCGTCGCAATAATGGCAATATGGTGAACCTGTTTTAATCCCAGCATAGCGTCATCGCCTCTTTCGTTTTTCTGTCAGCACGTTACTCGTACGTCTTAGGGTCAGGCAAGCCGTTATGCCATTTTTAGGACTCTCACGCGATACACGCCATCCTCGCCCAGTTTAGCGCCATGGATATCAGTTTCAAATCCCGGGTAGCGCTGCCCTACCGAGCACAGCATCAGCAGAAAATCGAGAACAGCCCGGCTTTTGGCAGTGATCATTTCCCCGGGCATCAAGAGCGGCACGCCGGGAGGATAAGGCAGGATCATATTGGCGGACACGCGTCCTACCAGTTGATCAAGCGCCACGGTTTCCACCTCACCTTTGATCTGCCGCTGCCAGGCCTGGTGCGGTGTCATTTTCATTTCCGGCAAGGTATCAAATGCCCGCAGCATCAGTCCGGAGAGATCGTGCTGGCGGATCAGCTTATGGATCCCCTGTGCCAGATCCTGAATACGCATATTGCGATAGAAATCGGGATCTTCAGCATACAGATCCGGCAGCATATTTTTCACGCGCAAATTCAGATCGTACGAGCGCTTAAATTCCGTCAGGCCACGTAGCAGCCCCATCGCCCGGGTTTTATCAATGCCAATACTGAACAGGAACAACAGGTTATACGGTCCCGTTTTTTCGACGACGACGCCGCGTTCATCAAGGAATTTCGCCACCAGCGCCGCGGGGATCCCCTCTTCGCTCATATTTCCCTGTTCATCCATTCCCGGCGTCAGAATCGTGACCTTCACCGGGTCGAGGAACATGTGGTCGGCATCAGCATCAATAAATCCGTGCCAGTCTTCACCTGGCGCTACCGGCCAACATTCTGCTTCATCGACCTTTTCCGGCTGCCAGATATCAAAGAACCAGCCATCCAACTCTTCGCGCAGACGCTGCACTTCTTTACGGAAATGCAACGCCCGTTCCACCGAACGATTGATTAACCGCTTGCCGGAATTGCCACGCAGCATTGCCGCCGCCGTTTCTATCGACGCCACAATCGGATAGCTCGGAGACGTGGAGGTATGCATCATAAAGGCTTCGTTGAACGTGTCTTCATCATAGTCACCCTTAATGTGGATCAGCGAAGCCTGTGACAACGCCGCCAGCATCTTGTGGGTGGACTGGGTTTCAAAAATCAGCTTTCCCGGTACCCGTTCGCCGCTCATCCCGCTTTTCCCCTGATAGATCGGATGAAAATGGGTATACGGCACCCAGGCTGAATCAAAATGGATGGAGGGCACATCCAGGGTTTGCTTGATCCAGTTGGTGTTATAAAGCAGCCCGTCATAGGTGGAGTTAGTGATCACCGCGTGTACCGGCCATTGCGCCTGAGTCGTCTCTTCTACCTTGCGTTCAATACTTGCGCGGGTAAATTCCCGGCGGGGTATACCGCCGAGGATCCCCAACGCGTTACGCGTAGGCTTCAGCCAGATTGGCACCACATCGCTCATCATCAGCAAATGCGCCAGCGACTTATGGCAGTTGCGGTCAATCAGTAACGTACTGCCTGCAGGCGCAGCATACATGCCGACAATCTTGTTCGATGTCGAGGTGCCGTTGGTCACCATATAGCTCTGCTCAGCACCAAAGGTGCGAGCGATGTACTCCTCCGCCTCGAGGTGTGGTCCGGTATGATCAAGCAATGAACCCAGTTCGGTTACGGAAATGGACACGTCGGCTTTCAGCGTATTGCCGCCAAAGAAATCATAGAACAGGCAGCCGACCGGGCTTTTCTGGTACGCCGTACCCGCCATGTGCCCGGGCGTACAGAAGGTATACTTTCCTTCCTTCACATAGGTAAACAGCGCCTTGGTGAACGGAGGCGTGATGTTATCGAGGTATTCGCTGGTGTACTGACGGATGCGGGTGGCAATATCTTCAGACTGACCCAGCGCATACTCAAAAAACCACAGCGCCATGCGCAGGTCGTGCGCACTGACATCCATCGTCGAATGGGTATTAATAAAGGCGTAGAGCGGGAGATACTCGTTGAGCTGGTTGATGTCACTGCACAGCTCCAGGCTATATTCATCCCAGTCAAAAATGACGCCGCAAATTCGCGGGTTATGTTCGATAAACTTCAGCAGGTCAACGCTATTCTGCGGCCAGATAATCTGAAATCCCTGCTGTTGCAGCGCACGCTCAAGTTCCTTGATGGGCTCATCTTTATAAAAGACGCCATGCGGTCCCATGATGGCAATGATATTCATGCGTTCCTCCTGGAAAAACCTTAGTTAATCATAGCCTGGTCAAACCGCAGGTAAAAAAAAGGGCCACAACGTTGCGGCCCTTTTCGGAATTAATGCAGTTTACGCGTAACCGTAGCTCATCAGGCGCTGGTAACGACGGTTTTTCAGATCGTCTTTGCTTAACACGTCGAGATCGGCGAGATCAGCCAGCAGCTGCGCTTTCAGGGACGCAGCCATCACTTCCGGATTGCGGTGTGCGCCGCCTAACGGTTCCGGAATGATAGAGTCGATAAGCTTAAGCTCTTTCAGACGCGGGGCAACAATTCCCATCGCTTCTGCGGCCAGCGGCGCTTTGTCGGCGCTTTTCCACAGAATGGAAGCACAACCTTCCGGGGAGATAACGGAATAGGTGCTGTATTGCAGCATATTCACTTTATCGCCTACACCGATCGCCAGCGCGCCACCGGAACCACCTTCACCGATAACGGTACAGATTACCGGTACGCTCAGACGCGACATTTCACGCAGGTTGCGCGCGATCGCTTCTGACTGACCACGCTCTTCCGCGCCCACGCCCGGGTAAGCCCCTGGGGTGTCGATGAAGGTAATGATCGGCATGTTGAAACGCTCGGCCATTTCCATCAGACGCAGCGCTTTGCGATAGCCTTCCGGCGCTGGCATGCCGAAATTACGGCGAATCTTTTCTTTGGTCTCACGGCCTTTCTGATGACCAATGATCATCACCGGACGGCCATCAAGACGCGCGATACCGCCGACAATAGCTTTATCATCCGCATAGGCACGATCGCCCGCCAGCTCATCAAATTCATCAAACGCCAGGCGGACATAATCCAGGGTGTACGGACGCTGTGGATGGCGCGCCAGTTGGGCTACCTGCCATGCGCCAAGATCGGCGAAGATTTTACGCGTCAGTTCTACGCTTTTTTCACGCAGGCGATGCACTTCTTCATCGATGTTAATATCCAGTTTCTCATCCTGACGGCTAACCGCAGTCAAAGAATCGATTTTTGCTTCCAGCTCTGCAATCGGCTGTTCAAAATCAAGGAAATTCAGACTCATAGTATTCCTGTATTAGTCAAACTCCAGTTCCACCTGCTCCGAACCAATAAGGCCACGGAGATCGTTTAGCAAACGATCGCTCGGAGAGACACGCCACGTCGCGCCAAAACGCAACCGCGCACGTGCATCCGCCCTCTGATAGTAGAGATGTACTGGAATTGTCCCCGAGCGGTGGGGTTCCAGAGACTGACGGAGTCGGTTTAAAAGCTGGTCATCAATTTGCCTGTCCGTCAGCGAGATAGCAAGCCCGCGAGCATATTTTTCCCGGGCTTCGTCAATATCCATGACTTCACGGGCCATCATTTTAAGCCCGCCGCTGAAGTCATCAAAGCTGACCTGTCCGCTGACGATAAGTATGCGGTCTTTTTCCAGCAATTGCTGGTATTTATCCAGAGCATCGGTAAACAACATAACTTCCAGACGTCCGGAACGGTCATCCAGTGTACAGATGCCGATACGATTGCCGCGCTTGGTGACCATTACCCGCGCAGCAATGACGAGCCCCGCAGCCGTGGTGACTTTACCACGTTCTGTCGGATGCATGTCTTTCAGCCTGTAGCCTCCGACATAGCGCTCAATTTCTTTTAAATACTGGTTGATGGGGTGTCCCGTCAGGTAAAGCCCCAACGTTTCACGCTCACCATCTAATACCACCTGCTCCGGCCACGGTTGGCAACTGGCATAGGATTGTTCAATTTGCTCCGGTTCTTCCGCCAGCACGCCAAACATATCGGCCTGACCGATGGCTTCGGCTTTTGCATGCTGATCGGCGGCTTTTAGCGCATCGTTGAGCGAATTCATCAACGCCGCGCGATGCGGGCCAAGGCGATCAAACGCCCCGGACATAATTAACTTTTCCAGCACCCGGCGGTTAAGTTTTTTGATATCCGTGCGCGCACAGAGATCAAACAGCTCACGGAAGTAACCGCCTTCGTTACGCGCCTCAATAATAGCTTCAATTGGTCCTTCACCCACGCCTTTTATCGCGCCGATGCCATAAACAATCTCGCCATCATCATTCACGTGAAAATGGTAAAGCCCGGAGTTGATGTCCGGCGGCAGGATTTTGAGCCCCATACGCCAGCATTCATCTACCAGCCCGACCACTTTCTCAGTGTTATCCATATCGGCGGTCATTACCGCCGCCATAAACTCAGCAGGATAATGCGCCTTCAGCCACAGCGTCTGGTAAGAGACGAGCGCATAGGCTGCGGAGTGCGATTTGTTAAATCCGTAACCGGCGAATTTCTCCACCAGGTCAAAGATTTTCATCGCCAGTTCGCCGTCTACGCCGCGCTTTTTCGCCCCTTCTTCAAAGGTGCCGCGCTGCTTAGCCATCTCTTCCGGCTTTTTCTTACCCATCGCACGACGCAGCATATCCGCGCCGCCAAGGGTGTACCCGGACAACTCCTGGGCAATCTGCATAACCTGTTCCTGATACAGGATAATGCCGTAGGTCGGCTCCAGTACCGGTTTCAGACACTCATGCTGCCATTGTACGTCCGGGTAGGAAATCTCTTCGCGACCATGCTTACGGTCGATAAAGTTATCTACCATCCCCGACTGTAGCGGACCAGGGCGGAACAGAGCCACCAGTGCGATCATGTCTTCGAAGCAGTCAGGCTGCAGACGTTTGATCAGGTCTTTCATACCGCGGGATTCAAGCTGGAAGACAGCCGTGGTCTCCGAGCGTTGCAGCATATCGAAGCTTTTCTTGTCATCCAGCGGGATAGCCGCAATATCCAGCGGTGGCTCACCGTTCTTTTCACGGCGCGCGTTGATCATTTCCAGCGCCCAGTTGATGATGGTGAGCGTACGCAGGCCGAGGAAGTCGAACTTCACAAGACCGGCATATTCCACGTCGTTCTTATCAAACTGAGTAACCGGGTGCAGCCCCTGTTCATCGCAGTACAGCGGCGCAAAATCAGTAATTTTTGTCGGTGCGATAACCACACCACCGGCGTGCTTACCGGCGTTACGCGTGACACCTTCCAGCTTACGCGCCATATCGATCAGCGCTTTAACCTCTTCATCTGCCTCATAGATTTCCGGCAGTTGCGGTTCGGCTTCAAAGGCTTTTGCCAGCGTCATGCCCGGATCGGGCGGCACCAGTTTCGAAATACGGTCAACGAAACCGTACGGATGCCCCAGCACACGGCCCACGTCGCGGATAACTGCTTTTGCAGCCATCGTACCAAAGGTAATAATCTGCGAAACCGCATCACGACCGTACATTTCCGCCACGTGCTCGATAACCTGGTCGCGTTTCTCCATACAGAAGTCAACGTCGAAGTCGGGCATTGAGACACGTTCCGGGTTAAGGAAACGTTCGAACAGCAGGTCAAATTCCAGCGGATCGAGATCGGTAATTTTCAGCGCATAGGCGACAAGTGAGCCAGCGCCGGAACCACGTCCCGGGCCTACCGGTACGCCGTTATCTTTCGACCACTGGATAAATTCCATAACGATCAGGAAGTAGCCAGGGAATCCCATCTGGTTGATAACTTTAAGTTCAACTTCCAGACGTTCATCGTAAGGCGGGCGCTTCTGCGCACGAACTTCAGGGTCAGGGAACAAAAATTCGAGACGTTCTTCCAGACCTTCGCGTGATTTCGCCACGAGGAAATCCTCGGTGGTCATATCGCCGGTCGGAAACTGCGGCAGGAAATATTTGCCCAGACGCACCGTCACGTTGCAGCGTTTGGCTATCTCGACAGTGTTTTGCAGTGCTTCCGGAATATCGGAGAACAGCTCGCACATCTCATCTTCGCTGCGCATGTATTGCTGCGGCGAATAGTTACGCGGGCGTTTCGGGTCATCAAGGGTGAACCCGTCGTGGATCGCTACGCGGATTTCATGCGCGTCGAAATCTCCGGTTTCCAGGAAGCGGACATCGTTAGTCGCCACCACCGGTAGACCACGCGTTTCGGCCAGTGCTACGGCTGCGTGCAGATAATTTTCTTCATCTTGCCTGCCGGTGCGAATCAATTCGAGGAAATAGCAATTGGGAAAATGTTCTTCGTAAAACGCCACGCACTCGTCAACCAGTGCGCTATTGCCGCGCAGCAGGCTGCGTCCGACATCGCCCATGCGACCGCCGGAGAGCAAAATCAAACCTTCTTTTAGCTCGACCAACCAGTCCCGGTCGATAACCGGTCCTTCTGCGCCATAGCCGCGCTGATAGGCTTTCGAAATCAACAACGTCAGGTTCTGATAGCCGGTATTATTTGCGGCCAGCACGGTGAGCTGCGTGAGTTCATCGCCCAACAGCTCACTGCGGACATGAAAATCTGCGCCAACTATCGGCTTGATACCCGCGCCGTGACCCGCTCCGTAAAACTTCACCAGACCACACAGGTTGGTAAAATCGGTGATCGCCAGCGCAGGCATGCCTAACGCGGCCGCCTTTTTTACCAGCGGCCCGGTTTTCGCCAGCCCATCGATCATGGAGTAGTCGCTGTGCACCCGTAGGTGGACGAAACGTGGTTCAGACATCTTCAGATTCCTTCGACACAAGAATCAGGACGAGAGTCCCAGTGCGCGTTTGACGGGGCCAAAGCTGCGGCGATGGTGCTCAGTCGCACCATGCAGTGCCAATTTTTCCAGATGAAATGCGGTTGGATAGCCTTTGTGCTGTGCAAAACCATACTGTGGAAAAACCGTATCCAGCGCCGCCATTTCAGCGTCACGGGTCACTTTTGCCAGAATCGATGCGGCGCTAATCTCCGCCACGCGGCTATCGCCTTTGACCACCGCCATCGACGGTACCGGTAATGCCGGGCAACGATTGCCGTCAATCAGCACGTATTCGGGCGCAATATGCAATCCCGCAACCGCACGCTGCATGGCCAGCATGGTGGCATGCAAAATGTTCAGCTCGTCGATTTCATGCGGTTCCGCCCGACCAAGGCTCCAGCTTAACGCTTTTTCTTTAATTTCATCAAACAGCGCCAGGCGACGTTTTTCTGACAGTTTTTTTGAGTCGTTAAGACCGATAATAGGGCGAGCCGGATCCAGAATGACGGCAGCAGTGACGACCGCACCGACCAAAGGGCCGCGCCCGACTTCATCCACACCCGCCACTAAATGCGTATGCGGATACACAAATTCAATCATTGCGCTAACTCCAGGACCGCATCCGCCGCCTGCTCATCAGCATTGCAACGGATCTGCTGGTGCAGTTCACGGAATGTGTCGTGCATCGCATGGCTGGTTTTACCATTTGCCAGCAACGGCAACAGCGCTTGCGACAGCGCCTGCGGTTCACACTCTTCCTGCAACAGCTCTTTAACCAGTTCTCTTCCCGCCAGCAGGTTCGGTAGCGAAACGTAATCCGTTTTCACCAGGCGCTTCGCCAGCCAAAAGGTGAAGGGTTTCATACGGTAGCCAACCACCATCGGGCATTTTGCCAGCATACATTCCAGCGCGGCGGTACCAGAAGCCAGCAGTGCGGCATCGCTGGCCACCATTGCTTCACGTCCCATCCCATTGAGCAGATGTACAGAAAGCTCCGGTGCAACTTCCGCTTTAATGCGTTCAAACTGCTCGCGACGTTTGGCATTCACCAACGGCACCACCACTTCGAGATCCGGATAATGCTGGCGTAATAGCTGCGCCGTTTTCAGAAAATCGGCGCTGAGCATTTCCACTTCTGCACCACGGCTTCCTGGCAGTAGCGCCAGGCAGTGAGCGTCATGAGGAATGCCCAGAACATCACGCGCCGCATTTTTATCCGGGTCCAACGGCATGGCATCTGCCATGGTATGACCGATAAAGCGGCACGGGACGTTAAATTTGTCATAAAACGCCTTTTCGAAAGGCAGAAAGGCCAGCACCATGTTGGTGGATCTGCCTATTTTGAAAACGCGTTTCTGTCGCCACGCCCAAACGGACGGACTGACATAATGAATGGTTTTAATGCCCTGTCTTTTCAAATTCCCTTCGAGGGTAATATTGAAATCAGGTGCATCAATGCCGACGAAAACATCCGGCTTTAAGTCGGTGAATCGGCGAGTGAGGTCGGCACGAATATGCAGTAAACGGCGCAGGCGTCCGAGCACTTCAACAATGCCCATGACCGCCAACTCTTCCATTTCGTACCAGGCTTCACAACCTTCGGCCTGCATCAGCGGCCCCGCAACGCCAACAAAGCGCGCATTGGGAACGCGAGCCTTGAGTGCACGGATTAACCCTGCACCAAGAATATCGCCGGAGGTTTCTCCGGCGACGAGGGCAATCGTTAAAGGACGCTGTTCAGTCATTAACGAATCAGGCCACGCGTTGAGCGCTCAAAGAAGTCGCTGAAAGCCTGAACTTCGGGGTACTGTTTCGCCAGTTCCGCGATTTCTGGTTTCACTTCTTCCAGCGTTTTACCGCTACGGTACAACGCTTTGTAGGCGTTACGAATCGCGGTAATCGCTTCGCGAGTGAATCCACGACGCTTCAGACCTTCGATATTGACGCCAAACGGCGTCGCGTGGTTGCCCTGGGCGATAACGTACGGAGGCACGTCCTGGGCTACACCAGAACAGCCGCCAACCATCACATGAGCACCGATGATGCAGAACTGATGCACCGCGGTCATGCCGCCGATGATAACAAAATCATCAAGCGAAACATGTCCGGCAAGCGTGGCGTTATTCGCCAGAATACAGCGGTTTCCTACCGTACAATCATGCGCGACGTGCGCATTAATCATCAATAAGTTATCGCTGCCCACCTTCGTCACTCCACCGCCCTGCACTGTGCCACGATGAATGGTGACGCTTTCGCGGATGCGGTTGCGATCGCCAATTTCCACACGGGTCGGTTCGCCAGCATATTTAAGATCCTGGTTAACTTCACCGATGGAGGCAAACTGATAGATCTCGTTATCGCGACCAATTTTTGTATGGCCATTCACGACAACGTGAGACTTCAGTACGGTACCCTCACCAATTTCAACATGGGGTCCAACAATACAAAATGGGCCAATGTGAGCATTGGCACCAATGCTGGCGCCCTCTTCTACAATGGCGGTCGGGTGAATAAAGGCGGATTTATCAATCACGTATCAGGCCTCCCGGCTACGGGCACACATCATCGTTGCTTCGCACACAACTTTACCGTCGACCAGCGCAACCCCTTTAAAACGGGTCAGGCCACGGCGCGTTTTCTCGAAAGTCACTTCCATGATCATCTGATCGCCAGGCACGACAGGACGCTTAAAGCGTGCTTCATCAATACCCGCGAAATAATACAGTTCGCCTGGTTCCAGTTTTCCTACGCTTTTAAACGCGAGGATACCGGTAGCCTGTGCCATCGCTTCCAGAATCAATACGCCAGGGAAAATAGGTTTACCCGGGAAGTGGCCCTGAAAGAAAGGCTCGTTAACGGATACATTTTTCACTGCGCGCAGAAAACGACCTTCTTCAAAATCCAGCACGCGGTCAACCAGCAGAAACGGAAAACGGTGCGGCAGAAGTTCTAAAATCTCTTCAATATGCAGAGTATGAGTGTTAGTAGTCAAAATACTCTTCCTGTCAAAATATACTAAAAGGCAATAATAACACGGCCTGTCGCAATCGTATGAATGGGACAGGCCGAAAAGTCAGACATGCAAAAACGGTGCTTTAGTCTTGTTGATTAACCTTGCGCTCAATCGCTTTGAGGCGCTTGCTCATATCATCAATATTCATCACCAGTGCAGCTGTTTTACGCCATACCTTGTTGGGTTGTAGCGGAATGCCTGAGGAATAGACGCCAGGTTCAGTGATAGGACGCATCACCATACCCATGCCAGTTACCGTAACTTTGTCGCATATTTCCATATGCCCATTGATCACGCTGGCACCGCCAATCATGCAATAACGGCCAATCTTCAGGCTACCCGCCATAATGACGCCACCGGCTACCGCCGTATTGTCGCCAATCACAACGTTATGCGCAATCTGGCACTGGTTATCAATGATAACACCATTACCGATCACAGTATCGTCCAGAGCACCACGGTCAATGGTGGTACAAGCGCCGATCTCGACGCGATCGCCGATAATCACGCGACCAAGCTGGGGGATCTTCACCCAGTTACCACGATCGTTCGCGTAACCAAATCCATCAGATCCAACGACGGTGCTGGACTGGATCAGGCAATTTTCACCGATCTGGATGTCGTGGTAAATCGTCACATTCGCCCACAAGCGTGAACCTGCACCGATTTTGGTATTTTTTCCGACGAAACAACCTGCACCGATAACCACGTTATCGCCCAGTTCTACGCCAGACTCAATGACCGCATTTGCGCCCACAGAGACATTATTACCCAGCTTCGCCGTTGCATCGATCACTGCACTGGGTGCAATGTTCTGTGCAGGCTGAGGCGTGGTATCTAAAATTTGCGCCATACGTGCATAGGTCAGGTAGGGATTCTTCACTACCAGCGCCGCACTCTTAGCAAAAGGAAGATCGTCCTGCGTCATCACAACGGCAGACGCCTGGCATACGCCTAAATGTTCACGGTATTTAGGATTCACCATGAACGTGATATTGCCAGTTTGCGCAGATTGCATGGACGCTACGCCGGTGATGACGATATCGCCATCACCGTGTAATTCTGCATCCAACTGCTCTGCTAAATCAGCCAGTCGAATTGAAGGCATTACTTATTTAACCTGTTTCAGTACGTCAGCGGTGATGTCTTTTACATCGCTGCTGTTGTATGCAACGGTGTTTGCGTCAACGACCAGATCGATGCTCTGGCTGCTGGCAACAGATTTCACAGCTGTCTGGATACGAGTAACCAGTTTGCCACGTTCTTCGTTGGAACGACGTGCACGATCCTGCTCGAAAGCCTGAGCTTTCTGAGAGAAAGTCTGGCGCTGAGCCATAACGTCTTTTTCCAGCTTGGTACGATCGCTACCCGCTTTCATTGATTGCAGACGCTGCATTTTAGATTGCAGATCGGATTCCATACGCTGCAGTTCGCTGGCACGGCCTTTGAACTCGTTTTCCAGCGTAGCAGAAACACCCGTCTTCTGTGCAACCTGTTGGAACAGGCTACCCATATTGACGATTGCAATTTTGTCAGCAGCCTGTGCGGACGTTGCCATCGCTAAACCGAGACCTGCAGCTAATAACCACTTTTTCACAATTAACTCCTTACCATCCCATTTGCACCCGAAGGTGCAGTTCTTTGCGTGGCCAGGCGATCCCATACAAGATCGCCTAAAGTCATCGCTACACTACCACTACATTCCTTTGCGAAGAACAGTTACCAGGTTTTACCAATGTTAAACTGGAACTGTTCCGCTTTGTCTCCATCGTACTTCTTGAACGGCTGGGCGTAGGAGAAAACCAACGGCCCCAATGGGGACATCCATTGTAACGCGATACCCGCTGACATACGGATATTGCTCGGATCACTATAGTCCGGCACATCCGACGGCGCAGATGACGGATCCCAGTTAGTATCCCAAACGGTACCCATATCCCAGAAGAAGGAAGTACGGACCGAGTTAGCATACTTATCGCTGATAAACGGCGTCGGGGTAATAAATTCCAGGCTGGCGACAGCCATGGCGTTACCACCTACCGCATCATCTGATTTACAGCCTGAATCCTGAGTACATTCTTCGTTATCGCCGTCATTCCAGTCTGTGCTAGCACCCTTTTTATAGACCGCTTTCGGACCAATGGTGTTGGACTGGAAGCCACGCACGGTACTGGAACCACCGGCGTAGAAGTTCTCGTAGAACGGCATCTCTTTGCTGCCAATGCCATCCCCATAACCTACCTTGGTACGACCCAGAACAACCCACTTGTGGTCGTCATCGATCGGCATATAGGTCGCGGTATCCATCGACAGTTTGTAGTATTCGTTGTCAGAACCCGGAATGGTGACTTTACCGTTCAGGTTGACACGCGAACCGTCTGTCGGGAAATAACCACGGTCTAACTTGTTGTATGTCCAACCGTAGTTAAAGGTGAAATCATCAGCGGCAAAACTGCTGGTATCAGCGGATTGTCCCATCGACTCAAGATAACGATCCATTGCGATCTGCGGCTGCATATTGGACAGTTTGTTATGTACATAACCCAGGCCCGCGCGCAACGTGTTGTATTCGTTGACCGGGAAGCCCAGCGTCACGTCTGTACCATAACTTTTGTTGGTATAGTCGGACAGGTCTGCATCATCCGCTTCAAAGTCGTTATAGAAGACGCGGCCACCAAGGCTCACACCATCAACGGTGAAGTACGGGTTAGTGACAGACAACTCAGTATAGGTCTGGTAATCGTTTTTGGTGCCGTTAATCCCGACAGAATAACCGGTACCTAACCAGTTATCCTGCTGAACGCCAGCCTGGAAGCTCACGCCGCTCTCGGTACCGTAACCGACGCCGAAGTTAAAGCTACCGGTGTTACGCTCTTTAACCTTGTAGACTACATCAACCTGATCCGGGCGGCCCGGAACACGCTGAGTATCAGTATCAACGGTTTCAAAGTAACCCAGACGGTTCAGACGCTCTTTACCCTGGTCGACAAGATCGCTGCCCAACCATGCGCCTTCCATCTGACGCATTTCGCGACGCAGAACGGAGTCTTTAGAAGTGTCGTTACCTTCAAAACGGATCTTACGCACATAGAAACGGTTACCCGCATCCACGTTTACACGCAATTTAACGGTTTTGTCAGCGTCGTTGATTTCAGGCTGCGACTGAACGCGCGGATAGGCATAGCCATAGCGACCCAGAAGCTTCTTGATGTCATCTTCCATTTTGGTCACTTTGGTGCCGTTATAGAGTTCACCTGGCTCGATCTTCGTCAGGGTCTCAATTTCGGCGGAGTGCCCGGCCAGGTTACCGCTCACCTGAACCCCAGAAAGCTTGTACTGCTCGCCTTCAGTGATGTTAACGGTGATGTAGATGCCTTTTTTATCCGGCGTCAGGCTGACCTGAGTGGAATCAATATTGAAGCGAGCATAACCGCGATCCAGATAGTAGCTGCGCAGGGTTTCAAGATCGCCCGCCAGCTTCTGTTTCTGGTATTTACGATCGCCCACCACGTTCCACCACGGCACTTCGTCACGCAACTGGAAGTGAGAGATAAGTTCGTCAGTCGAGAAGGCATGGTTGCCGACGATATTGATCTGTTGGATCTTCGCCGAAACACCTTCCTGGAAGACCAGCTTGAGGTCAACACGGTTACGCGGCAACGGCGTCACCACCGCTTTCACACTGGCGCTGTACTTACCGACGCTATAGTAGAAATCTTCCAGGCCCTTTTCGATATCGGCAAGCGTTGTGCGATCCAGAGACTCGCCAACACGCACGCCAGACGCCTCGAGGTTTTGCTTCAGCATGTCATCTTTCACCGATTTGTTACCGGAGAAAGTGATGCTGGCAATCGTCGGACGTTCTTTTACCTGAACCAGAAGGGTATCACCATCGCGCAGGACGCGGACATCCTCAAAGTTACCGGTGGCGAACAGAGCACGAATGGTATTACTGATGTCTTCATCATTAACCGTGTCGCCTGTGCGCACCGGCATACTGAGGAGAGCCGCACCAACGGCGACTCGCTGTAGGCCTTCGAAATGAATGTCCTTCACTACGAACCCTTCAGCACCGTATACGGTGGCGCTGCTAAACAGCAGCGACGCTATGAGCAACTTTTTCATCGCCATCGTTATTATGCGTTCTTCCTAACACTCTCTTACAACCGAGAGAAATCATTGAAAAGTGCAAGCCCCATTAACAACACCAGCAAGATAGAGCCAATGCGATAACTAAAGTCTTGAACCCGCTCGGATACCGGACCGCCCTTCAGCTTTTCAATCGCCAGGAACAGCAGATGCCCCCCGTCAAGAACGGGCAACGGAAACAGGTTGATTATCCCTAAGTTCACGCTGATAAGCGCAAGGAACATCAGGTAATAAATAATCCCGAACTCCGCTGACATCCCAGCCCCCTGGGCGATAGAAATCGGCCCACTGAGGTTGTTCAGTTTTACATCACCGGTAATCAATTTTCCCAGCATACTGACCGTCAGCTTCATCAACTGCCACGTTTTATCCGAGGCTTCGAGGATGGCGCTGAATGGCCCATACTGGCGTACAGTCTTATACTCATCAGGCAGAGGAATAACTTTAGGCACCACGCCCGCAAACCCTTCTGCCTTCCCGTTAACCTGTTTTGAATCTGGGGTTAACGTTAAAGACAAGGAACTTCCTTGTCTTTCAATATCTAGCGCTAACGGCGTATCCGGATTATCGCGCACCAGCGTCACGAACGTCATCCATTGCGTCAGTGACTGACCATTGACTTTAACGATCCTGTCGCCAGCTTGCAAACCTGCCTTACTTGCAGCGGAATTAACCTGCACTTCTGACAGTACCGGTTCAATCTGCGGACCACGCGGACGCATGCCCAAACTAGAGACAGGATCCTCTTTGTCTGGCTCAAATGCCCAATGGCGTAAATCCAGCGTTTTGTCCTGCCGCTGGTTGCTGCCAAACTGCGCCACGCTGAGGGTTGTATGCTCATCGCCGATTTTGGATACCAGTTGCAATCGCACTGCATCCCAATCAGGGGTTTCGATGCCATCAACCGCTTTTAGTTCCGTACCCGGCTGAATTTGCGCCTGTGCAGCAATCGAGTTGGGTGTTATTTCACCAACAACAGGACGAACGCCAGGGACACCAATGATAAACACCAGCCAATAAGCAAAAATAGCAAAAAGGAAGTTTGCAATCGGACCCGCGGCGATAATAGCAGCACGTTGTCCAACCGTTTTATTGTTGAAGGCGTAATGGCGCAATTCCGGTGCGACCGGTTCAGCGCGCTCATCCAGCATTTTGACGTAACCGCCGAGGGGAATCATGGCGATGACGTATTCCGTACCTGATTTATCGGTACGCCGCCAAAGCGCTTTTCCAAAGCCAATGGAAAAGCGTTCGACCCGGACTCCGCAGCGCCGCGCAACCCAGAAATGACCAAATTCATGCACGGTGATAAGCACACCAAGTGCGATGATGAACGCAGCCAAATTCCAGAGAATACTCAGCATAAGACCATCCGTTAGAGCGTCCTGAACACCAGTAACAACAGGCAGGCAAAGACCGGTACCGCAGCCGTCAGGCTATCAATACGATCCAGAATACCGCCGTGTCCTGGAATTAAGTGACCACTGTCCTTAATACCTGCTTCACGCTTAAACATACTCTCGGTCAGGTCACCCAGCACGGAGGCCAGGGCTGCAACGATGGAGCAAATGAGCAAGGTGACAGGCGCAACTTCAAGATTCGCCCACATGCCATAACCCCATGAGATCACGGCCGCAGTGGCGAGTCCGCCAATAAAACCCTGCCAGGTTTTACCAGGAGAAACCTTCGGTGCCAGCTTATGTTTGCCAAACAGCTTACCAAACATATACGCACCAGAGTCCGCCCCCCAAACGAGGATCATGACATATAGCAGCCATAGCGCGCCACTATAATGATTCTCATCATAGTGCCATGCACGTAGCGCCAGCATTCCCCAAAAGAACGGGACAATGGTTAACACGCCGAAAATTATGCGTAATGTTTTGGAATTACGCCAGACCGACGCAGACCCTGGGTAAAACAATACCAGTAATAGCGCTACGACCCACCAGCCCAGCGACGCCCACAGCGATACTTCAACCAGCGGTTGATGGATATCGCGATGGTATTCTGGCAGCAAAAATAGCATCAGTGCCAGCAATAGCCCGCACAAAACCGCCAGCCAGACTCGCTGCGTACGCGTGGTAAAACCGCTTAACTGTCCCCATTCCCAGGCGGCCAACATACAGACGACCAACGTAACAATGGCGAACCCCACCGGCGGCAGCAAAAACAGCGCCGCGATGACAACGGGTATTAAAACAAAAGCAGAAATCAGGCGATACTTCAGCAAAAGCGACCCCCATCAGGCTTTTTCATCACCGGGTTCGGTGCCGCCGAAACGACGCTCACGATTAGCAAAGGCATGCAGCGCACCTTCAAAGTCTTGTTCATCGAAATCGGGCCAGAGAACATCGGTAAAGTAAAGTTCGGCGTAGGCAATTTGCCACAACAGAAAATTACTAATTCGGTGCTCTCCCCCAGTCCTTATCACTAAATCCACAGGAGCCAGCTCATGCATACAAATTTGCTGCCCAAGCATCTCTTCATCGATTTGCTCAGGATGCAGCACACCGTCCTGCACCTGTTGTGCCAGTTGCCTGACTCCCTGGACAATATCCCACCGTCCACCGTAATTCGCTGCAATATTCAGCGTCAACCCGGTATTCTGGGCGGTAATCGCTTCTGATTTGCGAATCCGTTCTTGCAAACGTGAGTTAAATCGACTGATATCCCCGATAATACGCAGGCGTACGTTATGGCGATGCAGGTTTTTCACTTCGCTATCAAGTGCCCACACAAACAGTTCCATTAACGCACTCACTTCCTGCGCAGGTCGGTTCCAGTTCTCACTGCTAAAGGCATACAGCGTTAACGCATCAATACCGTTATTTGCAGCAAAAGAGACAGCCCGGCGGACGGATTTTGCTCCAGCCTTATGCCCAAAGGCGCGAATCTTCCCTTGCTTTTTCGCCCAGCGGCCATTGCCATCCATGATAATTGCGACATGGCGACAACCATGTGCTGGCAAATTTTCGCTTAATGGTTTAGTTGCAGACAACATAACGCGTTATTAGTCCCTGAAAGGATTTACGGTACTCAGGAATACTGAAGCCTATCCACAAAAAAGCCGTGTCAAACCACGGCTTACCCGACCGAAAAAAAGCAAATACCCGCGATCGGGTGGCGCAGACTATATCACTGAAGCCCAACGCTAACAAATAGCACGATTCTCCGTAGAGGGATTATCATCAGCTTGAGAGTCGCATCACTTCTTTTCTGGCGACTTCCCGCGCGATGGCATCGACCTTCAACACGTCGTCAACGCTCTGTGGTTCCTGCAAATCCATCTTATCCAGTACGGATAAATTGAGATCGGCAATATCGGTAAATCGGATCTGCTGCGCCAGGAATGCGGCAACGGTAATTTCATTCGCGGCATTGAGTGCGGTCGTCGCCGCCTGACCTTGCTCAAACGCGTCCATCGCCAGTTTCAGGCACGGATAACGCTGGTAATCAGGTGCGGAAAACGTCAACGCACTTAGTTTGCAAAAGTCGACAGGCTTAACACCAGACGTCACACGTTCTGGCCATGCCATCGTATGGGCAATAGGTGTACGCATATCAGGTTCACCCAACTGCGCCAGAACACCACCATCCTGATAACGGACCATCGAATGAATAACCGACTGCGGGTGGATCAGCACTTCCATCTGGCTTGCACTGGCATTAAATAACCAACGCGCTTCAATGTATTCCAGACCTTTGTTCATCATGGTGGCGGAATCGACAGAAATTTTTCGTCCCATCGACCAATTCGGATGACGACATGCCTGATCGGGGGTCATAGAGACCAGATCGCGCAATGGCGTTTCACGGAATGGGCCACCAGACCCGGTAAGCAGAACTGACATGACGCCGTTTTGCTCAAGGTCAGCGTATCCCAGATTGTGTTGGATAGGTTGCGGTAAACTCTGAAAAATCGCGTTATGCTCGCTATCTACCGGCAAAAGCTGCGCTTTGTGGCGTTTCACGTCGTCCATAAACAGACGACCGCAGGTCACCAGCGATTCTTTATTCGCCAGCAAAATGCTTTTACTCGCACGAATTGCCGCCAGCGTCGGCAGCAAACCCGCTGCGCCGACAATCGCCGCCATGACCTGATCAACATCATCCAGCGCAGCCATATCACAGGCAGCCTGCTGCCCGCTCATCACCTCGGTACGGCTACCCTGTGCCAAAAGAGCAGCTTTTACCTGTGCCGCGCTTTTTTCATCATCCATTACCGCATAGCGAGGCGCAAACTCCAGGCATTGCTCTACCATACGGGCAACATTTTTACCCGCCACCAACGCAGCAACACGAAATTTTTCCGGGTTATGGCGTACTACATCCAGCGTACTGCAACCAATGGAACCGGTTGATCCCAGGATGGTTAATTGCTTCATCGGACATCCAGAAGAATTTTACTCGTCATACTTCAAGTTGCATGTACGTTGGCTTTACTCGGCCTTTGGCGTCACCGCCTTCCTGCAACTTGAATTATTTAGAGTATGTAGACAGAAAAAAGCAAAACGCCGCCATCCAGCCTTCTCAGGCCTTCTAAGCGGCGTTTTTAGCGTACAGGCGAATCAGAACTGCATCAGTTCTGCTTCTTTCTCTGCCAGCGCCGCATCAACTTTCTTGATTGCTGCGTCAGTCAGTTTCTGTACGTCGTCCTGAGAACGGCGATCGTCATCTTCGCTGATCTCTTTTTCTTTCAACAACGCTTTCACTTTGTCGTTTGCATCACGGCGTACGTTACGTACCGCAACACGCGCGCCTTCAGCTTCACCACGTACGATCTTGGTCAGATCTTTACGACGTTCTTCGGTCAGCGGCGGCAGCGGAACGCGGATGTCAGAGCCCGCAGAGCTTGGATTCAGACCGAGGTCGGAAGCCATGATTGCTTTCTCAACGGCTGGACCCATAGAACGGTCAAATACGTTGATTTTCAGGGTACGGGAATCTTCAACCGTTACGCTTGCCAGCTGGCGCAGCGGAGTCGGCGTGCCGTAATATTCCACGACAATACCATCCAGCAGGCTAGGAGAAGCACGACCCGTGCGAATTTTGCTGATTTGGTTTTTGAACGCTTCGACGCATTTGTCCATGCGTACTTCAGCATCTTTTCTGATATCGTTGATCACGTTACGAATCCTTGAAAGCTTGTTTCAGTCAGACCATACCCGCCACGCAAGATGTGACAAGTATAGTCTTGATTAATTTTGAGGGACGTATCCCGCGACATTAAAGCGGAATATTACCTGCATTTAGCCGCAACGGGAATTATTCCGTGATTAACGTGCCTTCTTTTTCACCCATAACAACACGGCGCAGTGCACCTGGTTTGTTCATGTTAAAGACACGAATCGGTAATTTGTGGTCACGAGCCAGCGTGAACGCGGCAAGATCCATTACTTTCAGCTCTTTATCCAGTACTTCAGTGTAGGTCAACTGTTCGTACATAGTCGCCGTTGGATCTTTAGCCGGGTCGGCAGTAAATACGCCATCGACTTTGGTGGCTTTCAGAACCACATCCGCTTCAATTTCAATACCGCGCAGGCAGGCTGCAGAATCGGTGGTGAAGAACGGATTGCCGGTACCCGCAGACAAAATAACAACGCGGTTGTTACGCAGCAGGCTGATAGCTTCAGCCCAGCTGTAGTTATCACACACGCCGTTCAGAGGAATTGCGGACATCAAGCGAGCGTTCACATAGGCGCGGTGAAGCGCATCGCGCATCGCCAGACCGTTCATTACGGTGGCTAACATGCCCATGTGGTCGCCCACAACGCGGTTCATCCCCGCTTTCGCCAGACCAGCGCCACGGAACAGGTTACCACCACCAATCACTACGCCAACCTGAATACCCAGCTCAACCAGCTCTTTGATTTCCTGAGCCATGCGGTCGAGGATGCTTGCATCAATACCGAAGCCTTCTGAACCTTGCAGAGCTTCGCCACTTAACTTAAGCAGAATACGTTTGTAGACGGGTTTTGCATTGGTAGCCATGTTTCTTTCCTGAGACTGTCAACGAATGAGATGAGTTAATTCCGGCGACATTGTATGTCGCTTTTCAGCATGACCACTATAGCGGTTCGCTGAATTTACAAGCCAGACACAAAAAGAAGCCGCCCTCAGGCGGCTCCTTTAAAAATTAAGACTGCTTGGACATCGCAGCAACTTCTGCTGCAAAGTCAGTCTCAACTTTCTCGATGCCTTCACCCACTTCAAAGCGGATGAAACCAGTTACGTCAGCGTTATGCTCTTTCAGCAGCTGACCAACAGATTTGCTCGGTTCCATGACGAAAGGCTGACCGGTCAGAGAAACTTCGCCGGTGAATTTCTTCATGCGGCCTTCAACCATTTTCTCTGCGATTTCTTTCGGCTTGCCAGACTGCATAGCGATGTCCAGCTGAACCTGGTATTCTTTTTCTACCACTTCAGCAGAAACGTCTTCCGGCTTAACAAATTCTGGTTTGCTTGCAGCAACGTGCATTGCCAGCTGTTTAACCAGTTCTTCGTCAGCGCCAGTTGCAGCAACCAGAACACCGATACGAGCACCATGCTGGTAGTTACCCAGAACTTCGCCTTCCAGGGAAGCAACGCGACGGATGTTGATGTTCTCACCGATTTTAGCAACCAGAGCAACACGTTCTTCTTCGAACTGTGCTTTCAGAACTTCAACGTCAGTGATTTTGCCAGCAACGGCAGCGTCCAATACTTTGTCAGCAAATGCCTGGAAACCAGCATCTTTAGCAACGAAGTCAGTCTGGCAGTTAACTTCCAGAATGAAAGCGATGTTGCCGTCGATTTTGGTTTTGATTACGCCGTCAGCAGCAACGTTGCCTGCTTTTTTCGCCGCTTTGATTGCACCGGACTTACGCATGTTTTCGATTGCCAGCTCGATGTCGCCATTAGCTTCAGTCAGTGCTTTTTTGCAATCCATCATGCCTGCGCCAGTACGCTCACGCAGCTCTTTTACCAGGGATGCGGTAATTTCAGCCATTCTAAAATCCTCGGAAGATTTGATCTGCCCGGCATGAAACCGCACAGATTTAAAAGTGAAAAAGGGGGCCATATACAGGCCCCCTAACCAAACGTGATACTACCTGGTCTATAAGGGCTCTAACGAGCGTGCCTTATTATTCAGCTTCTACGAAGCTTTCTTCCGCCTGGGAAGCCAGATCCTGAGAACGGCCTTCACGAACGGTAGTAGCTACAGCACCCAGGTACAGGGTCACAGCACGGATTGCGTCGTCGTTACCCGGGATAACGAAGTCAACACCGTCCGGATCAGAGTTGGTATCAACGATAGCAAATACTGGGATACCCAGGTTGTTTGCTTCTTTGATAGCAATGTGCTCGTGGTCAGCATCGATTACGAACAGAGCGTCCGGCAGACCGCCCATGTCTTTGATACCGCCCAGGCTGTTTTCCAGTTTCTCAAGCTCACGAGTACGCATCAGCGCTTCTTTCTTGGTCAGCTTTTCGAAAGTACCGTCCTGAGACTGAGTTTCCAGATCTTTCAGACGTTTGATGGACTGACGAACGGTTTTCCAGTTAGTCAGCATACCGCCCAGCCAGCGATGGTTCACGAAGAACTGGTCGCAGCTGTTAGCAGCTTCTTTCACCGCTTCGCTTGCAGCGCGTTTAGTACCAACGAAAAGGATTTTACCTTTACGAGCAGAGATCTTGTTCAGTTCAGCCAGAGCTTCGTTGAACATCGGTACAGTTTTCTCAAGGTTGATGATGTGAACTTTGTTACGCGCACCGAAGATGAACGGCTTCATTTTCGGGTTCCAGTAACGGGTCTGGTGACCGAAGTGAACACCAGCCTTGAGCATGTCGCGCATGGAAACAGTTGCCATGATTAAAACCTCTATATATAAAAGTTGGGGTTAAGCCTCCACGCATCCCATATTACCGACCCCAAAGGGCACCCCGGAATATGTGCCGATACGTGTGTGTTGTTACACAAAGTGAGATTTGTCGCTCCCGTCCATCGTGTGTAGTCTTCGAATGGATCGGAAGTCCGGCGCGCTTTATACCACAAATACGCCACCGACACCAATAATTGTTGGCGGTCTGTGCTGAATGAACGATGAATTTCGTGTTACAGGAAGGCGGCAAAATTTTGAATCCCCGGGAGCTTACAACCAGTAAGTGACTGGGGTGAAAAAATGTAGCCAACGCATTTGTGGCACGAAAGGCGAAGTTCAGAATGATTCTCAATTTGGCAGGGTACACCCCAGACTGATACCATTGACAGCACTTACACAATTATTGTCGAAATAATCGACACTGATGGACAGAATTTATGGCTATCTCAATCAAGACCCCTGAAGAAATCGAAAAAATGCGCGTCGCTGGCCGCCTGGCCGCTGATGTACTGGAAATGATCGCGCCGTTTGTTAAACCGGGCGTCAGCACCGGCGAGTTGGATCGCCTCTGTAATGACTATATCGTGAATGAGCAGCAGGCCATTTCCGCCTGCCTGGGCTATCACGGCTATCCGAAATCCGTATGTATCTCTATTAATGAAGTGGTGTGCCACGGGATCCCGGACGACGCCAAACTTCTGAAAGACGGCGACATCGTCAACATCGACGTAACCGTGATTAAAGACGAGTACCACGGCGATACCTCCAAGATGTTTATCGTCGGCAAACCTACTATTCTGGGCGAGCGTCTGTGCCGCGTCACACAGGAAAGCCTGTATCTGGCGCTGCGAATGGTAAAACCGGGCATTCGCCTGCGCACGCTGGGCGCTGCTATTCAGAAATACGCGGAAGGCGAAGGTTTCTCTGTCGTTCGTGAATACTGCGGTCACGGTATCGGTCGCGGCTTCCATGAAGAGCCACAGGTTCTGCACTACGATGCAGACGACGGTGGTGTGGTACTGCAACCGGGCATGACGTTCACCATAGAACCGATGCTGAATGCCGGTGATTACCGCATCCGCACCATGAAAGATGGCTGGACGGTGAAAACCAAAGACCGGAGCTTGTCTGCACAGTACGAGCATACTATTGTAGTGACGGAAAACGGCTGTGAAATTCTGACGTTACGCAAGGATGACACCATCCCGGCGATCATCACACACGGCGAATAATGTTTTGCCTGATGGCGATGCATTCGCATCTTATCAGGCCTACAAATTGTACTACTTAGTAGGCCGGATAAGGCGTTCACGCCATCATCCGGCTTTTTAATGGGTGGCGCATAATGAATACTCTTCCTGAACAGCACGCAAATACTGCCCTCCCCACCCTGCCAGGCCAACCGCAAAACCCAGGGACATGGCCACAGCAAGATCTCAACTGCTCCGGCATTAAAGCGCATATTGACACCTTCCAGAGCTGGTTAGGCGAAGCGTTTGACAGTGGAATTTCCGCAGAACAGCTCATTGAGGCCCGCACCGAATTTATTGACCAACTGCTACAGCGTTTGTGGATAGAAGCTGGGTTCGGGCAAATAGCCGATCTGGCGCTGGTTGCCGTTGGCGGCTACGGGCGAGGCGAACTGCACCCGCTTTCCGATATTGACCTGCTGATCCTGAGTCGTAAAAAGCTGCCTGATGCGCAGGCCGAGAAAGTCGGTGAGCTGTTAACGCTGCTATGGGACGTGAGGCTGGAGGTTGGACATAGCGTGCGTACGCTGGAAGAGTGTCTGCTGGAAGGATTATCAGATTTAACCGTCGCCACCAACCTGATTGAAACTCGCCTGCTGATCGGCGATGTGGCGCTGTTTCTAGAGCTGCAAAAGCATATTTTTAGCGAAGGTTTCTGGCCTTCCGACAAGTTTTACGCCGCCAAAGTGGAAGAGCAGAATCAGCGCCACCAGCGCTATCACGGCACTAGCTACAACCTGGAGCCGGATATCAAAAGCAGTCCCGGCGGCCTGCGCGATATCCATACCCTGCAGTGGGTGGCCCGTCGCCATTTTGGCGCCACCTCACTGGACGAAATGGTCGGTTTCGGCTTTTTGACGCTGGCAGAACGTGCCGAGCTCAATGAATGTTTGCATATCCTGTGGCGGATTCGCTTCGCCCTGCATCTGGTCGTTAGTCGTTACGACAACCGCCTGCTGTTTGACCGCCAGCTCAGCGTGGCGCAACGGCTAAACTACGGCGGCGAAGGCAACGAACCTATCGAGCGGATGATGAAAGACTATTTCCGCGTCACCCGACGGGTCAGCGAACTGAATCACATGCTGTTGCAACTGTTCGACGAGGCGATCCTCGCCATGCCCGCCGATGAAAAACCTCGCCCGATTGATGACGACTTCCAACTGCGCGGCACGTTGATCGATCTGCGCAACGACGATCTGTTTATCCGCAAACCCGAAGCGATACTGCGGATGTTTTACATCATGGTGCGTAACAGCGCGATCAGCGGGATTTACTCCACCACGTTGCGCCATCTGCGTCATGCCCGCCGTCATTTAACCCAACCGCTGTGCTACATCCCGGAAGCGCGATCGCTGTTTCTCAGTATGTTACGCCATCCGGGCGCGGTGAGCCGCGGTCTGCTGCCGATGCATCGCCACAGCGTGTTGTGGGCCTATATGCCGCAATGGTCGCATATTGTCGGCCAAATGCAGTTTGACCTGTTTCATGCCTATACGGTGGATGAACACACCATCCGCGTAATGCTCAAGCTGGAAAGTTTTGCCAACGAAGAGACCCGTCAGCGCCATCCGCTGTGTGTGGATCTATGGCCGCGTCTGCGACAGCCGGAGTTGATTCTGATTGCCGCGCTGTTCCACGATATCGCCAAAGGCCGCGGCGGCGATCACTCGGTGCTCGGCGCTCAGGACGTGCTCAAGTTCGCCGAACTGCACGGCCTGAATTCCCGCGAAACGCAGCTGATCGTGTGGCTGGTGCGCCAACATTTGCTGATGTCGGTGACCGCTCAGCGCCGCGATATTCAGGATCCCGAAGTGATCAAGCAATTCGCCGAAGAGGTACAAACGGAACACCGTCTGCGCTTTTTGGTGTGTCTGACCGTCGCGGATATTTGCGCCACCAACGAAACGCTGTGGAATAGCTGGAAGCAAAGCCTGCTACGCGAGCTGTACTTCGCAACGGAAAAACAACTGCGTCGTGGCATGCAAAATACGCCGGATATGCGTGAGCGTGTACGCCATCATCAGCTTCAGGCGCTGGCGCTACTGCGAATGGACAACATTGATGAAGAAGCGTTGCACCACATCTGGTCACGCTGTCGCGCCAACTACTTCGTGCGTCACAGCCCAAATCAGCTGGCCTGGCATGCGCGCCATCTGCTGCAACACGATCTCAGCAAGCCGCTGATCCTGCTCAGCCCACAGGCCACGCGCGGCGGGACAGAAATTTTCATCTGGAGCCCTGACCGTCCTTACCTGTTTGCCGCCGTCTGCGCTGAACTGGACAGGCGTAATCTTAGCGTCCATGATGCGCAGATTTTCACTACCCGCGATGGGATGGCGATGGATACGTTCATCGTACTGGAACCGGACGGCAGCCCGCTGTCTTCAGACCGACATGAAGCGATCCGTTTTGGACTGGAACAGGCCATCACGCAGCGCAGTTGGCAGCCACCGCAACCGCGTCGCCAGCCGGCAAAATTACGCCACTTTACCGTCGATACTGAGGTCACCTTTTTGCCGACCCATACCGACCGAAAATCATTCCTGGAGCTTATCGCTCTCGACCAGCCCGGCCTGCTGGCGCGGGTCGGGCAGATTTTTGCCGATCTGGGAATTTCGCTGCATGGCGCCCGAATTACAACCATTGGCGAGCGAGTAGAAGATTTATTCATAATCGCCACCGCCGACCGGCGCGCCCTTAATAATGAGCTGCAGCAGGAAGTGCATCAACGGTTGACAGAGGCCCTCAATCCAAACGATAAAGGGTGATGTTTTTATTTATTATGGAAAGAGTTTAACAATGCAGCAGTTACAGAACGTTATTGAGTCCGCTTTCGAGCGCCGTGCCGACATTACTCCGGCAAATGTAGATACCGTAACCCGCGAAGCGGTGAATCAGGTTATTTCTTTACTGGATTCCGGTGCACTGCGCGTCGCAGAGAAGATTGAGGGTCAGTGGGTCACGCATCAGTGGCTGAAAAAGGCGGTCCTGCTCTCTTTCCGTATTAACGATAATCAGGTCATCGAAGGTGCGGAAAGCCGTTACTTCGATAAAGTACCGATGAAATTCGCCAACTATGACGAAGCGCGCTTCCAGAAGGAAGGTTTCCGTGTGGTTCCGCCTGCGGCCGTGCGTCAGGGTGCGTTTATCGCCCGTAACACCGTGCTGATGCCATCTTACGTAAACATCGGCGCTTATGTTGATGAAGGTACGATGGTTGATACCTGGGCGACAGTCGGTTCCTGCGCGCAAATCGGTAAAAACGTACACCTGTCCGGCGGCGTTGGCATCGGCGGCGTACTGGAGCCGTTACAGGCTAACCCGACCATCATCGAAGACAACTGCTTCATCGGCGCACGTTCTGAAGTGGTTGAAGGCGTAATCGTCGAAGAAGGCTCTGTTATTTCTATGGGCGTGTACATCGGTCAGAGCACCCGTATTTACGATCGTGAAACTGGCGAAGTGCATTATGGTCGCGTTCCGGCAGGCTCCGTGGTCGTCTCCGGCAACCTGCCGTCGAAAGATGGCAAATACAGCCTGTACTGCGCGGTGATTGTGAAGAAAGTCGATGCCAAAACGCGTGGCAAAGTGGGAATCAACGAGCTGTTACGCACCATCGACTAACAGCGATTTGAAAAAGCGGGCTTAGCCCGCTTTTTTTACATCTGCGAGTGGCATAAACAAGGCTTTTCGTTAATTATTCAATGGTTATAGTGAGCTTAAGGGTACCGCTATGTATGACAATCTGAAAAGTCTGGGCATTACTAATCCTGAAGAGATCGATCGTTACAGCCTGCGGCAAGAAGCCAACAACGATATCCTGAAAATCTATTTCCAGAAGGATAAAGGCGAGTTTTTTGCCAAGAGCGTGAAGTTCAAATATCCCCGTCAGCGCAAAACGGTGGTTGCCGATGGCGTCGGCCAGGGTTACAAAGAAGTGCAGGAGATCAGTCCCAACCTGCGCTATGTGATCGACGAACTGGATCAGATCTGCCAGCGCGATCGCAGCGAAGTCGATCTTAAACGCAAGATCCTTGATGATTTACGTCATCTTGAAAGCGTTGTGACCAACAAGATCAGCGAAATTGAAGCCGATCTCGAAAAACTGACGCGTAAATAAGCCGTTTGTTGCCTGATGGCGGCGTCTTACGCCTTATCCGGCCTACAGGTATATCCTCGTAGGCCTGATAAGCTAGCGCCATCAGGCAATTAATCAATGCTGTTCATCCAGTTGTAACGCCACATACAGCAGCAGTCGGTCGTCAAAGTTTCCCAGATCCAGCCCGGTCAGTTCTGAAATACGATTCAGGCGATATTCCAGCGTATTGCGGTGAATAAACAGTGCCTTTGAGGTGGCCAGCGGCTGGACGTTATGACGAAACCATGCCGCCAATGTCCGACGCAGCAACCCGTTGTTATCCATCGCCTTCAGCCTCACCAAAGGACGCGCCAGCTCATTGGCCTGCCAGCCACCGCGCAGGCTGTCCAGCAGCACTGGCAGCATCAAATCCTGATAGAAATAGCTACGGCTTTCCGGCATCCGCTGTTTACCGACCATCATGGTAGTGCGCGCCGTACGATACGAACGGGCAATGCTACCGGGCCCGGTAAAATAGTTGCCCAGCGATACGCGAAACCGCAGCTGTCCGTTTTCTTTCATACGGGCAATAAGCTGCTCAACGCGCTTACGATGATCTTCAGCGTCCCAGCGGCCAAACTGATTGAGCGCCGGTTTCAGCACCACCATCTCAGTCAGAGAAACAATCGCAATCAGATTATTACGTTCGGGCGTAGTCAACGCATTCTGCAATTGCTGTAGCTCCGCCATTGCACTGTCGACGCCAAGCTGGCCACTATCGACCTCCAATACCGCCACCACGCGCGGCTGGTTCAAATCAATGCCTAAACGCTGAGCCCATTCCATCAGCGCTGGCGTATTCTCTTCCGCCTGAATCAGGTTCATCACCAGCTCTTCACGCAGACGGCTATCCTGCGCTAACAGATGCATCAAGCGCGACTGTTCCAGCATCATCTCGGCGGTCATACACACTAACTCGCCGTATTTGCGCAGATGTTCCGGCTCGCCGGTAAGGCCGATAACGCCAACGATTTCGCCTTCCAGACGCAGCGGCAGGTTTATCCCCTGTCGTACACCGTGCAAGTGACGTGCAACCGCATCGTCGATATCGACCACCCGCCCTTGCGAAAGCACCAGCAGTGCGCCTTCGTGCAATTCACCAATACGTTCGCGATCGCCGCTGCCGATTATCCGCCCACGGGCATCCATTACGTTGATATTGGTATCAATGATGCGCATGGTACGCGCCACGATATCCTGCGCCATTTTGGTATCAAGATGCCAACCAGCCATAAAACCCTCCTGTGAGCAGAGCTCAAGCATAGGGAAGATAATAAGCGGCGACATTGTGCAAATGCACAAAGCGAAAGGGAGAAGTATGGAGTTGTGGGAAGTATCACAAAAAGAAACCCCTTCCTGTGCAGGAAGGGGTTCAGGGAGATTACTGCATCAACAGATAGATGGAGCTGTCACCGCGCTGAATGTTCAGCGCCAGCACAGCCGGTTTGCTGTCGAGGATTTTGCGCAGTTCAGCGATGTTTTTCACCGGTTGCTGGTTCGCGCCGATAATCACATCCC
This sequence comes from Citrobacter sp. Cpo089, assembly GCF_030332695.1. NCBI lineage: Bacteria > Pseudomonadati > Pseudomonadota > Gammaproteobacteria > Enterobacterales > Enterobacteriaceae > Citrobacter > Citrobacter sp. Cpo089. Next base: position 287,782 of record NZ_JAOWHJ010000054.1, on the reverse strand, counting down.
CTTTCTTCAGGCCAATCTGTGCAGCCGGAGAATTCGGTTTCACGTCGCTTACCACGACACCTTTATCCTGGCCTTTGTTGCTCATATCGGCACCTTCGATGCCTTTAAAGATAGAGCTGGAGTCAACCTGAGTCTGGCTGCTCTGCTGCAATTCCAGGTTCACGGTGACCGGCTTACCGTCACGCAGCAGACCCAGGGTGATTTTGCTGCCAACCGGCATCGTACCGACCTGCGCACGCAGGGCGGCGAAGCTGCTGATCGGTTTGCCATTCAGGGAGGTAATCACATCCCCAGCTTTAATCCCCGCTTTCGCTGCGGAAGAGTTCGGCATCACCTGGCTGACGAATGCGCCACGCTGGGCGTCAACTTTCATCGCTTTCGCCAGCTCAGAGCTCAGCTCGGTACCCATAATGCCCAGCTCACCGCGTTTAACCTGGCCAAACTCAACCATCTGCGAGGTCAGGTTTTTCACCATGTTGCTTGGGATCGCAAAACCGATACCGATGTTACCGCCGTCCGGCGCGAGGATCGCGGTGTTAATACCGATCAGCTCACCGTTCAGGTTGACCAGCGCACCACCGGAGTTACCCCGATTGATCGCAGCATCCGTCTGAATAAAGTTTTCATAGTTCTCCGCATTCAGGCCACTACGTCCCAGCGCAGAAACAATACCGGAAGTCACCGTTTCGCCGAGGCCAAACGGGTTACCAATTGCCACGGTGTAATCACCCACGCGCAGCGCATCGGAATCTGCCAGCTTAATCGCCGTCAGGTTTTTCGGATCCTGAATTTGGATCAGCGCGATATCGGAGCGCGGATCTTTACCCACGATCTTCGCGTCAAATTTACGACCATCGCTTAACTGAACTTTAATCACCGTGGCGTTATCTACCACGTGGTTATTGGTCACGACATACCCTTTCGCGGCATCAATAATTACGCCGGAACCGAGTGCCATAAATTTCTGCTGCTGGCCGCCGCCATTGTCAGCGCCCGGTGCGCCGCCCTGGCAGAACGGCGAACTCTGGAACGGAGAACCGTCCTGGCAGAACGGTGAATTATCACCGAAGAACTGCTGGAAATTACGCGGCATGCGCGGCGTATTTACCGTCGTGCTCCCCTCGACGTTAATACTTACCACCGATGGCATCACTTTTTCGAGCATCGGGGCCAGGCTTGGCATCTGTTGGGCGGTCATTGCTGAAGACGACGTCTCAGCCGCTGTAGCAGACAGGGGGGACAACGCCAAACCTAAACTCAGAGCCAGTGCACTCATTGCTAATGTGGTTTTTTTCATGTGTTTCGTTCTCGATTAACAGGTAACGCAAAATTGCTGTATACGTCAGAGTCGTTTTATAGCGCTAAGTTCCAGAATTAAGTTTAAGGAAAAAGTAAAATTTTATTGTCCGTCTTTACAAATGAGTGTTTATTGTTCTACGGCCATCAAGCGACGATATTCATCCCAGGCATACAAATCTGTCATTCCGCTGATATAATCCTGGATCAGTCGGCAGCGATAATAATATTCCAGAACCGAATACTCGGCGCACCCCGTCGATATTTTACTAACTGCCTCAACATACGCAAGACGATGGCGGGTAGACAATTTCTGAAATAAACGGGATTCGATAGGAAAACGTTTTACTCTTTCATTGTCGACCAGTTCAGAAAAATCTGACTGAGACATTTTTAATAACGGCTGATAGATCTCCAGCAACCCGCTGATCACCCGATAGCCCTGTAGTTCCAGTTGTTCAACATCCGGATGGCTAAACACATGTTTTACCGCCACATTTTTATAAACACCCAGTAACTGGCTGAAGCTACTGGCATCTTCTAGCAGCGCATGATTAAAGCTGCCTTCATAAATCTGCGGCAAATTATCAATAAACCGCTGGGCCGCATATGGCACCAGTTTATTCAGCGTATTGACGCGTAAATACATAAAGAACTGATCTTCGGTACTCCGGCTTAATGTATTTGAACGTGACTTCTCCCAGGCGTTCTCAACAACCTGGCTAAACAGAGAACCTTTTTCATGCTGCCCCCACGCCTCATGCAGGTGGTGATAAAGTTGCTCGACGCTAAAGATTCTTTTCTCAACGGCATCTTCCAGATCCGCCACGCAATAAGAGATATCATCGGCAGCTTCCATAATCCAGGTTAATGGAAAGCGACTGTAAGGCGCTAATGATAATTCTTTACGCAACCGCTCAATATACGGTTCTTCAGAAAGGTAATAACCCGGTTTCTTCATTAAATAGTTGTGCGTCTCGGGTGCACTGCCGCGCCACCACGCCGGACGGGTATATTTTAAAATACCGCCGACCTGCGCCCAGGTAAGGTTCATACGCATCAACGTATGCACAAGGCGAATACCCTGTGCATTGCCTTCAAAATGGCACAGGTCCTGGCGCACCTTGCGGCGAATATCATTCAGCGACTCCTCGCCTTCACGCAATCGTAATGCCGTCACCTGGCAACGGTCATCACTTAGGGGCTGGCTTTCTGCGTCTGCGGGATACAGTCGCTGGCGAAACCAGTCATTAATTGCCGCCTCCCCGAAATGGCCAAACGGCGGATTACCAATGTCATGCATCAGGCAGGACATTTCGACAATACTCTCAAATGGCCCTGTCAGTTCATCCAGGCCATACTGCTCCAGCAGCTTTAGTTCTTTCAGTCGGCTGAGGATCTCTTTCGCGATATAGCGCCCAACCTGCTGAACTTCCATCGAGTGCGTCAAGCGCGTGCGTACTGCCGCATTACGCTCCAGCGGAAAGACCTGCGTTTTTTGTTGCAGTCGGCGAATGGCCGGTGAATTGATAATACGTCCGCGATCGCTTTCGAAAATACGCAGGATCTCATGCTCAGTCTTCACGCCCTGCGGCGAACGGTAACGACGATGCCAGTTTATTTTTTTTCGGAAATCGATCTGTGCCATGTCCTCTCCCGCCTGAGAAATGCGCTACCCCTTAAGCGCATGATAGACTATGCCCTCAAATCTGGCTTATCGCGAGTAAATCTATGAAAATCGGCATCATTGGTGCAATGGAAGAAGAAGTTACGCTGCTGCGTGACAAAATCGAAAACCGTCAGACCATCGCGCTCGGCGGTTGTGAAATTTACACCGGCCAACTGAACGGTACAGAGGTTGCGCTGCTGAAATCGGGTATCGGTAAAGTGGCTGCGGCACTGGGCGCTACGCTGTTGCTTGAACGCTGCAAGCCGGACGCCATCATTAATACCGGTTCTGCGGGTGGCCTGGCCTCTACGCTGAAAGTCGGGGATATCGTAGTTTCTGACGAAGCGCGCTATCACGACGCCGACGTCACTGCCTTTGGCTATGAATTTGGTCAACTACCGGGCTGCCCGGCTGGTTTTAAAGCCGATCCTGCGTTGATTGCTGCCGCAGAGTCTTGCATCGCCGAACTCAATCTGAACGCCGTTCGCGGACTTATCGTCAGTGGCGATGCCTTCATTAATGGTTCCGTGGGACTAGCTAAAATTAAGCATAACTTCCCGCAGGCGATTGCCGTTGAGATGGAAGCGACCGCAATTGCGCACGTTTGCCACAACTTTAACGTGCCATTTGTCGTGGTTCGCGCTATCTCTGACGTTGCCGATCAGCAGTCCCATCTCAGCTTTGACGAATTCCTGGTGGTTGCCGCGAAGCAGTCAAGTCTGATGGTTGAAACGCTGGTACAGAAACTGGCGCATGGCTAAATTACTCTCCAGGGCGCTGGTCGCCCTGCTTTTCACTCTCCCGGCGTTCCTTTACGCCGCGCCGCGTGTTGTGACGCTTTCTCCTGCCAATACTGAACTCGCTTTTGCCGCTGGCATTACCCCCGTTGGCGTCAGCAGCTATTCAAACTACCCGCCAGAAGCCAAAAATATTGAGGAAGTCTCAACCTGGCAAGGGATGAATCTTGAACGTATTGTGGCGCTGAAACCTGATTTGGTTGTCGCCTGGCGCGGGGGAAATGCTGAGCGGCAGGTGAATCAACTGACCTCTCTGGGTATTAAGGTCATCTGGGTGGACGCCGTTACTATTGAGCAGGTTGCCGATGCGCTACGCCAATTAGCGGCATGGAGCCCCAAGCCTGAACAAGCTAAACAGGCGGCGCAAACCATGCTTGATGACTATGCTTTACTTAAATCTCAGTATGCCAACAAACCGAAAAAACGCGTGTTTCTCCAGTTTGGTGCCAATCCTCTGTTTACCAGTGGAAAAGGTTCTATTCAGCACGAAGTTCTTGAGGTCTGCGGCGGAGAAAACATCTTTGCCGGTAGTCGGGTTCCCTGGCCGCAGGTTAGCCGTGAGCAGGTCCTGGCACGAGCCCCCCAGGCTATTGTTGCCACAGGCGGTCCGGGTGAAACTCTGAAAATTGAGCAATACTGGGGAAACCAGCTAAAAATACCCATTATTACACTTAATAGTGACTGGTTCGAACGCGCGAGCCCGCGTATTATCCTCGCCGCAAAACAACTCTGTAATGCGCTTTCACAGATAAATTAGCGCCTGCCCCACCAGGTCTGTTGTGAGGATTTAAAAATGCTCGTCTATTGGCTTGATATTGTCGGCACCGCGGTATTTGCAATCTCTGGCGTATTACTGGCCGGAAAATTACGTATGGATCCGTTTGGCGTCCTGGTACTCGGCGTGGTTACCGCCGTTGGTGGTGGTACGATCCGCGATATGGCGCTGGATAATGGACCGGTTTTTTGGGTTAAGGATCCGACCGATCTGGTGGTGGCGATGATCACCAGCATGCTGACGATCCTGTTGGTACGTCAACCAAGACGCATACCGAAATGGATCCTTCCGGTGCTGGATGCCGTTGGCCTGGCGGTGTTCGTGGGTATTGGCGTCAACAAGGCATTTCTCGCAGGAACAGGGCCGCTGGTGGCGATTTGTATGGGGGTGATTACCGGCGTTGGTGGTGGGATCATTCGCGATGTGTTAGCTCGTGAAGTCCCGATGATTTTGCGCACCGAGATCTACGCCACAGCCTGTATTATCGGCGGGATCGTGCATGCAACGGCGTTTTATACCTTTGATGTTTCACTGGAAAACGCCAGTATGATGGGGATGATTGTCACCCTGCTGATTCGGCTTGCCGCCATTCGCTGGCATCTGAAATTGCCGACGTTTGCGCTGGATGATAACGGGCGTTGATGTGACGATACAGAACACGTAGGCCGGATAAAGCGTTTACGCCGCCATCCGGCACATTGCCCGGTGGCGCTACGCTTACCGGGCCTACACCATCAGACCATCGGTATTACAGACAGCAATCAGATGCTGAAAGAAGAACCACACCCGCAGGTGCTTTTCGCATTCGGGTTAGTCACAACGAAGCGGGAACCTTCCAGACCTTCGGTATAGTCAACCGCGCCGCCCACCAGATATTGCAGACTCATCGGATCAACGACCAGACCAACACCTTGTTTCTCGATGGTCATATCACCTTCATTGACCTGATCATCAAAGGTGAAACCGTACTGGAAACCGCTGCAACCACCGCCAGTGATATACACGCGTAATTTCAGATTCGGGTTATCTTCGTCAGCGATCAGGCTTTTAACTTTATTGGCTGCTGCTTCAGTAAATTGCAGTGGCAGCGCTACGTCATCACTCATATTTTGCTCCAAACGACATCGGCAATTGGGTAAATTTCAACCCAATATTTTGGGCCATTATCTAATACCCTGGTATTTCGTTCAAGTATTCTCGCCAGCGGCAGTACCCTGGCTTTTTGCCGCCTGCTCCGCTTCCTGTTTTGCCAGCGTACGAGCCAGGATAGTCGAGTATAGCGGCTTTCCGCCCATAAATTGGGCTAATAGTGTTGCGCCAAGACAGGTAATAATCATTGGCAAAATGAGCTGATAGTTATCAGTCATCTCCAGCACCAGCACAATACCCGTTAGCGGCGCACGCACCGAAGCAGCCAACAAAGCCCCCATTCCGGCAATGGCAAAGGTTCCGGCCTCCAGGTGATACTGCGGAAAAGAGGCTGCCGCAGCCATACCGAACGCCGTACCAAGCAACGTGCCCAACGCCAGCATCGGGGCAAAGATCCCACCGGGCGCGCCGGATGAGAAGCACAGCAGCGTGGTGATCACCCGGGTGATAAATATAAACAGCAGTAGACCGACGCTAAAATTGCCTGCTGCGGCAATCGGGATCAGATTAAAGCCACCGCCTGCCGCTTCAGGTTGAATTAATCCGAGGATCCCGCACAGGCCACCGATCGCGCCGCCCATCAGCACCCATTTTTTAATTTCACCGCCGTGAAAACGCTGGAACATATCCTGGGTACGCAACACCATAGTGTTGAACAACGGCCCGACACAGCCAAAAATAAGTCCGAGCACCAGATACAGCCACAGTGTATTTACTGGCGCATTAGACAACTTTCCGACTTCAATAATCGGGGCTTCGCCGTTGAAAATACGAAACACAATGCTCGACATTATAACGCCGGTAAACACGGCTTTGATCGACACGAGGTTATAGCGAAACTGCGGGCGCATCTCTTCAATAATGAACAGGATCCCCGCCAGCGGAGCGTTAAACGCCGCCGAAAGACCCGCTGCCGCACCGGTAGCCAATAAGGTATGTCGCGCTTCTGCGCTACGCATACGGAAAATATCCAGCACCATGCGCCCGAGGTTACCACCAATCTGCACGGTCGGTCCTTCTCGCCCAAGCACCATGCCGGCTCCCAGCGTGCCCATGCCGCCAATAAATTTCACCGGCAGAACGCGCCACCAGCGCACCGGTCGCAGCTCTTCCAGCGCGCCTTCAATCTCTGGGATCCCCGAACCACCGGCTTCCGGCGCAAACTTACGCACCAGGAAATAGCCGACCATCGCCAGCAACGCGGAAAGAATAAACGCCAGCGGCCACAGCAGAATGTCATGGTCCGCAACCTGAGCCAGCGTGCCAATGCGCTGATTCTGCACCCAGGTCACCGCTTTCTCAAATGCCACGCCAACAAGCCCTGTCACTGTACCCACTACGGCAGCCATCAACAGGATCGCCAACGGCGTTTTGTCTCGTTCCAGGAGACGACGAATTTGATCCCTGCGGCGTAAACGCACAATTTGTTGTGCTTCAAAAGAGGGAGTGTCTGTCTTCATCAGATGATCATTAATTGGTAATACAAATACGGAATCGGCATTCTACTCGCACATTTCACGAAAATCCCCTGCAAATCGTATTGTTTCAAATGCGTAAAACTTTCATAACCTTCTCTGAATAACTAGAATAGCGGGCATTTACTTTTTCTACGAACCAGGACCCCATCCATGAGTAAGTCTGAAAATCTCTACAACGCAGCACGCGAACTTATCCCAGGCGGCGTTAACTCCCCCGTTCGCGCCTTTACTGGCGTGGGTGGTACTCCGCTGTTTATCGAAAAAGCCGACGGCGCGTATCTGTACGATGTCGATGGTAAAGCCTATGTTGACTACGTCGGTTCCTGGGGACCGATGGTGCTGGGCCATAATCACCCGGCAATCCGTAATGCGGTGATTGAAGCAGCGGAGCGCGGTTTAAGCTTCGGTGCACCGACCGAGATGGAAGTGAAAATGGCGGAGCTGGTCACCGAATTAGTGCCGACCATGGACATGGTGCGCATGGTGAACTCCGGTACGGAAGCGACAATGAGCGCCATCCGTCTGGCGCGCGGTTTCACCGGTCGCGATAAAATCATCAAATTTGAAGGCTGCTACCACGGCCATGCCGACTGCCTGCTGGTTAAGGCCGGTTCCGGCGCATTAACGCTGGGCCAGCCGAACTCTCCGGGCGTTCCGGCCGATTTCGCGAAACACACCCTGACCTGCACCTACAACGATCTCGCTTCAGTACGTGCGGCATTTGAACAGTATCCGCAGGGGATTGCGTGCATCATCGTTGAGCCGGTCGCCGGCAACATGAACTGCATCCCGCCGCTGCCGGAATTCCTGCCGGGCCTGCGTGCCCTGTGCGATGAGTTTGGCGCGCTGTTGATCATTGATGAAGTAATGACCGGTTTCCGCGTGGCGTTGGCCGGAGCGCAGGATTATTACGGCGTTGTGCCGGATCTGACCTGCCTCGGTAAAATCATCGGTGGTGGGATGCCCGTTGGCGCATTCGGTGGCCGCCGCGATGTGATGGACGCGCTGGCGCCGACCGGTCCGGTTTACCAGGCGGGGACGCTTTCCGGTAACCCAATCGCGATGGCGGCAGGTTATGCCTGTCTGACCGAAGTCGCCCAACCGGGTATTCATGAAACGCTGAACGAACTGACGACGCGTCTGGCGGAAGGTCTGCTGGAAGCTGCCGAAGAAGCGAATATTCCGCTGGTGGTTAACCATGTGGGCGGGATGTTCGGGATTTTCTTCACCGATGCAGAAACCGTAACCTGCTATCAGGATGTGATGGCATGTGACGTTGAACGCTTCAAGCGTTTCTTCCACATGATGCTGGATGAAGGAATTTATCTGGCGCCGTCCGCGTTCGAAGCAGGCTTTATGTCCGTGGCGCACAGTGAAGACGATATCAATAACACCATCGACGCCGCGCGCCGGGTGTTTGCGAAATTGTAAAAAAGAGAACGTGCAGATATGTAGGCCGGGTAAGGCGAAGCCGCCACCCGGCTTTTTTATTGCTGGATGTCGACGCAAAGCGTCTTATCCGGCCTACATAAAAGGGGTCAACCTCAGCGGCTCTGCTTTCTCAGCAGATAGATAAAGTACGGCGCGCCAATAAACGTCGACAATAACCCCGCCGGGATCTGATACGGAAACAGCACCATCCTGCCGCACCAGTCAGCAAAGACCAGCAACACGCCACCCGCCAGCGCCGAAATCAGCATATGCGGCATCGCCCGCCGAAAACCCATCATACGGGCAATATGCGGCGCCATCAGCCCGACAAAGCTCAACGGTCCAATGGTCATGGTGGCTGTCGCCGTCAACCCTGCCGCCAGCAGCAGTAACCCCACGCGCGACGGCGTGATTGCCATACCCACCGCCCGAGCCGTATCGCCGCCGAGCGGTAAAATTGTCAGCCAACGGCGGCACAGCGGCGTCAGCGCCAGCAGAATCACCATCACAATCCCGGTACGCAGTACCTGCTCTCCGCTCGCGTTATAGGTTGAACCGGAGATCCAGGTCAGCACGCCCGCCATGCGCGGATCGCCGCTGGCCTGCAGCATCATCAGCAGCATAGTAAACGCCGTACTGAGCGCCATGCCGGCCAGCAGCATACGGTGCGGTGAAAAACCACCGCGCCCGGCGGCAATCATAATGATAAGCAGAGTAGCCGCGGCCCCGAGGCTTCCGGCAGGCAGCAGCCAGCCAAAAGCATTTCCAGGGACCAAAAACAGCATGAGCACCACGCCAAATGCCGCACCGGAGCTAATGCCCAGCACTTCCGGACTGGCCATCGGATTGCCCGTCAGACGATGAATAATACAGCCCGCTACCGCCAGCATCACCCCGGCAATCAGGGCCGCCAGAATGCGAGGCCAGCGCCAGGGCATCAGCTCATCCAGCATCGCACCGCTGGCCCAAGTCCAGCCATGTGCGTCGCGGCCAAACGACAGCGCCACCACAAGGGTTAGCAGTAAAATTACGCCACCTGCCAGCGCAAACATCAGCACATTCTGACGTTCAGCGGCGATGCGATTACTGGCGTTCATATCCGGGGCGCTCATACTCCTTAAGCGCGGCAACAACCACAGCAGCAACGGTGCGCCAATCAGCGCCGTCACTGAACCGGTGGAGACTTCCATCCATACGCGGGTCAACCACAGAATGATTTGGTCGGAGAGCCAGAGGATCAACGCACCAATCAGCGGGGCCAGCACCAGACGAGCCAGCAAACGACGCGCACCGAGCATTTTCGCCAGCAGCGGTGCAAACAGGCCAATAAAGCCGATAATCCCAACCGCGTTAACCAGTAAGGCGCTGATAACAATGGCCAGCGATAACGCCGCCAGACGCGCCAGCGACAATGCCAGACCGAGGTTACGCGCCACGCCGTCATCCAGTCCCATCAGCGTCATTGGGCGTAATAACAACAGAGTCAGCATCACGCCGCCCAGCAGCTGCGGCCACAGACGTTGTACGCCGCTCCAGTCGGTTTGCGTTAGCGTGCCGCTGCTCCATAAAAACATGCTTTGCAGTTGATCGTGATGGAAGATAACCATCAACTGGTTAATCGCCCCGCAGTACAGGCTGACCACCAGCCCGGCAAGGATTAACGTCACCGGAGAAAGGCGCTTGCCCCAGGCAACGCCAAACACCAGCGCCCCAACGACACATGCTCCCGCCAGCGCCGCAAATTGCGTGGTCAGCGCACCTGGAATAGCCCACAGCGTGGTAACCGTAATGCCCAACTGCGCCCCGGTCGCAACGCCCAGTGTGGTTGGCTCCGCCAGAGGGTTACGCAACACCTGCTGAAACAATACGCCGACCAGCCCCAGCCCGGCGCCGACCAGCAGAGAAATCGCCAGCCTCGGCAGCAGGCTATAGTGAAAAACCATCTGCTCAATGATGTCGATATCCGGTGACCAGATAGCCTGTTGCCACTGACTGCGCGGTAGCGCAACGGAGAAGTTAACCCATGTCAGCCAGCAGGCAGCAACAAACAGAACAGCCAGCAGGAAAGTTGGGAACAACGCAATACGTTTACTCACGCTTTGCCTCCCAACGCATTATCCAGAATACGGGCAAAATGCATGGCCGATAGCGTTGCGCCATAAAACCAAACGGCAGGCACACGTTGAAAACGTCCGCTACGGACAAACGGCATCGCCTGCCATAATGGCGTAGACATCAGCGCAGCCATCTCTTTATCGTTGCCGTGATCAAAGCACAGCACATCGACATCCTTATAAGCAGCCAGACGGTCAATACTCACGGCAGTGCTACCCCAGAAGTTTGTTTCTCCCTGCCAGGCATTTGGGATCCCATATTCGTCCAGTACGTCCTGGAACAGGCTGTTTGAGCCAAACACCAGCATATGTCGCGAATCAAGCAAGGACGTAAGCAATACGGGGCGCGCGCCACGTTGAATGAAGCGCGGTTTCAGGCTGGCGATAAAACGATCGTACTCAGTCAAATGGCGTTCAGCAGAGGCTTGCAGATTGAACAATTGCGCCATTTCCTGCAGCGATTGTCGCGCAACGGCCAGCGGCTTTTTGCCATCGCTGAAGTTAAATCCCCGGCCAGGTGCAATCCGCGCCAGCTTTTCAGGGGAAGGACCATAGCCTGCCGACCAGAGCAGAAATGAGGGCTTCATTTCGGTCAGCAGTTCGAGATTGGGCTCCGTACGTAGCCCGACGTCAATCACCGAATCAGGCAGAGGAGGTTCACTGACCCACAGCTTGTAGTTAGGGATATCTGCGATGCCGTACGGCGTAATCCCCAGCGCCAGCAGCAGCTCTACCGGCAGCCATTCCAGCGCTACAATGCGCTGTGGATCAACCGCCGCGGCGTGCGCCGTATTCATCCGCCACAGCAGAGGCGACAGCGCCATCGCCGTAAGCAATCGCCGACGGGTAATATGATGTAATCCGATCATTAATAGACAAAACTCACGGGTGCGGCACCGGCCGGATGCGGCAAAATACCCATCGGGATACCGTAAATTTGTTCCAGAGTTTCACTGCGCATCAGTTCAGCTGGCGTTCCTTGAGAAATCATCTCACCGCCGCGCAGCGCAACGAGGTAATCGCAGTAGCGGGCCGCCATATTGATATCATGCAGCACCGCAACCACCGTCAGCCCGCGCTGCTGGCTTAAGCGGTGCACCAGCGCCAGCACGTCAACCTGATGGGCGATATCCAGCGCGGAAGTCGGTTCATCAAGCAGCAGACAGCGGCTGTCCTGCGCTACCAGCATGGCAATCCACGCGCGCTGGCGTTCACCACCGGACAGGCTATCGACCAGACGGTGCGCCAGCGGTTTTAAACCGACCAGCGAAATCGCTTCTTCTACTTTCTCTCTGTCGGCAACGCCAAAACGCCCCAGCGCCCCGTGCCATGGATAACGACCAATCGCCACCAGTTCACGCACTGTCATCCCTTCCGCCTGCGGTAACTGCTGCGGCAGATAGGCGACCTTGCGGGCAAACGCTTTGCTGCTCCAGCTCTCCAGCGGCTGTTCATCGAGCAGGATTTCACCTTCTGACGGCGGCTGATGACGTCCCAGCATTTTCAATAACGTCGATTTACCGGAACCGTTGTGGCCGATAAGACCAGTCACTTTTCCCACAGGAAAAGTTAATGAGAGAGGATGCAATAGCGTGCGGCCAGGCACACGAAAGGAGACATTACGCAACGCAAAAGTGGTGTCGGGATGGGATCTGTTTTCCTGCATAGCAGCCAACTTGTAAAACGGGCACGCAAAGCGTGCCCAAAGAGAAATTAGAAACGGAAGGTTGCAGTCGCAACGACCTGACGTTCTGCGCCCCAGAAGCAGCCATAGGTATCGAAGCAGCTGGCAACATATTCACGGTCAAACAGGTTTGTAACGTTAACGGCAACACTAGAACCTGCCATACCCAGGCGCGCGAGATCGTATTTAACGACTGCATCCATCACGGTTGAGCTACCCACTTTGAAGGTGTTCTTCGGATCGCCATAGCTAGAGCCAACATAACGACCGCCTGTGCCCAACGTTAACCCTGACAGCGGGCCTTCGTAGAAGGTGTAATCCCCCCACAGAGAAGCCATGTTTTTTGGTACTTGCACAGGTGTTTTACCTTTAAGCGTCGTGTCTTCTGTATATTCCGCATCGGTATACGTATAAGACGCTGTCAGGTTAATGTTCGCATTCACTGCGGCTTTTGCTTCTAATTCAACGCCACGAGAACGAATTTCACCCGCCGGAACCTGCGCATACGGATTAAGCGGATCGGTAGTCAGGTTATTCGTTTTCGTCAGCTCATATACCGCGGCAGTAACAACAACGGGCAGATCTTTTGGAACATATTTTACGCCAGCTTCATATTGCTTACCTTTTGACGGTGCATAAGCAACGTTGTCGGCAGGTGTTGCTGCCCATGCTTTAGAAGGATTCGGCTCGAACGATTCGCTGTAGCTAAAGTATGGCGTAATACCATTGTCAAAGAGATAGTTTATCCCACCGCGCCAGGTGAACTGCTCATCGTTACGTTCAACTTTCTGATTACTGGAACGAATAGTTGTTGCCTGCTGAGACCAGTCATAGCGGCCTCCCAGCGTTGCAACCCATTTATTCCATTCCAGTTGGTCCTGTACATACACACCTGTTTGGTGCTGCGTGTTAAGCTGGAACGGTTTCGCGTCAGGGAAGTCAACATCGTCATACACCGGATTATTCATATCTAAAGGCGGTGCACTTCCGTAGGCGTTATCGATATCGTTTCGCAGACGCGAATAGTCGACACCGGTAAGCAGAGTATGTCCAACATCTCCCGTCGCGAACTTGCTTTCCAATTGAGTATCTACGCCAAAATCATTATAGCGTTCATCGGCGACGATAATCTGACGGGTCAATTGATTCCCCACTGCGCCGAAGCCGTACACACTCTGTTGAGATGTTTTGATTTGGCTATAACGCAAATTTTGACGCACAGTGAAGGTGTCATCAAAACTGTGTTCAAAGCTGTAACCAACCATTCGCTCATAACGCGAATAGGTATTATTCGGCGCATAATCCGTAAAGCTCACAGGCAAACGGGAACCATCAGGTAACGGCTCAACCGTACCTTCTTTCGGCAGCCAGCCGTAATAACCTGTTGAAGGCTCATTCTGAATGTTTGCTCGCAGAGTCAGGTTGGTTCGGTCATCAGGCTTCCAGCTAAACACGGGAGCAATGGCATAACGCTTCTGCTTCGCAAAATCTTGTTGTTCGTCATTAGAACGTGCCAACCCTGTCAGGCGGTATGAGTACACGCCGTCGTCATCCAGGGAATCGCTGAAATCAAAACCGGTTTGGAACAGATTATCCGAACCCATTTTGAATTGAATTTCTTTTAACGGCTCTGATGTCGGGCTTTTGCTAACCATGGAGATCAAGCCACCCGGATTACTTTTCCCGTAAAGTACAGACGTTGGCCCGCGCATAAGCTCGACGCGTTCAAGCATGTAAGGATCAACAACGGCAGAGCTGTAGTAATCACCCTGTAACTTGACGCCATCAAGGTAATTGTTTGGTGTTGGGCCTGGCGTGTAGAAGCCACGAATAATAACGAAATCATAAGTACTGGAAGCGCCACGCGTAGAAACGGCAGCACCAGGGGTATAGGCTAAAGCCTCTTTTACCGACCCAGGTTGATGCATATCCATCTCTTCACGCGTAACAACCGAAACAGACTGTGGGGTCTTTTCGATAGGCGTATCAGTCTTTGTGGCAGTGGCGGAACGTTTCGCGGCAATCGTCGGCGAAGGCCCCCATGCGCTTTCCTGCGGAGCAGGTGCAGCAGTTACGGTGATGGTTTCTTCTTTCGGGTCAACCGCCGCCTGTGCATAGACAGACATGCCGCTAACCGCTGTGGCTACCACTACTGCGATTTTACGCAGTGATGAACTTGGCTGAGCAGTTTTAAGACGCGCCATTGGTATTTCTCTGATGAAAGTGAATGATAACGTAAACGAGAATTATTATTATAACGACAGCATAATATTCGAAACTCTGGCGAGATAGCAAGCAATACGCGTCCCTACTAAAACTGAGGGGTTAAGAAATAACCAGATGAAAAGAAAGGGTTAATAAATTAGGCTGGAATGTTAGGGCTCAGAAAGAGCCCTGTCGTACTGCTGCGTATATACGCCTGCAAATTAACGGTAATACACTTCAAAGGTGGCCACCGCATCGACCTGACCTCCCTTCACCGTTCCGGTTTTAGCGTATCGCGCTTTCAGGGGGATCTCCTCTGTTCCCCGCCCGGTTGCGCTTTCGATCCCCGTATATTCCTGATCAAAACTCAGCACATGATTGTCTTTGTCGAGGATCTGGATCCCCACACCGCTGGCAGCCCCTTCCCCACTGGCAATGTTCAGAATATTGCCGTCGGTAACACCGGTTGAACCGGCGCTGGTAAACTTATAATCAATGTGCGTTCCGGTAGTACAATCGGCGACTTCAATTTTAAAGCTGTCATCGGTGAGTACGGAAGAATATCCCTGAGATAAACTACCTGAGGTTACCGAGTCCATCAGAACGGCAATATCTTTACTGACCAAATTACAAGTATTGGTCAGCACATCGACCACCGTTGGGCCAAAACGCAGTTTTGCCGCTATCAGGTTCCCCATTTGATAATCGGCATTAAATAAGCTGGTATCCAGCGTACCAGACTGAACGGTGTCAATAACGACCAACTCAACCCCCACATGATAGGTTGAGTCAAAAGAAGCCCAACTCCCTAATCTACCAATATAGTGCCGGGGAGTAATGAGATTATCGCCAGTGAATGTCGCTGTCTTATTCTCTGCGCGAGCAGCGCGAAAACCAATACCAGGTACTGTTGTTTTATAAACTCCCGGCAATACTCCTGAATAATCAGCATCAGTCAATACCAAATAGCCGTCATACACCCGCTCATTGCCGTCACAGCTTAAGCCGTGTGATTCTCCAACTGTTTCTCCGGAATAGACTACAGTTCCTACAGCTGCATCAGACTCAATCACAATCTGCGCGGGCATGGTAAACATAATCGTTGGATTCGCATCCGGATTGGTAAACGAGCATTCAGCCCAGGCCTGCTGAAAACAGACGCTAATAATAGCTAACATCAGCGTGATGAAGAGCCTGACAACAGGCTTTATTCCTTTTTGCATCTGGTCATTTCCCTGTTAGCTAAACAACAACATCCACCGTTGCCACTACCAGTGGTAGTACGGCAAACATAGCCATCGCATACCACTATCCAGCACCTGCTGCTTGTCCGCTTTTGCATATCTCCTCCATTTATCAACGGCAGTTGAGCGTTGCGGTGAAAATTCCCGGTTCAGGTTGTGCCGGAACCGTCACCTCCGCCGAGCAGCGCTGCTGCGCCGTATCACCCCATTGCGCGGTCACACGCTGCGTCCCTTTTAACCCAGTGATAAACACTTCACCGGCATCGCCCACGATAGAGGTTGCGCCGTCCATACTCAGCATCGCCCCAAAAGGCACCATACCCTGACCATATCGCAACGTCAGCAAGGCACGCTTACCCGCACGCGCGGTAAAATCCACCGCCACTACCGCCCCCTTGGTCGGATTCACGTCCAAAGACGCATCCTTAATATCTAAATCATCGCGCCCCATGGTATTCACGGTGATGGTATTACGCCGATAGTTGGTTAAGGTCGGCACAATGGCATTGCCCCAACGGTCGGTATACACCCCTTGTGAATTTTGGATTTTGACGTTATCGCCATCGACAATATGCACCACCGCAAAAGCATCCTGGATCGACTGTCCCAGAGTTATTCCTTGCGAGTGCGCGACAACGGAGCCCTGTGCACTATAGCCCCACTGCTTGCTGTCTTGCTGATAGCTGTAATTAGCGCTGAACTCCCCCACCGAAGCCCGATAGCGCGAGGAGAGATAAGCGCCGTAGCCCACGTTGTTATCGGTGTAGGTTTGCTGAAGGTTGTAATTTAAGTTGTTGTTTTCCAGCAGCGAGCCGCTAACGCCCGCCTGGTGCGAGGTGTTACCTTTTTTAGAACTGGTCAGGTTATAGGTGCCCCAGGAGTTCGCCAGCCAGCGCGAGAGCGGAATGTTAATCGAAATCGAAACCTGCTGGTCGTTATCGGTCGATGGCGTTTTCGTCAGGCTATAGTTCAGCGACCAGTTAACGCCCTGCCAGCTGCTGCTGTAACCCAAGCTGACGCTGCGCTCATGGCCTTCCATTCCCCAGTAGTCCTGCTGATAGGCGTTGGCATATACCGACCCCCAGCTATGTAACGACTGTGAAAGGTTTAGCTGTAAGCGGCTCCGGCGGTTAAAAGCATTGCGATAGCTGTAAATGCTGTCGTCGTCATAGGCGTTATTGCGCTGATCGAGAGCCTCCTGAAAGGTATAAAATCCAGAGGTGGAATAACGATAGCTGGCCAGCGTGATCGTGGTATTGGTCAGCGGAAAATCTTTTGCGTACTGCGCGCGCCACGACTGGCCGTTCGCATCTGCGCGACCGTCGTCAAACGCGGTTCTGGCGGCCGTCAAATCCATCGACACTGAACCAAAATCGCGTAAATCGGCCCCGATGCCGACCAGCCCGGCATGATACATCGACGCGCCCTGCAGACCGCCGTAGGCGGTAATTCCGAAAGGTAAGCCGTAAATTGCCGTCACCTGGCCGAATTCAGGTTCTTCGCCATTATCCACATCGCGATATTTACCTGCCGCCAGGCTGTACTTCAGCGCGCCTTCGCGTTGCATAATCGGCACCGAGGAGCTGGCCTGAATAAAGCTGCGCTCCGTACCGTCAGCCTCCGTCACGGTGACTTCCAGATCCGCCCCTGCCGTGACCTGGGTTAAATCACGGATTTCAAACGGGCCGGGCGAGACGTTGGTCTGGTAGATGGTGTAACCGTTTTGCTTGATGGCCACTTTGGCATCGCTGTTGGCGATGCCGCGCACCACCGGGGCGAATCCCTGTAATCCGCTGGGCAGCATGCTGGTATCGGTCTCCAGCTTCACCCCGGTCATTTGTACGCTGTCAAACAGTTCGCCGTTGGTGTAGGTTTGCCCAAGCTGAAGCTGGCTGCGCAGGCGTTTGATATCACGCTCCAGCGTTGTGCTTATAGATTGCCAGCCGCTGTCATTCCCCCAGCTACTGGAATTGCGCACTCGCCATGGGCCAATGTTCATACCCGAATTGAGACTGGCCCAGTTAGAGGCATTGTTGTCCCTATTCGACTGCTGATGCGAGCCCGAAACATAGTAGCTGGTCCACAGAGCCGGAATGCCATCGTCCCAGGAAGCGGGATTGCTTTCGCCCGAAATTTGTTTGCCGCGGTAGATTTGCGGAATACGTAATTGCAATACCTGAGTTTCCGGGCTGAAGTCATAGCGCGCATCAGCAATATATTCACTAATATCGCCTAATGCGGCATTATCATTAATATTCTTTAACGCCGGGATGGAATCAACTTTGACGCCCAGTTCACGCAGTTCTGCTTTAGTAAACTGCGGAACCAGTTTGCTGTTATCTTTTGAAAGGACGTAATTTAAATTTCGTTTATCGATGCGATCCCGATCCCAGACAATGGACGTTAAATACCGCCCTGGCGATAGACCATTATTGCGTAAATAAGCTTCCAGCGCGCCGGTATTCTCCAGCGGCGTCCCCGTTTCCAGCGCACTGAGATTGAAATAATCGTCAGCGCAAACGGAACCACTCGCCGTTAATATCGCGAATGTCAGCGTATTGAGCGCAAAAAGCCGGACAGTACGATGAGAAGACATAAACGCCACCCGTAAGAAATCGATAGCTCATTTACAGCGGCTGTTTACGCTGTCCGGTTTCTGATCCGAAATCATTAATCGCGGTCCAGGCTACGTCGCCTTTTGCTCCGGAAGATAACGGGAAACGCTGCTCAGCAAACGGGGCGACCATCATGGTTAATGCCGAGGGTGAATGCTGATCCACTGCGGATTTAATAGCTTTTCCCGCAACCGTAAGCTGGCCGAAGGTGACATAAAATGGCGTGGGATTTTTCACTACCAGTTGATTTTGGCTGCGGCTAAACTGCAATGACTGCCAGGCCGTTTTCGCCTCACTTTCTTTCAGCGAAGCCGGGCGATAGAACAGCTTTAACTTGGTCTTAATTGCAAATTGTAGCGTGTTGTTATCACGTAACTCTTCCGGGATCGCAGAAACCGATTTAACATTCGCCATAAACAACGATTCGCGATCCTGCGGCAGTGCCGTTTTATTACCGGTATAAACTACGTGCAGCAGCGTCTGGCGATTTTCGTCCAACTTATAAATTGGCGGTGTAATAACAAATGGCGCTTTACTGTCATCAATATTACTCACCCAACTTTGCACCAGATAACGTTTATCATTATCTTTATTTTTTAGGGTTACCTGTACTTCAGACTGGCTGGCAGGATAAATAATTCGCGTTCCGCCAATCACCACCCCCGCATGAGCAATATTTATGCCGGTAGTGAGTACCAAAGCTAATATTGTAATAAGTCGTTTCATTTTCCATTCCATTGAAATACTGGCCCAGCCTGGGCCAGTGCGTACAACGATTAACGATAAATCAGGGTATAGGTTGCTTGCGCGGTATAATCACCGGTGGTCGGTAGTGTACTGCCAACCTGAATAACTTCAGCTTTATAATTGAAAACCACGCTCTCGCCATTGGCCTTATTCAGCGAATCATCTGGCTCCGAGCCATCAAATTTTACGTAATCACTGCTGCCTTCTGGCAACATACGTACGCCGAGATTTGTCGCCGTCCCCGTCGGTTGCAGCACTTCCTCGCCATAACCGGCAACACGCGTACCATCAAATTTGATATTGAGATTGGCAATCGCGGCATCACATTCCGTCAGTATGATGGCAAAAGATTGCGAGTCACCTACTTTTTTATCAGCGCCAAACGCGGTTTGCGACAGATTATTAAAGGTCACTGTACCGTTTGTCGACGTACCGTTGACATCCACGGCACAGCTATCAGGAATAATCTTGCCGTTAAAGGTGACTGTTCCGGTATCAACGGCCAACGCAGGCATCGCGGCCCCCGCCAGCACGCTGCTTACAAACAATGAGGTGAGAATTTTTTTGCACATAACGTATTCCTTACATATGCTCACAAAAACCAACAGAGGAGAAGTCAATTTTAACGAAAGGAAATAGAGACTGGTTGGAGATACAGATGCAACAGCATCCCTGGATGATATAATATATCTTTATCAACTTGTTCAATCCCAAACATTCCTTTGCATGAGTTATTCTACGATTTACGATAAATAAACGCTAACCAACCCATTCACACCAGCAAGGTCAAAATAAAAACAACACACTGATTTTAATAAAAAAATAATTCATTAAAGATTTACTTAAAATTAAATTTGGTTAACTTTAAATTATCACAGGGAATTATTAATTACTTTTTTTCATACTGTAAAAAAATAAAAAAGGTGGAAAATCAACAAAAAAATCCACAAAAAATTAGTCAAAACCAAATATATAAAAAAATAATATGTTGCGTTTATGGTTAATCGGGAAATGTCCTGCGGAAATTGCCATTACAGATCATAGATGAGGAACATGCAACAAATATTAAAATGTGATCCACAACAAATTACAGCCTGACGTGAAGACCAGCAAAGACATCCAGTTCCCAGAGAGGAAATGAATAGAAAGGCGATAACAGCGCGAAGAAGAAGTCCCCCACACCGGCCTGTGCCGATGCGGGGGAAGAACAGTTAAAACCAAAATCAGTTACTGCCGAACATGTCCTTAATCCAGCCAGCGACACCGTCGCTATCCTTCTTCTCCTGCTGCGGCGGTTGCTGCTGTTGAGGCTGCTGTTGCTGCGGCTGCTGAGAAGATTGATCAAACGGATTACCCGACTGCTGCAGCATTTCACCCTGCTGACACAGCGAATCCGGATCGGTGGTCCACACCGGGAGCGTACGCATCCCGCCGCTACATACGAAGTTACCGTCGTAGTCCACGCCCATATCTACCACA
Organism: Citrobacter sp. Cpo089; assembly: GCF_030332695.1. NCBI lineage: Bacteria > Pseudomonadati > Pseudomonadota > Gammaproteobacteria > Enterobacterales > Enterobacteriaceae > Citrobacter > Citrobacter sp. Cpo089. The sequence goes on along the minus strand of NZ_JAOWHJ010000054.1, from coordinate 267,099 downwards.
TCTTCAGGCGGCGTCAGCACCAGCGGGGTCGGCGTCTGGTTGGCCAGATAACGCTGATAAATCGACATCGCGCCGCTGGCACCGTACAGCTTGGTTGGCTGGTTGTTATCACGGCCTACCCAGGTGATGGTCACCTGGCTGCCGTCGATCCCAGCAAACCAAGTATCCACGTTGTTGTTGGTGGTCCCGGTTTTCCCTGCCAGATGCAGACCCGGATACTTCGCGCCAAGCTGGCGACCTGTACCACGCTGAACCACCTGCTGCATAGTCCACAGCGTCATATACGCTGCTTGCGCCGGAACGGCACGCTCGGCCTGTGGGAAACTCTGGTACAGTACGGTTCCATCTTCGGCAATCACCGAACGCAGCGCCGACAGCGGCGCACGGTTCCCGCCGCTGGCGATAGTCTGGAATGCCTGCGCCACTTCAATTGGCGTCAGGTTCAACGCCCCCAGCAGCATGGCCGGAACCGGGTTAAGCTGATCTTTCGGCGCCCCCAGCTTCAACCAGGTATCGGTTACAGCAGGCAGGCCCAGCGCCATCCCCAGATTTACCGTTGGCACGTTCATTGAACGCGTTAACGCATCCACCAGCATCACTTTCCCGCTTTCGCTATAGCGACGGTCATCGTTCTGCGGTGACCACACCTGGCCGTTCGGCTGACGCAGTGCAATCGGCGCGTCGGCAATCCAGGTATTCAGGCGGTACAACTTCGGCTGGCTGAGCGCGGTCAGATAGGTCGCAGGCTTGGCCAGAGAACCAATCGAACGACGCGCCTGCATCGCACGGTTATAGCCCGCAAACTGCGGTTCTGCTCCGCCGACCATGGCGCGAACTTCGCCGCTAAAGCGGTCAACAACCACAATCGCGGTTTCCAGATCGCTCAGCTTACGCTGTTTCTTCAGTACCGGAATGCCTTCCACCGCCGCTTTTTCTGCGGCGTCCTGCGCCACGGAATCAAAGGTGGTGAAAATCTTCACGCCGGAGAGATCTTTAACTTTATCGCCCAGCTTCGCCTGGAGCTCCTGACGCACCATCTGCATAAAGGCAGGCTGCGGGGAGATCACCCCACCACGCGGCTGTACGCCTAACGGACGCGCACTCAGCATGTCATACAGATCCTGGTCGATAATCTGCTGCTGTTGCAGCAAACGCAGAACCAGGTTACGACGCTCGAGCGCCAGTTTCGGGTTACGCCACGGGTTGTAGATCGACGCCCCTTTAACCATCCCCACCAGCAGCGCCTGCTGGTCGAGGCTCAGCTCTTCTACCGGACGGCCGAAATAATAGAGGCTTGCCAGCGGGAAGCCGCGAATCTCGTTATCACCGCTTTGACCGAGATAGACTTCGTTCATGTACAGCTCAAGAATGCGGTCTTTGCTGTAACGCGCATCCATGATCAGCGCCATATAGGCTTCGTTAGCTTTACGCCAGTAAGAGCGTTCGCTGGAGAGGAACAGGTTTTTCACCAGCTGCTGAGTCAGCGTACTGGCACCCTGTACCGTACGACCCGCCGTCAGGTTCGCCAGCACCGCACGACCAATGGAATAAAGGCTGATACCGTCATGCTCATAGAAGTGACGGTCTTCGGTCGCCAGCAGCGTGTCCACCAGCAGATCCGGGAAGCCGCTACGCGGAACAAACAGGCGCTGCTCACCGTTAGGTGAAGAGAGCATGGTGATCAGACGCGGATCGAGACGGAAGAAACCGAACTGGCGGTTGTTATCCATATTCTCGATAGTGTCCAGATGATCGCCGTCAAAGGTCAGACGCGCACGCACCTGCCCTTCTTTACTGTCCGGGAAGTCAAACGGACGACGAATCATCTCGATGCTCTTCGCCTGCACGGTAAATTCGCCCGGACGCGTCATCTTCGTCACCTGACGGTACTGCGTGGCCTCCAGCAGCTTCACCATCTCGTTCTTGCCGATAGGCATTTCTGGCTCAAGGTTAACCATACGGCCATATACTGCCGCAGGAAGCTGCCAGACTTTGCCATCAATACGGCTACGAATTTTTTGATCCAGATAAACGCCATAAATGGCGATCAGCACCAAAAAGACAATCGACAGTTTTACCAGCAGCCAGAACCAGCCGCGCTTACCACGAGGCTTACGCCCTTTGCCTTTACCCTTACGCGGCATCGGTTCTTCATCCTCATAGTCATCATCATCATAATCGTCGTCATACTCTTCATCTCTGAGTTGACGACGGCTCACCTTTTGTTTCACCGGACGCGAGGGTTTCCCTTTACGTCCAATTGGCTCGCGGTCATTCCCCGCCATGCTTTTTCTCCGCAACATTCAGGCGCAAGGGCCCGATTCTCTGTTCTTCCGTCCTGCGACAGAAGAAGAAATCTCTCAATTATTACCGCTCTTTCGCCGGATGCGGCATAACGCCTTATCCGGCCTACCGTTTCATTACGAATACTTTTTGGTGCGCCGCGTTGGCGCGGTATTCGCCGGATCGTCCGGCCAGACATGTTTGGGATAACGCCCTTTCATCTCTTTTTGCACCTCACGGTACGATCCCTGCCAGAACGCGCTCAGATCGCTCGTCACCTGTAACGGTCTTTGGGCCGGCGACAGCAGCTCCAGCACCAGCGGCACGCGCCCCTGGGCAATGGTTGGGGTCTTTGCTTCACCAAACATTTCCTGCATCCGAACTGCCAATACCGGAGGATTATCCTCATGATAGCGAATGGCAATCCGGCTTCCCGTCGGCACAGTGTAATGCGCTGGCAGTTCACTATCCAGACGTTGCAGCATTGACCAATCCAGCAAACCGCGCAACGCCAGCCCCATATTGAGTGCTTTTAATGCACGTAACGAGTGTACACCGCTCATGTGCGGCAGCAGCCAGCTCTCCAGCGTCGCCAGCAGAGACTCCTCATCTACCGCGGGCCAGTCGTATTCTGGCAACCAGTTTGCCGCACATTGCAGACGCAGGCGAAACTGCTCAGCTTCCGGCGTCCAGTTGAGCACACTTAGCCCTTTATCGCGAATGCCGTTCAACATCGCCTGGTGCAACTCCTCTTCCGAAGGTTTGGCCAATGGCTGTACTTTTACCGTGAGCTGACCAATGCGCGACCGACGCAATGCCTTTAACGTTCCCTGGGTTTCATCCCATTCGATGGTGTCGGACTGTTGTAGCAGCTCAGGACATGCCTGCATCAGCGACTCGATATCCAGCGGCAGAGCCAGCAAGATACGCGCGTCTGGCGAAGCGCTGCCCTGCAACAAAAGTGGCGCTATCAACCATTCATGGCGTCCTGAGGCATCATCGGCATCCAGCATTGCGCCCATGCCATTCGCCAGTTGATAGCGTCCTTCCTGCCCACGTCGGCGCGCGATCCGATCGGCAAACGCCCGCGCCAGCAACGGGGAGAGCAGCGTGCTGTCCGGCTGTCCGCTGCTAACATTAAGCCGTTTCAGCAACTGTTGACTGCGCTGCTGCCAGGCAGGCTGGTTTCGCGAAAATGCCACGGTTAGATCGGTACTGCCACCGCGCGGCGGCTCTTCCAGAATCGCAGCCAGTTTTGCCGCCGTAGCCGCTTCGGTATTATTTTTGGCACCGACCAGCATCGCCGCTAAACGAGGATCGTTACCCAACGCCGCCATTTTCTGCCCCGTGGCGCTAAGCCTGTCGCCCTCAAGCGCGCCCAGCATCTGCAACAGCCGTTTTGCCGCCTGCAGGTTGATGGCGGGCGGCGTATCCAGCCAGTTCAGTTGCTCAGGGTCGGTACATCCCCATTGCAGCAACTCCATCAGTAGCCCGGACAGATCGCTCTGCAATATTTCCGCTTCACCCTGCGCTGCCGCTCTTTCTGCCTGCTCTTTGGCAAGCAGATGCAGGCAAATACCGGGCTCCAGACGACCTGCACGTCCCGCGCGCTGAGTCATCGAAGCCTGGCTGATGCGCTGGGTAATCAGTCGCGTCAGACCGGTACGCACGTCATAGCGCGTCACGCGTTCCTGAGCGCAGTCCACCACCAGTCGGATGCCTTCGATCGTCAAGCTGGTTTCAGCAATATTGGTGGCCAGCACCACTTTGCGTTTGCCTTGTGGCGCCGGCACAATCGCCTGACGCTGCTCGGAAAGCGTTAACGCGCCATACAGTGGACACAGCACAACATCGCTGCCCACACGCGTAGCCAATTGTTCCTGTACGCGCAGGATTTCGCCCACACCCGGTAAAAATAGCAGCAGTGACCCGCTTTCATGGCGCAATAGCTCCGCCGTCGCTATCGCCACCGCTTCATCAAAACGCAAATGCGCCGCCAACGGCTGATACCGCCGCTCAACGGGAAATGCGCGGCCTTCAGAAACGATCGTCGGCGCATCGGGCAACATCTGCTGCAAACGCCCGTTATCCAGAGTGGCGGACATGATCAACAGTTTCAGATCGTCCCGCAGCCCTTGCTGCACATCCAGCAATAGCGCCAGCGCCAGATCAGCCTGTAAACTCCGTTCGTGAAATTCGTCGAGGATCACCAGCCCGACGCCCGTCAGCTCGGGATCGCGTTGGATCATCCGCGTCAGGACGCCCTCTGTTACCACTTCCAGCCGGGTCTGCGGCCCTACGCAGCTTTGCGCGCGCATGCGATAACCCACGGTCTCGCCAGGCTTTTCATTCAGCAATTCCGCTAACCGCTGCGCCACGTTACGCGCTGCCAGGCGCCGCGGCTCCAGCAAAATAATCCGTCCCTTGATACTGCGATGCTCAAGAAGTCGTAACGGCAGCCAGGTCGATTTCCCGGCACCGGTCGGCGCCGTCAGCAAAACCTGCGACGAGGTATCAAGAGCGGTAAGCAGTTCAGGCACTACGGCGGCAACGGGCAACGACGTCACAAATGACTCCAGAGGGTTAACATTCTTCGCGCTGCATTGTAGCATCGCGTTAATTCATAACCGAGTATCCATCATGTCTGAGCCAAAAAGGCTGTTCTTTGCGATTGAATTGCCAGGCGAGGTTCGGGAGCAGCTAATCCACTGGCGAGCCGCGCAGTTCCCCCCGGAAGCGGGTCGTCCCGTCGCGTCTGATAATTTGCATCTGACACTGGCCTTTCTAGGCGACGTCAGCGACGAGAAGCAGCAGGCGCTGTCGCAACTCGCGGGACGTATTCGCCAGCCGGGTTTTACGCTCAAATTCGATGATGCCGGGCAATGGTTGCGATCCCGGGTTGTGTGGCTGGGAATGCGTCAGCCGCCGCGCGGACTGCTGCAACTGGCGAATATGCTGCGGGCACAGGCCGCACGCAGCGGTTGCTACCAGAGCCCGCAGCCGTTTCATCCACATATCACGCTGCTGCGCGATGCCGGCCACGCGGTGCCAATCCCGCCACCGGGCTTTGGCTGGTCGTTTCCAGTCACGGAATTTGCGCTTTATTCCTCCTCATTTGCACGAGGACGCACGCGTTACACGCAGTTGCAACGCTGGACGCTGACTGAATAATCAAAGGACTGTTTATGCAATTTTCTCCACTTTTACAACCTGCAACGCTCATTCAGCGCTATAAGCGCTTTTTAGCGGATGTGATCACACCAGCTGGCACAGAGTTAACGCTACACTGCCCAAATACCGGTGCGATGACCGGATGCGCAATGCCAGGTGACACCGTTTGGTATTCGACATCAGAAAATACTAAACGCAAATATCCACATACCTGGGAATTAACGCAAACTCAATCCGGTGAATTTATTTGTGTTAACACGCTGTGGGCCAACAGATTAACGAAAGAGGCGATTCAGCAGGCGTTAATTTCGGAAGTTTCAGGCTACAGCACTTTGAAAAGTGAAGTAAAATACGGTGCCGAAGGGAGCCGCATCGACTTTTTGTTACAGGCAGATTCCCGACCTGACTGCTATATTGAAGTGAAATCAGTCACGTTGGCGGAAAAAGAACAGGGTTATTTTCCCGATGCCATCACTGAACGAGGTCAGAAGCATCTTCGGGAATTGATGAGCGTAGCGGCTGAAGGCAAGCGGGCAGTGATATTTTTCGCCGTGCTACATTCAGCCATTACACGGTTTTCACCCGCGCGCCATATCGATGCGAAATATGCGCAATTATTAGTTGAAGCACAGCTTAAGGGGGTAGAAATTCTGGTTTATAAAGCGGAACTTTCTGCCCACGGTATGACTCTTAAAGAGCCGTTGCCCATTACCTTGTAATGGTGTAAATATCTGGTCAATTAGTATTCCGGGCGCGTGGGCAAATACGCTTTTCCTCACAGGGTTGTCAAGTGTTACGTTTAGATAATTGCTATCCGGAAAAGCATCTGCTATTTATAGCGACCTGATTTTTCCCCCGAACATGGGGATCGATAGTGCGTGTTAAGGAGAAGCAACATGCAAGAAGGGCAAAACCGTAAAACATCGTCCCTGAGTATTCTCGCCATCGCTGGGGTGGAGCCGTACCAGGAGAAACCGGGCGAAGAGTATATGAACGAAGCCCAGCTGTCGCACTTCAGGCGTATTCTTGAGGCATGGCGCAATCAACTTAGGGATGAAGTCGATCGCACCGTAACTCATATGCAAGACGAAGCGGCTAACTTCCCTGATCCGGTGGACCGCGCCGCACAGGAAGAAGAATTCAGCCTTGAGCTGCGTAACCGTGACCGTGAGCGCAAACTGATCAAAAAGATCGAGAAGACGCTGAAGAAAGTAGAAGACGAAGATTTCGGCTACTGCGAATCATGCGGCGTAGAAATTGGTATTCGCCGTCTGGAAGCGCGTCCGACAGCCGATCTGTGCATCGACTGTAAAACGCTAGCAGAAATCCGCGAAAAACAAATGGCAGGTTAATTCCGGTCATTTTTACCACGTTTACTACAGGCGGGAGCATCTCCCGCCTTATTATTTGTTAGTCCGCAAAATGAGCGATTCACATTATATTGGCCGCTTCGCCCCTTCCCCCTCCGGCGAACTGCATTTCGGTTCACTGATTGCCGCCCTCGGCAGTTACCTGCAGGCTCGTGCCCGGCGCGGAATCTGGCGAGTACGCATTGAAGATATTGACCCCCCTCGTGAAGTTCCCGGTGCTGCAAATACGATTCTGCGTCAGCTGGAACATTACGGACTGCACTGGGATGGCGATATTTTATGGCAATCTCAGCGTCATGACGCCTACCGCGAGGCGCTCGCCTGGCTACACCAGCAGGATCTGAGCTATTACTGCACCTGTACGCGGGCGCGTATTCAAAGCGTCGGCGGTATTTACGATGGTCACTGCCGTGAGCTGCGCTGCGGACCTGAACAGGCCGCAGTTCGCATTAAGCAACGCCATCCGGTAATGCAGTTTACGGACCAGTTGCGCGGGGTGATTCAGGCTGACCCTCAGCTTGCAGGCGAAGATTTTATTATCCACCGACGCGACGGGCTGTTTGCCTATAACCTCGCCGTGGTGGTTGATGACCACTTTCAGGGCGTAACGGAGATTGTACGCGGCGCCGATCTTATCGAACCCACGGTGCGGCAAATCTCTTTGTATCAGCAGTTTGGCTGGCAAGCGCCTGACTATATTCATCTTCCGCTGGCGCTCAACGAACAAGGCGCTAAACTTTCAAAACAAAATCATGCACCTGCGCTGCCGCAAGGCGATCCGCGTCCGGTGATTATTGCCGCGCTACGCTTTCTCGGCCAACGTGCCGATATCCCGTGGCAGGAGATGCGTGTCGACCAGATCCTGGCGTTTGCCGTTGAGAACTGGCGTCTGACAGCGGTGCCTGAATCGGCGATCTTAAATCCGGCATTCTCAAATGCATCATGCTGAGCTATGATTAGCCGCTATTTTTACACAGCAACACTTGTTCTGATTGAAGTTTGACACTACCGAGGTGCACTATTTTTACCCGAGTCGCTAATTTTTGCCGCAAGGTGCTAAGCCGCGAGGAGCGCGAGGCTGAGCTCGCCGTCGCCCGTCCACATATGACGGTAATTCCGCGTGAGCAGCACTCTATCTCCCGCAAAGATATCAGTGAAAATGCCCTGAAGGTAATGTACAGGCTCAATAAGGCCGGATACGAGGCATGGCTGGTTGGCGGTGGTGTACGCGATCTTTTGCTGGGCAAAAAGCCGAAAGATTTTGATGTCACCACTAACGCAACGCCGGATCAGGTGCGCAAACTGTTTCGTAACTGTCGCCTGGTCGGTCGCCGTTTCCGTCTGGCCCATGTCATGTTCGGCCCTGAAATTATCGAAGTGGCGACGTTCCGCGGTCATCATGAAGGCAGCGAGTCCGATCGCACAACATCCCAGCGCGGACAAAACGGAATGCTGCTGCGCGACAACATCTTCGGCTCCATTGAAGAAGATGCCCAGCGTCGCGACTTCACGATTAACAGCCTGTATTACAGCGTGGCCGATTTCACCGTACGTGATTACGTCGGGGGAATGCAGGATCTCGAAGAGGGTATCATTCGCCTGATCGGTAATCCGGAAACGCGCTATCGCGAAGATCCTGTGCGCATGCTGCGCGCCGTACGCTTTGCCGCCAAGCTCGACATGCGTATCAGCCCGGAAACCGCAGAGCCGATCCCGCGTCTGGCAACGCTGCTTAACGATATTCCTCCCGCACGCCTGTTTGAAGAAGCACTCAAACTATTACAGGCGGGCTATGGATACGAAACCTATAAAAAGCTGCGTGAGTACAGCCTGTTCCAGCCGCTGTTCCCCACCATTACGCGCTACTTCACCGAAGACGGTGACAGCCCAATGGAACGCATCATTGCCCAGGTATTGAAGAATACCGACAACCGCATTCACAATGATATGCGCGTTAACCCGGCCTTCTTGTTCGCGGCAATGTTCTGGTATCCGCTACTGGAAGCCGCACAGAAAATTGCGCAAGAAAGCGGTCTGGCCTACTACGACGCTTTCGCGCTGGCAATGAACGACGTGCTGGACGAAGCCTGCCGCTCGCTGGCGATCCCGAAACGTCTGACCTCGCTGACCCGCGATATCTGGCAGTTGCAGCTACGGATGTCCCGTCGCCAGGGTAAACGCGCCTGGAAGCTGATGGAACATCCAAAGTTCCGTGCAGCTTACGACCTGTTAGCGCTGCGTGCCGAAGTCGAACACAATGCGGAATTGCAGCGACTGGCGAAATGGTGGGGTGAATTCCAGGTTTCTGCGCCGCCGGAACAAAAAGGTATGCTGAACGAGCTGGATGAAGAGCCAGACGCACGTCGGCGCCATCGTCGCCCGCGTAAACGCGCGCCACGCCGTGAAGGTTCCGCATGACCCATCACGTATACCCAACAAATTTCGAGTCGCATCAAGGTGGTGACACAGATGCAGCTTGAAAAACGACGGGTATATATCGCCCTCGGCAGTAATTTAGCCTCCCCTCTGGAGCAGGTTAATGCTGCCGTTAAAGCGATCGGTGAAATCCCTGACAGCCGAATCGTGGCTGTCTCCTCGTTCTACCGTACACCGCCATTAGGCCCACAGGATCAACCCGATTACCTGAACGCCGCCGTCGCGCTGGAAACCACCCTCGCGCCGGAAGAATTGCTCAATCATACCCAACGTATTGAGTTACAGCAGGGCCGGGTGCGCAAAGCCGAACGCTGGGGGCCACGAACGCTGGACCTCGACATTATGCTGTTTGGCGATGAGGTGATTAACACCGAACGTCTGACGGTACCGCACTACGACATGAAAAACCGTGGTTTTATGCTGTGGCCGTTATTCGAAATTGCCCCTGAGCTTATCTTTCCGGATGGTATCAGCCTGCATCAGCACCTCACCCATCTTGGTGCTGCAAAACCTGCACACTGGTAAAGTATCTTCTCCCCTTTAGCGTTTACTGCTTTAGCGCCAAACGATTGCTTAAAACAATTGCCCCCCTGAATGTGACTGTTAGAATGCCGATAAATATGACTTTCATCATCAGGAAATGTTATGAAACCCACCACCATTTCACTGCTGCAGAAATGCAAGCAAGAGAAAAAACGCTTCGCGACAATTACCGCCTACGACTACAGCTTCGCTAAGTTATTTGCCGACGAAGGTATCAATGTGATGCTGGTTGGCGACTCGCTGGGCATGACGATTCAGGGGCATGACTCCACTCTGCCCGTGACCGTTGAAGATATCGCTTACCACACTCGTGCCGTGCGTCGTGGCGCGCCTAACTGTCTACTGCTCTCCGACCTGCCGTTTATGGCTTATGCCACTCCGGAGCAGGCGTTTGAAAACGCTGCGGTGGTTATGCGCGCGGGCGCTAATATGGTCAAAATCGAAGGCGGCGCCTGGCTGGTAGATACGGTGAAAATGCTCACCGAACGCGCGGTGCCGGTTTGCGGCCATCTGGGATTAACGCCCCAGTCGGTGAATATCTTCGGCGGTTATAAAATTCAGGGCCGCGGCGACGCCGGGCAGGTACTGCTGGATGATGCGCTGGCCTTAGAAGCCGCTGGCGCTCAGCTGCTGGTGCTGGAGTGCGTGCCGGTTGAGCTGGCGAAGCGCGTCACGGAAGCGCTGTCGATTCCGGTGATTGGTATTGGCGCCGGTAACGTCACCGACGGACAAATTCTCGTTATGCATGATGCGTTTGGCATTACCGGCGGCCACATCCCGAAATTTGCGAAGAATTTCCTCAATGAAGCAGGCGACATGCGCGCCGCAGTGCGGCAGTATATGGCTGAAGTGGAGTCCGGCGTTTATCCGGGCGAAGAGCACAGTTTCCATTAAGGAGTCTTGTTGTGTTAATCATTGAAACCCTGCCGCTGCTGCGCCAGCATATTCGTCGTCTGCGTCAGGAAGGTAAACGCGTCGCTCTGGTTCCCACCATGGGCAACCTGCACGACGGCCATATGAAACTGGTCGATGAAGCAAAAGCGCGGGCTGATGTGGTGTTCGTCAGCATTTTCGTTAACCCGATGCAGTTTGACCGACCGGACGATCTGGTGCGCTATCCGCGTACCCTGCAGGAAGATTGCGAAAAGCTGAACAAGCGTAAAGTCGATTATGTCTTTGCTCCGGCCGTTGAAGAGATCTACCCGCATGGTCTGGAAGGCCAGACTTTCGTTGATGTTCCCGGTCTCTCTACCATGCTGGAAGGTGCCAGCCGTCCAGGCCACTTCCGTGGTGTTTCCACTATCGTCAGCAAGTTGTTTAACCTGATCCAACCCGATATCGCCTGCTTTGGTGAAAAAGATTTCCAACAGCTGGCGCTGATCCGCAAAATGGTAGCGGACATGGGTTATGACATTGAGATCGTTGGCGTACCGATTATTCGCGCCAAAGACGGTCTGGCCCTCAGCTCACGTAACGGTTATCTGACGGCAGAACAGCGTAAAATTGCGCCAGGCCTGCACAACGTGATGAACGGTATCGCTGAAAAGCTGATTGCGGGTAATCGTGAGCTGCAAGAAATTATTACCATTGCCGAACAAGAACTGAATGAAAAAGGCTTCCGCGCCGACGATATTCAGATTCGTGATGCCGACACGCTGCTGGAGTTGACTGAAACCAGTAAACGCGCGGTGATTCTGGCCGCTGCATGGCTGGGTCAGGCACGTCTGATCGATAATCAAAGCGTTACATTAGCCCAGTAGACAGGGGTTAAAAATCGGGCAATACTGCCTGAAGATTTCTCAAAGCAGGCCAGTCGCGCCTGCTTAGCCAAGGTAAACGACAGGGTATAGAAGTTATGATTCGCACCATGCTGCAAGGCAAGCTCCACCGCGTAAAAGTCACGCAGGCGGACCTGCATTACGAAGGCTCCTGCGCCATCGACCAGGATTTCCTTGATGCCTCAGGTATTCTGGAAAACGAAGCTATTGATATCTGGAACGTGACCAATGGTAAACGTTTCTCAACCTATGCCATTGCGGCTGAACGCGGCTCCAGAATCATCTCGGTGAACGGTGCAGCGGCACACTGCGCTGAAGTTGGCGACATTGTGATTATCGCAAGCTTCGTCACCATGTCTGACGAAGAAGCCCGTACATGGCGTCCGAAAGTGGCTTACTTCGAAGGTGACAACGAAATGAAGCGCACAGCAAAAGCGATTCCGGTACAGGTTGCCTAAAACAGGTATTCAAAATTTATATACAAGGAGTCAATTAATCATGACTCCTTTTAAGTCTCTCCCCCAAAAAATCAACATAACAACAGACGTTAATCATCATAAATAATGCTCAAATAAATAATATTCAAATAAAAAATATCAAATACACTTTAGAGAAATAAATTATATGATATAAAAACATCACCCCTCCCCTTATTATCTAAAAAACAAATAAAATAAAACAAAAACATACATTGAATTTATTTTAGAAAAATTTAAAAATCATTACACATAAACTAATTTGATGCTGACAACCCACATCTAATACACTCCTCGAAAATTAATATATAACTCAATTAGATGTTATATTTAACGGCAAGAAGCTAAAGATATAAATTATATCTTTAGTCCCTATCAATCAATATGGATATTTATTATCATGGCATTTAAAAAATACACACTGGCTGTAGCAGTAATGGCTATCATGTCTGGTTCTGCAATGGCAGAGAATCTCAACGCTGGTCACATCCAGTTTAACGGTCTGGTAAACCCGAATACCTGTACTGTTAAAATGCTGGCCGATTCAGTGACTCAGAACCAAGAAGATTTCAAAGTTGCATTGAAAACTGTAGACATTACTGACTTCACTGGTGCTTCTAATAACGACGTAGCCAGTGTTCTCGGTGAAACTAACTTCACTATGGATGTAACTTGCCCAGGTACAGTCACTCCAGACGAAAACAAAAATATCAGCGTACAGTTCAATACGTTTAACGGCACAACTACCGACTCTAGCGGCCTGTTGTTCCCGCAAGAAAATATTGAAGGCGCAGCCGATAACGTTGCACTGGTGCTGAAAAACGCTGACAACAGCCAGGTCAAAATGGGTCAGGCAAACAATGACCAGAAACAACCGTTAGATGCAAACGGTCATGCTTCACTGACTTATAAAGTTGCCTACACCAAGACAGATACTGCCGTGACTGATGGTACCGTTACCGCTTATACCACTTACACCATTAGCTATGAATAAGTAATAAGGCCGTTGCCTTTCTACATCCCTTGGCGACTCCAGGGGATGTTTCTTTCTAATCCAAAAGGAAGTGGATCCCATGATGTTCAGCTCACACACGAAAACAGGGTTAAAAACGCTTATAGCCGCAGTTATTGGTTTCGCCTCTTTTCAGAGTAGCGCCGATGTTGTGATCTCCGGCACGCGAATTGTTTACCAACAATCCATGAAAGATGTGATTGTGAATATGACCAACCGTGGTCAAAATCCACTGCTGTTGCAAATCTGGATAGACGACGGACGCGCAAATGTCAGCCCACAAGAATTAAAATTGCCGTTTGTCATAACACCGCCGATTACGCGAATGGATCCTGGCAAAGGCCAGTCTGTCCGTGTGACCTATCTGAATCAACCGTTAGCACAGGATCGGGAGTCGTTATTCTGGTTTAACGTTCTGGAAATCCCCAAAAAATCGGCCCAAAAAGACGGTGAAAGCCAGAACCAATTGCAGCTCGCTTTTCGCACCCGTATTAAGATGTTTTTCCGTCCTGATGGGCTGAAAGGCACCGCCAAAGAAGCGATGAAACAAGTGAAATGGTCACAAACGCTGCAAGGTGGCAAGCTGTCTGTTGTTGGCCGCAATGACTCCCCGTACAACGTTTCCATCTCTGGTGCAGTATTTAAAATTGGCGACAAAAAATATGAAATTAATACACAGTCAATTAAACCCTTCTCTAGTGAAACGATGCCAGTAAAAGGTCTTAGCAGTACGACCAGTGGTGAAGTGGAATATATCGCCATTAATGATTATGGCGGCACCGAGAAAATAGTATCTAAAGTAACAAAATAAACGAGTTAATACATAACATCATATATAAGAACCATCTTCATTTATTTTCTGGGGTTGCTATGTTTTTTCGACGCTCTTTATTATGCCTCGCTATCAGCGCGACGTTCCCGCTTTCGACTCAGGCAGCTGAAAATACATCTACGCAATCAACTAAGCCTGAAGCTGAAGAACAGGTAGAATTTAACGAGCAATTTTTATTGAATATGGGCAGCACTGTTGATGTTAACAGATATGCTCAGGGCAACCCTGTTCCGCCGGGTATTTATCGGGTCAAAATCAGCCTAAACGGAATAAATACCGTTACGCAAGAGGTGGAGTTTAAAGACAACGGCACATCCCGCGCCACGCCTTGTATTACGGCTCAACTGCTTAAACAAGCCGGTGTTGATATCAAAGCCGTGCCAGATGATAGCATGGGTGAATCGACCTGCGTCGATGTTAAAACAATCTATCCCAGTTCATCGGTGAATTTCGACAGTTCAAAACTGGTTCTGGAATTGACCGTGCCACAACTTTACGTGTTAAAGCGTCCACCGGGTTATGTCGATCCGTCTTTATGGGATGCGGGTATTCCCGCAGCGTTATTATCATACAATATTAACAGCTGGCACCGGGAAACCGATGGTTATACAACGGATACCGCCTATGCGGGCCTGCAATATGGCCTCAATTTGGGGGCATGGCATCTGCGTTCTCGCGGCACTCTGGACTGGGATAGCGACAATGGCACATCGTACACCAGCCAGGATATTTATCTCCAACGCGATATTCCCGTGCTATCCGCTCAACTTGTGGCGGGTGAAACCTACACCGATGGCGATACCTTTGATTCCGTCAGTATTCGCGGGATGCGTTTGTACAGCGATGACCGCATGCGCCCGGAAGGGACTACCTCCTATTCGCCTGTAATCCGTGGCGTCGCCAACAGCAACGCCAAAGTCAGCGTCGAGCAAAGCGGCCGAAAAATATATGAAACGACCGTCCCGCCAGGGCCATTCGAATTAAATGATTTGAGTACCACCGGTTTTGGTAACGATCTCGAAGTGACTGTTGAAGAGTCTGACGGCAGCAAGCATACCTTTGTGGTGCCTTACTCTTCTGTGACGCAAATGGTGCGTCCTGGAGCTACACGCTGGGAGTTTGGCGCGGGTGAGCTGAACAATGACTCACTGTATGATGCCCCCCAGGTCGGCTATGCCACCGGTTATTACGGCATCAATAACACCTTTACCGGTTATGCTGGCGTGCAGTTTACCGATATGGATTTTTACGCTGGATTGTTGGGTGTCGCGATGAATACGCGTATCGGTGCTTTTGCATTGGACGTCACGCACTCACAGGCGGATATTGAGAATCTGGGCTCGCTCTCAGGTCAGAGCTACCGTTTGACCTACAGTAAAATGATCGAAGCGACCGACACGTCATTCAACATCGCGGCATATCGCTTCTCAACGAAAGATTATCTCAGCCTGAGCGATGCGGCGCAGCTTAACGACGACATTAAACATGGTCGCGACGATCGCAGCATCTACGACTCTAGCGAAGCGCTCTACAGCAACTATCAGCGTACAAAAAACCAGTATCAGGTAAGCATTAGCCAACCGCTGGACTTTTACGGGGAAAATTACGGCTCTTTCTATGCCTCTGGTTCCTGGGAAGATTACTGGAACAACAGTGGTAACACCTCCAGCTATAACATCGGCTACAGCAACAGCTTCCGCTACGGCAGTTATAGCCTCTCCGTGCAACGCTCCTACGACGAAGAAGGGGAGCGCGACGATAGTATCTACTTTAGCATCAGCGTCCCATTGGATGTGTTCTCCAGCGATGGTAAAGGTGTTGCCGGTTTCAACACGCTGAATATGAGCGTAAATAGCGATACAAAAGGCAGCGCCAATATCAATAACTCCGCGAGCGGCAGCGCCCGGAACGGGTTGTTTAACTACTCCATCAGCACGGCCAACAATATCAACAATGATGATAGTAACCTGAATCAGGTGAGTGGCTATGGTTCATGGCGAAGCCCATACGGGCCGCTCTCTGTTTCGTCCTCGTTCTCTGACGATGGCAGCAGGCAGTATTCCGCGAGCTATAACGGCGGGATGGTGCTGCACTCAGGCGGCGTAACTCTGTCACCCGGTTCATTAGACAACAACGCCCCCATTATTCTCGTTCACGCCAGCGGTGCCGAAGGCGCAAAACTGGGCTACGGACAGGGTGAGTTGAATAGCTCCGGTTACGCGCTTATGCCTTACGCCTCCGCCTACCGTGAAAACCGCGTGGGATTAAATATCAGCACGCTGGAGCGTGATGTGGAAGTGAAAAATACCAGTGAAAACGTCGTACCGCGCGATGGCGCAGTGGTAAAAGTCGAGTTTGCCACTGACGAAGGCCGTTCGGTCATCCTTGAATTATTGCGCGATGATAAGGGCTTTATCCCGCTGGGTGCCGATGTTCTGAGCGAGAAAGGCGAACGGGTTGGCGTTGTGGGTCAGGCGGGACAAGCCTATGTGCGCGGCGTGGAAGAAGAAGGCAATCTGCGGGTGGTCTGGGGTAACGAAGCAGATAGCGACTGTACCGTCCATTATAAAATTACGGATAGCGCACTCAAGGCGGGTTTAACCACCGTCCTGAATGGTCAGCGCTGCCATATGCAATAAGTCATTATTTTACAGGGAGCTTCCTTAATGACACATCAAAACGTTAAATATTGCCGTGGTCTGCCGATCGCCATGTTGGCGTTGGCCATTGGTTCTGCCATTCCTCTCACAAGCCATGCGACACCAAGTCAATTTGATGTCACGTTTACCGCCAGAATACTGGCAACGACCTGCAACATGGCGGTTAATGATGGTGCCGCGGGCGGCGCAGCCACTGTTTACATTGGCGACGCCGATCACAAGGTCACGTTGGGTGATCTCATCAATGAGCAAAACAGTACCGCGACCTCGGGCCCAACTATCGCCGCCTTTAATATCAAGGCCAGTGGCTGCCCAGCATCGCTGCAAAGCATTAAAACGACCATTACAGGCACCCAAAACGGCAACAAAGTATTAGTTCCCAGTAGCATAGCTGATGGCGATGCAAAAGGCGTCGGTGTGAAGATTGCTCGTGCCAGCGCACCAGATCAACCGTTCACCATCTTCACGAGTAAGACCGCGAGCACGGATGGTTCAGAAGTGATTCTCTGGGACACAGCCAGTGAAGTGGGTGATGGAAAACAACTGGACTTGATTGCCCATTTAGTTCCAACCACGACCCTTATTACGGGCCTGACCTCGGGTAAGTTTAACGCGATCGCAACGTTTAACTTTGACTATGAATAATTCCAGCGATGATATTACGGAGCGCTACAATGAAATATAATTCTCTTTTTCTCGCCCTGGTGATGGCTGGCGGGTTATTCAGCACGGTGAGCTATGCCGCAACGACGGGTACTGACTCATTAGCCATTACGTTTTCATCTGAACTTATTCCTGGCACATGTAATTTTGAGATTCAGGACGGAACAGGTGCCGCGACGAGCACCGTCAATATTGGCGATCTCTATAAAGAGGATGTTGGGACAGCTACGGCCCAAAAACCGTTTTACATCGCATTCAAAGAGTGTGCGGGGGTAGCCGATATTTATATTACCGCGCAGGCAACCGGCGGCACCTGCGACAGCACCAATTACCCCACTAACGACGCGACAAATACCAACACCTCCATACAAATACATCAGGAAGAGCACAGCGCAAAGAAAACACCGCATCCGCTTAACTGTGCAATGACCCCCACGGGCGTGGATGACACGATCCACCATAGATTTACCAACAGAACAGATGATGGCGTCACCTTTGATATGTACGCCACCCTGGTACTGGCAAACGGTAAAACGGCATCAGACATTGGCGTCGGCACAGCTACTGCACCCGTTACCTTTTCAATAAGTTACGAATAAGCCATGGATGGGCAACAATGCAACAGAAACTCCTTTCTACACAACCCATCTTCGTTTTACTGGCTGCGCTGGCAGCGGGGCTATGGTCTGCCGCCAGTCCAGCGGAGGACAGCGGAGTGAACGTGAATTTTACGGCCAGGATCCTTGCGAATACTTGCCAGATAAATTTAAAAGACGGTAGTGATGTGACGTTGCCCACAGTGTCTCAAGACTGGTTTTACAACGCAGATAACAGCAACCGCCTGCAGCCAGAGACCGACGCAGGCGGTACGCCGTTTGTCATCCAGGTGGTCAGCTGCGATATTTCCGGTACGGAAAGCAACAACAGCCAGCAGGTTCATTTTCAGTTTACGCCGCAATTTGGTATTGACCCGCTTAACAAACGCGTGTTTGCCAATAATGCCACCAGCGGCCAGGCCAGTAACGTTGGGGTAGTGGTTTTTTCTGAAGCGTTCCATACCAACGTATTGAACGATGATGGCAGTTCCGATGTGGTGTATGACCTTTCCGGGAAAGCCGAACCGCGCTTTCCTGCGGATTACGCGTTTTACGCCCGTTATCAGAACACCGGCGACGTAGGCAACGGAGTCATCACCAGTAATGTGGTGGTCGACGTTACCTATCAATAAAGGGATTTATGATGAAATTGCGTTATTTACTGCCGTTACTCTTCTGTGTGCTCTCTACATTTGCAGGACAGGCACTGGCGTATAACTGTTGGTTCAGTAAAAATTATACGATTACACTGCCTGATGTCTGGACGAGCAACCAGGCTATTGGGGCAATAGGTGGCCTGACGCTGCCGGAACCCTTCACTGATGTCAACCCAGAAAGTTCTCTACTGTTTTCCGGTATGAGTGACGTAATAACGTGCCCTGTTGAAGGTACCAATAACGTCGTTGAATTATTCCCACCCGATGCCAGTATGGTGGATGCCACCTACACGGCAACATACACTGACGGTGCGACGGTTGGGCTACTAAAAACCAACGTCCCAGGTATTGTTTATACCTATGTGGTCAGATGTACGAGTAACTGCCTTGGCGGTCAGCAATTGTATTTAAACCTGCCGCCTCAGGGAAAAACAACAAAAAGTAGCGCTTCCAGTGCAGGTTATAAAGGGAGTGAAAAAAACTGGGATGTCTTTTTCACGCTGTACCAGACCCCGGAGTATCGCCCTCATCCAGGGCAGACACAGGTAAGGGCCATAGGCGGCACCATCGGCTCTATGCAGATGGGAACGCTGTACGCAAATAAAGTCACGATGAATATCAGCAGTGGTTCGGTGTTATTCACATTAGCCGAACCCACTTGCCGAAGCTACGGCGTCAATGGCGATGCTTATGATCGCACCGTTAACTTTGGTGATTTCTACACGTCCGATTTTAGCAGCGGTGACACTACGGAGAAGAGAACCTTTACACTCGATTTATTCCAGTGCTCGATGAACAAATTCTCCATAACAGTAAATGGCCCAAGCGATGCTTCAGGCAATTATTTAACCAATGGAGCGAGTGGCACCGCTGAAGGTATTGGTGTCGAACTTGCCGCACAGGTAAACGGCAACTGGCATTCAGTCAAATTTGATGGTACCGAAGCATTTGGTGTAGCATTTTCAGGCGATGCCGATTGGTATCATGATCGTTACTCCATTCCGTTCACCGGACAGTTAAAGAAACTGGGTACGGTTAAAGCCGGCACTTTCGAAAATGCGGCCACGTTCACCGTCAGCTACGAATAAACATCTTACCCCTGCGGCTGGTTGCTGATCAGCCGCGCCATCGTCTCGAGAGAATCCGTTCTTAAAATATACAAGCGCTTCAGTAAGAACGGATTATCCCCCGGCTTCACCTTCCCTTTCACCGTCGTCACCGCCAGATGAAAACCAGCGTCGCTCGCCGCCTGTACCGCCGTAGTGTTATAGCCGCCAAACGGATACGAAAGATACAGGACGTGAGGATTGAACTGGGACAGCGCCCGGCGAGAACGGGCAAAATCAAACAGAATGTTGTGATAGCTTCGACTCAGCAGGATTGGCCGGTGATTGGCATCCACACGGTGCAGGAAATGAGTATGCGACTGGAAGTCGAACACGTCGCGGATCTCGTTCAGTTCAGAAAGGCTCATAAACTGCAGCGATTTCGGATCCCACTTCTGCGGGTGACGCTTGATACGTGAACTAATGATAAACGCCGTGGCTTTAAAGCCATACTGCTTCAGAATCGGGTAAGCATAACGACTCACCGACTTCAGGCCATCGTCGAACGTCAGCACCACCGCCCGCGCCGGGAGGTTCATATTGTTGCGTACATAGCCTTCCAGTTGATACATCGTCAATGTGGTGTAGCCGCGGTCCTGGAGCCAGGCCATCTGGTTACTGAAGGCACGTACGGAGGTCGTCGTGGAGGTATGGCGAAAGCGGGTATTCTCTTCATCGCGAAGAATATGGTGATACGTTAACACCGGGATGCCGTTGTCTTCCTGCGCATCCAGAGCACTGATATAAGCCAGTCTGCCGCCAATGCGGATCTGGAACCACGTCTGGTTGAGTCGGTCTTTAAGCTTACTGATAATGGGATAGCGCAGATTATCTGCCAGCACGCCAAACGGAGCGCTACCGATATCTGGAGCGTTATACACCGGCGTATCTTTCCAGGTTACCAGGCTTTGATTGCTAAGCGGTTTATTGAGATCGCCCAGACCATCGTCAACTTTCTGCCTCCCCTGAACCGGCTCCAGATGTCCCTTATCAATAAATCCGGTGCCAAAGCCAAAGGTAAATTCGTAATAGTCTGCCGCGATGGGCTCAACGGCAAGGATCTGCCCGGCGCGAATATTCCCGACCGTCACCATCTTATTGCCAATCTGCGCCCATACGGCGGCCGCTTCGGTGGTTTGCATATAGCGAGCAGGCAAAGCCGCGGCGAGGCTGCCAGAGAACAGGAGCAACAGAACAAACAGAACGCGCATAACCATCTGAGATAACCGAGGCGAGAAACCTCGGTTATTGTAGCAAAAGCGCCATCAATACCAATGATTAATACTCATACAAATCATGCTTCAACACGAAGGGGGGATTTTTTTGTTGTTGATGCCAGAGGCTGGTGACTTCGGGGCCGCCAAGCGCGACGATGCAATCGCGAAACGCAGAACTGCTCAGCGATTCCCGCGACGAAACCATTCGTTCAAGTAATGGGTAGCTGATACCTGAAATCACTTCACACTGGGGGTGTTTGTGGCTCATTAACGAGGCTACGCGGTACGGCGCGGCCCCGGCCATATCCGTCAGGAAGATCACGCCCTCGCCTGAGTCGGTGGCATGCAGGGCATGGCACATCATGCGGCTTAACATATTCGAGCTGAGCCCACGCCAGAAACTTACCGCCTGACATTGCTCCAACGGACCGTACTTTTTCTCCAGACGATGCAGCATATCCTGTGCCTTATCGTCATGACAGGTAATTACCCAACCTAACATTGCCTACCTCCTTAGCAGGCAAGTAGTTTATCAGGGTGATAAATCGGTAATGGTGATAAGCATCAAAAGTCTTCCTCTCCCGGCCAGGAAGAGGAAGAAAGAATTAGCTACGCAGGCCGCGTCCGCGCTGAATCAGGTACCAGCACAGCAAGTAAAACGCCGCAATGAACACCACCAGCACGCCAAACGTGGTGACCAGCGGAACATCATGAATACCCAGGAAGCCGTAGCGGAAGCCGCTAATCATGTAGACAATTGGGTTCAGATGCGACAGTCCCTGCCAGAACGGCGGCAGCAGCGTTAACGAATAGAACACGCCACCCAAATAGGTCAGCGGCGTCAACACGAAGGTGGGGATCAGGCTGATATCATCAAAGGTTTTTGCAAAGACTGCGTTCAACAAACCGGCCAGCGAGAACAGTACTGCCGTTAGCACCAGCGTGAGCGCCACAAAGACCCAGGAATGCACCTGGAACGGCACGAAGAACAGTGAAATAGCCGTCACCAGAATGCCTACGCACAGGCCACGCGCCACGCCGCCGCCGACGAAACCGGCAATAATCACGTGCGTCGGCACCGGGGCGACCAGCAGCTCTTCAATATTGCGTTGAAACTTGGCGCTAAAGAACGACGAGGCCACGTTGGCGTACGAGTTGGTGATCACTGCCATCATAATCAGCCCCGGCACAATAAACTGCATGTAGCTAAAGCCATGCATTTCGCCGATACGCGAGCCGATCAGGTTACCAAAGATAATAAAATAGAGCGTCATGGTGATGACGGGAGGCACCAAAGTCTGGACCCAGATACGCATAAAGCGGTGGATCTCTTTCGCCCAGATGCTTTTCAGCGCAACCCAGTAAAGCTGCATCATGCGCGATCTCCTTGTTTTTCATGAACCAGAGAAACAAACAGTTCTTCCAGTCGGTTCGCTTTGTTACGCATACTCAATACCTGAATGCCCTGCGCACTCAGCTGAGAAAAGACGCTGTTGACCCCTTGTTCACGCAGAACCTCCACTTCCAGCGTGGAAGTGTCGACCAGCCGGTACTGATAACCTTCCAGTTTCGGCAGCGGGCTTTTCGGCGCCAGATCGAGGATAAAAGTCTCGGATTTCAGTTTGGAGAGCAGGCTCTTCATCGAAGTATTTTCCACCAACTCACCATGCTGAATAATACCGATATTGCGACACAGCATTTCCGCTTCTTCGAGATAGTGGGTGGTCAGAATAATGGTGGTGCCTTTGTCGTTTAAATCCTTTAAAAAGCCCCACATTGAACGACGTAACTCAATGTCGACGCCCGCCGTTGGTTCATCCAGAATGAGTAATTTCGGCTCGTGCATCAGCGCACGGGCAATCATCAGACGACGTTTCATCCCACCAGACAGCATGCGTGCGCGCTCGTTACGTTTTTCCCATAAATCGAGCTGCTTTAAATATAGTTCGCTGCGTTTGACCGCTTCTTTATGCTCAACACCGTAGTAACCCGCCTGGTTGACCACGATCTGCTGCACGGTTTCAAACGGGTTAAAGTTAAACTCCTGCGGCACCAGACCAAGCTGACGTTTAGCATTAACCGTGTCTTTTTCGAGATCGTACCCGAAGACGCTCACCCGCCCGGAGGTTTTATTCACCAACGAGCTGATTATCCCAATGGTGGTGGACTTTCCTGCGCCATTCGGTCCCAAAAGCGCATAGAAATCACCCGCTTCGACTTGCAAATCTATGCCGCGTAACGCTTGAACGCCACCGGGATAGGTTTTTTTAAGTTGTTGAAGTTCCAGAGCAATGGTCATGTTTTTATACTTACCTTACGTTCTGACATTTTATATATAGTTTAAATAATGATGGAGTTACCCTATATTAGCCCATCGAATTTATCTGGCTTCGGGTCGTACAACTCCATGAAAGACATAGATACACTCATCAGCAACAATGCACTATGGTCAAAGATGCTGGTAGAAGAGGATCCCGGATTTTTTGAAACGCTGACGCATGCCCAGAATCCGCGTTTTCTATGGATTGGATGTTCCGATAGCCGCGTTCCCGCTGAACGTTTAACCGGTCTTGAACCGGGTGAACTGTTTGTTCACCGTAATGTTGCTAATCTGGTTATTCACACCGATCTGAACTGTCTCTCAGTCGTTCAGTATGCGGTGGATGTGCTGGAAGTGGAACATATTATTATATGCGGCCACTATGGATGCGGCGGCGTCCAGGCGGCAATTGAAAATAAAGAACAGGGGCTGATTGATAACTGGTTACTGCACATCCGCGATATCTGGTTCAAACACAGCTCACTGCTGGGCGAAATGCCGCAGGAACGTCGCATGGACACCCTGTGCGAACTGAATGTCATGGAACAGGTCTATAACCTGGGCCACTCAACCATTATGCGTTCAGCCTGGAAGCGCGGTCAGAAAGTGACCATTCACGGCTGGGCATACGGCATTCATGACGGTCTGCTGCGCGATCTGGACGTCACCGCCACCAGCCGCGAAACGCTGGAGCAGCGCTATCGCCAGGGCTTATCTAACCTGAGTCAGAAACACAGCAACCATAAATAATGTGACATTGCCGGGAGGCGGCGACGCCTTACCCGGCCTACAAACCTACACCGTAGGTCTGATAAGCGAAGCGCCATCAGGCGCTCCAGCCAATTACTCGTCCAGCAGCACCACTTTGCCAACGTACGGCAGATGGCGATAACGCTGGGCATAGTCGATGCCGTAACCGACCACAAACTCATCAGGAATTGAGAAGCCGATAAACTCGACAGGAACATTCACTTCACGACGAGAAGGTTTGTCCAGCAGCGTACAAATAGCCAGGGATTTCGGCTCGCGCAGGCTCAGAATTTCACGCACTTTGGACAACGTATTGCCGGAGTCGATGATGTCTTCGACAATCAGCACGTCCTTGCCACGAATGTCTTCATCCAGGTCTTTCAGGATTTTAACATCACGCGTGGTAGACATTCCGCTACCGTAGCTGGATGCCGTCATGAAATCGACTTCGTGAGAGACATGCACTTCGCGGCACAGATCCGCCATAAACATAAATGAGCCACGTAACAGACCAACCAGCACCATATCGCTGCCGCTGTCCTTGTAACGTTCGTTAATCTGGCGCCCCAGTTCAGCAATACGCGCTTTGATCTCCGCTTCCGGGATCATCACTTCAACAGTATGTTTCATAAACCCTATAACTCACTGATTTTTATCAGTTGACACATCATGCAGATCGAAAGAAAGCGCTTACGTTGATACACCGACTGACAGACGGCGACCCGCTCTAACCACAAAACTTGCGACAGCATACAAACAATTCAGTTGATGAAGTATACCAGTAAAGAGAGCGGGTTCCTCTGATAGTTCACAGGAGAACCCGTTTGCGTCGTTTTTTGTACGCTTATTAATCAACACCAGGAGCGCACGGCAGCCTGTGGCTAAAACGTTTCCCAGTGTGGGTCTTGTGGCGAACTCCCCGCGGAGGTCGCTCGTGGAGTATCCTTAGGTGGTTTTCGATGCTCACTGTTGGAGGCATCGCGAGTGATGCGAAATGCCGCCACGGCCAGGCGTAACTGTTCAGCTTGTTGTTCCAACGAAGCGGCGGCGGCGGCAGACTCCTCTACCAGCGCGGCGTTTTGTTGTGTGACACTGTCCATCTGCGAGACCGCGAGACTCACCTGCTCAATTCCCCGACTCTGCTCCTCCGAGGCGGAGGCGATTTCCCCCATGATGTCCGTCACGCGGGTAACCGCAGCGACAATCTCTTTCATCGTTTTACCCGCGTCCGACACCTGCTGAGATCCCATCCCCACGCTGTGGGTTGAGTTATCAATCAACGCCTTGATCTCTTTGGCTGCCTGAGCGCTACGGCTTGCCAGGGTACGGACTTCGCCCGCCACAACAGCAAATCCGCGGCCCTGCTCTCCTGCTCTGGCAGCCTCAACCGCCGCATTGAGCGCCAGGATATTGGTCTGAAAAGCAATACTGTCGATGACGCTGGTGATCTGCGCAATTTGCTGTGAACTACCGGCAATTTCACTCATTGTATGCACGACAGTATCAACAACCCGTCCACCACGTGCGGCAGTATCAGACGCATTCTTAGCAAGTTGAGTTGCCTGTTTCGCATTGTCCGTATTTTGCTTCACAGTCGCGGTAAGCTGTTCCATGCTGGCGGCTGTCTCTTCAAGTGAAGCGGCCTGCTGCTCGGTACGCGAAGACAGATCGTTGTTACCTGATGAGATTTCCGCTGCACCGCTATGAATCGTTTCTGAGCTGTTACGCACCGACGTGACTGTCGAAATCAGCGACTGTCGCATTTCATCTAAGCCCGTCGCCAAACGCCCCATTTCATTACGTCCCTGGACGTCGAGTTGATGGGTCAAATCACCACGGGTAATAATGCGAATATGCTCCATAATCTGCGCCAGGGGTTTAAGCAGCATATGCTGCAACCCGCTCCAGATCATGCCCAGAACAATGAGCACAGCGACGACAATTGCCCCTAATGTCCATTGCATGCGGGTAAAGCTGTGTTGATTCTCCGCCGCCGCGTGCTGAAGCAGCGCGTTATTTTCGTTACGCCACTGGTCATAGCTGGCTTCCATCTCATCCTGCGCCTTCTGAGCATCAAGATCGCCATAGGCTTGATAGTTATTCGCGCGCAGATACTCTATCGATAACGCCATCACGTCGTGCATCTGCCGATACTGTTTTTCCATTTCAGATGCAATTTGCGGATTCTGCCCCGACACCTGCGGCAATGACTGATAATGCGCAAAGTATCCCTCAGCCTTCTTCATAGACTCACTCGCCGTTTTTAGCAAAGTATCAATTGCCGCCAGTGAGGCCGGATCGCGTTGGTTCTTTAAGAAACGAATTGCTACACGGGTTACCGTTACCCGGGTTTTAATCAGCGTATTGACGCTATCACTCAGATTTTCCTGTTGGGCGTTCAGGGTGCCTGAGTTCTGGAAATTATGGCGATCATTGTTTACCGCAGAATAAAAAAAGCTTCCTGTCACGACCTGTAGCAAACAGAAAATGGCGAGAACCAGAAGAATGCCGGTAATAACGCGCACATTTTTAATCATAGTATTTCATCCATTGAACTCACATTGGGTACCCAATGATTATCGGCTCCAAAGGCGATTACTTTATGTGCAATAGCAGAATTTGCAGGAGGAGGGAGTCGTGCGATGAAACGCTGTAAAGAGACAGTGTTTTATCCGGCCTACGAGAGATTTCTGCAGGCCGGATAAGCACAGCGCGATTTATTTAGACGGTGAAGCCGAGCATCATTCCGGTATCTTCATGCTCTAACAGATGGCAGTGCGCCATATAGGCATGCTCTTTTGGCGCATCGTGGTCAAACTTCACCAATACCTCGCTCACGCCGCCTTCTACCCGCACCGTGTCCTTCCATCCCGCGCGGTGTGCGGCTGGCGCTTTGCCATTCTCAGACAAAATGCGGAACTGCGTGCCGTGAATGTGGAACGGATGCAGCATCATGTCGCCCTGACCGGAAATTACCCAGCGTTCGTGCTGCCCTTTCGCCGCGGCAAACATCGGTTTATTCATATCAAACGCCTGACCATTAATCCGGTTGGCGTTATGGAAATCAAACGATCCGCCATGCTTCATGTTGCCCATATCACCATGCTGCATATTCCCCATCTCACCGTGGTTCATATTGCCATGATTCATATTGCCGTGGCCCATATTGTCATTATTCATATGGCCCATCATCTTCCCATGATCCATACCCGCCATGGCCTGAGCACCGTATTTCTTCATCAGCATTTGCATGCCCATCATATCGAGCATCGGATCCATCGACAGCTGCAGCTTGCGCACCGTCAGACCTTCCAGTGACGGCAGCGATGGCATGGATGTCAGCGAATCTGGCAGCGTGCCGGAAGCGGTAATCAGCAACGGTTGAACGCGCATCACCGGGTGCGGCTTATCAAATGGCGCGATCGCCATCCCCATCTGGCTGACTGGCAGAGTGACCAGATCAAAAGCTTTGCCGTCACTGACATCCACCAGCACTTCAAAGCGCTCACCCATCAGCATAGGAAGCTCGGTCACTTTTACCGGTTCCGCCAACAGTCCACCGTCGCTGGCAATGACGTACAAAGGACGATTGTCGCTGGCCGCAATGTTCAGTGAGCGTGCGTTACAACCATTCAGCAGGCGTAGACGCAACCAGCCACGCGGTGCGGCATGCTGAGGATAAATCGCCCCATTGGTCAGCAGCGTATCGCCAAACCAGCCGACGGCGGCGGTCATGATGTCCAGTTGATAATCAACCTGCCCATCAGCAGAGAACTGTTTGTCCTGAATAATCACCGGTACATCATCAATGCCCCACTGCTTAGGCAGCATCAGCTTGCGAATCTCTTCATCTTCAATCAGCACCAGTCCGGCCAGTCCCATCGCTACCTGACGGCCGGTCTTTCCATGCTGATGCGGGTGGAACCAGCAGGTTGCCGCGCGCTGATCCGGCGTGAAGGTCACTGAACGTTTCCCGCCCGCCGGGATAATGCCTTGCGGCCCACCGTCGACTTCACCGGGGATTTCCAGACCGTGCCAGTGCAACGTCGTCTCTTCGGCAAGCTGGTTATGGATATCCACAGTCACCGATTGCCCTTTGTTCAGCTTGACCGCAGGTCCGAGTAAATTGCCGTTATATCCCCAGGTCGTCGCTGTTTTACCAGCAAAGCTCGATTTTCCGGCTTGCACCACCAATTGCATACGGTTTGAGGCATCCGCGGTTAGCAGGTCAGGAATGGGCAATGCAGGGCGGTCTGCGGCAAATACGCTCCGGCTCCACAGAGGTAACGCTGACGCGACGCCCAGCGCCACGGAGTACTTTAAAAAGTCACGACGTTGCATAATCACTTCCTTATATTCAGCAGCTTAAGCAGGCTATCTTTTAAGCATAAGCCTTCCCCTTACGGGAAGGTCAAGTGAACGGCTAATAATAAAGGTCGTCGCTTCGCTCGCAGTATGCTAACGTTTAAATTCCGTGATGCAGTGGTAGAAGCAATGAAGACGTTTTTCAGAACAGTTTTGTTCGGCAGCCTGATGGCCGTATGCGCAAATAGCTACGCGCTCAGCGAGTCCGAAGCCGAAGATATGGCCGATTTAACGGCAGTTTTTGTTTTTCTGAAAAATGACTGTGGATACCAGAATTTGCCTAATGGGCAGATTCGTCGCGCACTGGTCTTTTTTGCCCAGCAAAACCAGTGGGACCTGAGTAATTACGACACCTTCAATATGAAAGCGCTGGGTGAAGACAGCTACCGCGATCTCAGCGGTATCGGCATCCCAACAGCAAAGAAATGCAAAGCGCTGGCACGTGACTCTCTGAGCCTGCTGGCCTACGTTAAATAGATAGTTTTGCGGAGCCCTCAGGCTCCGCATGAATTAACGCTGTTGCACAAATTCGCGGTATGCCGCCACAACCTGAAGAAAGTCCTCTACACCACAGAGAGAAAAACTTTCTTCGTCGTAGTAGCTCATCCCCTCTTCCATTTCATCTCCAGAGAACTCCAGCTGATTAGCGCGAACCATCACTTCTTCGCCATCCAGCCAGAGCGTGTATTCATGCCCTGCTCTCTGCCAGGAGCGCTCACTGCCCTTAACCGCCCGCGCTGCCTGTTCCACTTCATCAAGTAAGGCCAGGTTTTCTTTCACTTCTTCGTTAAACCAGTGCCCCACCACCTCGTGGCCCATGGACATACGCACTTTTACCACTCCGGTAATATCGCGCAGAAATTCGTAATCCATAATGTCTTCCTCTGCTCCCGGCAATGCGCCAATACCGCATTGCGCCTTGCTGTAATTATCGCAGCAGCGCGGCAGAAAAAAAGCGTAGCGGGTATAAGGAATAGAAATAAAAATGCCCGGAGAAGCAGACTTCTCCGGGCATTGATGTGTTTTTACACAAAACGCGTTAGCGCATTACACCGCGGTCTGGAAAATCACACCATCAGCTTTCTCGGTATACTGAGACAGCTGGTCGAAGTTCAGATAACGGTAAGTATCTACGGCCGTTTTATCTACCTGCGCTACATAGGTCTGGTACTCTTCCGCCGTCGGCAGTTTGCCGATCAGCGCCGCAACCGCCGCCAGCTCCGCAGAAGCCAGGTAGACGTTTGCCCCGGTACCTAAACGGTTCGGGAAGTTACGGGTAGAGGTCGACACCACCGTTGCGCCGTCGGCTACACGCGCCTGGTTACCCATGCACAGAGAGCAGCCTGGAATTTCGATACGCGCACCGCTCTTACCGAATACGCTGTAGTAGCCTTCTTCAGTCAGCTGAGCGGCGTCCATACGGGTTGGCGGAGCCACCCACAGACGCGTCGGCAGCTGGCCTTTGTGCGCATCCAGAAGCTTACCAGCGGCACGGAAGTGCCCGATGTTAGTCATGCAGGAGCCGATGAACACTTCGTCAATCTTCTCGCCCTGTACGTCAGACAGCAGACGCGCATCGTCCGGATCGTTCGGTGCACACAGGATTGGCTCTTTGATATCCGCCAGATCGATGTCGATCACCGCCGCGTATTCTGCGTCAGCGTCGGCTTCCAGCAACTGCGGATCCGCCAGCCATTTTTCCATGCCCTGCACACGACGTTCCAGCGTACGACGATCGCCATAACCTTCTGCGATCATCCACTTCAGTAGAACGATGTTAGAGTTCAGATACTCAACGATCGGCTCTTTGTTCAGCTTGATGGTACAACCGGCAGCGGAACGCTCAGCGGAGGCATCGGTCAGTTCGAACGCCTGCTCCACTTTGAGATCCGGCAGACCTTCGATTTCAAGGATGCGGCCAGAGAAGATGTTTTTCTTACCTTTCTTCTCAACGGTCAGCAGACCCTGTTTGATCGCATACAGCGGAATGGCGTGAACCAGATCGCGCAGGGTGATGCCCGGCTGCATTTTGCCTTTGAAACGCACCAGAACGGATTCCGGCATATCCAGCGGCATCACGCCGGTCGCCGCAGCAAACGCCACCAGACCAGAACCTGCCGGGAAGGAGATCCCGATAGGGAAACGGGTATGGGAGTCACCACCGGTACCTACGGTGTCCGGCAGCAGCATACGGTTCAGCCAGGAGTGGATAACGCCATCGCCCGGACGCAGGGAGACACCACCACGGTTCATGATGA
The DNA here is from genome assembly GCF_030332695.1 of Citrobacter sp. Cpo089. Taxonomy (NCBI): domain Bacteria; kingdom Pseudomonadati; phylum Pseudomonadota; class Gammaproteobacteria; order Enterobacterales; family Enterobacteriaceae; genus Citrobacter; species Citrobacter sp. Cpo089. Next base: position 236,607 of record NZ_JAOWHJ010000054.1, on the reverse strand, counting down.
AGTCTGGCAGCGTATGGTGCGTATTGACGTCCACCGGCTTCGGATAGGCCGCGGTGTGGCAGAAGGACTGCATCACCAGATCAGCAGAGAAGCCCAGGCACGCCAGGTCTTTCAGTTCGTCACGGGTCATTGGGCCAGTGGTATCCTGAGAACCGACGGAGGTCATCTTCGGTTCGCAGTACGCGCCCGGACGGATACCTTTCACGCCACAGGCGCGACCAACCATTTTCTGTGCCAGGGAGAAGCCACGGCTGCTTTCCGCCACGTCTTTCGCCTGACGGAATACGTCTGAGTGTGGCAGACCCAGCGCTTCGCGCGCCTTGGTGGTCAGGCCGCGACCAATGATCAGCGGAATACGGCCACCGGCGCGAACTTCGTCGATCAGGACTTCAGTTTTCAGTTCAAAGCTTGCCAGCAGTTCGCCGGTTTCGTGGTTGCGTACTTCGCCTTTGAACGGGTAAACGTCAATCACGTCGCCCATATTCATGTTCGACACGTCCACTTCAATCGGCAGTGCGCCCGCATCTTCCATGGTGTTGAAGAAGATAGGTGCAATTTTGCCGCCGAGGCACAGGCCGCCGCCGCGCTTGTTCGGCACATGAGGAATGTCGTCACCCATGAACCACAGCACGGAGTTGGTTGCGGATTTACGCGAAGAACCGGTACCGACAACATCACCCACATAAGCCAGCGGGTAACCTTTTTTCTGCAATTCTTCGATCTGTTTGATCGGGCCAACCACGCCCGGCTGATCCGGTTCGATACCTTCACGGGCGTTTTTCAGCATCGCCAGCGCGTGCAGAGGGATATCCGGACGAGACCATGCATCCGGTGCCGGAGAAAGGTCATCGGTGTTGGTTTCACCCGTCACTTTGAAGACGGTAACGGTGATTTTTTCAGCCAGAGCCGGACGGTTCAGGAACCATTCGGCATCAGCCCAGGATTGCATTACCTGCTTCGCATATTCGTTGCCCGCTTTGGCTTTTTCTTCTACGTCGTAGAAGTTATCGAACATCAGCAGTGTTGAAGAGAGCGCTTTAGCGGCAATTGGCGCCAGTTTTGCGTCGTCCAGCGCGTCGATCAGCGGATGAATGTTGTAACCACCCTGCATAGTGCCCAGCAGTTCAATGGCTTTTTCTGGGGTAACCAGCGGGGAGGTGGTGTCGCCTTTCGCGACAGCGGCGAGAAAACCAGCTTTAACATAAGCGGCTTCATCTACGCCAGGAGGAACGCGGTTGATCAACAGGTCTAACAGGAATTCTTCTTCGCCCACAGGCGGGGTCTTCAGCAGCTCGACAAGTGCAGCCATTTGGGTTGCGTCTAAAGGTTTTGGCACAATCCCCTGGGCAGCACGCTCAGCTACGTGCTTACGGTATTCTTCTAGCACGACGATATCTCCTCGCTCTCATTGTCATAATGCGGCGCTTTTGTAGATGGGCGATTCTCTTCACGCTCCTGTGAGACAGTAGTTAGTAGGGTAAATGCCCGGTACCGCATAAGGCACAATAACAGGATTTTCACTAAGTGTTAATCCGTTTACAAAAAAGCAACATAAAAAATTGGCTGAATCGTTAAGAATGGTATAGCGACAAGGCGCAACGCAATTTAGGCTGCCTGAAACCTCCCTGAAACGGTTGATTTTTAAGCGCGATCGGCTGAATATTCCAGCGATTTTCCCGCCATCAGATATAATTGTGTAATAAATCTTCACACTCTTTTTCCGGACTTACCGGGCGAATCCCCAATAAAAGTCAAAACTGTCTAACACGGGTGAATAATACTCGCGGCAACAGGAACGCCTCACGGCACAGCGCTTGTCTCGTTGGAGTCATTTTATGAAGTTGCCCCTTAAGCCACATCTGCTTGTCCTTTTGTGCAGTGCCGGGCTGTTTGCCGCCTCTGGCGTGATGTTCGTTAAAAGTCGCACAACGGAACCTGCAGCTCCGGCTCCCGTTGCACAGCAACCGTCAGCATTGGCTCCAGCTCCCGTAGCGGCCCCTGCCCCGGCCGACCAAACAGCACCCGCCGCGGCACCAACCTACTCGGCAGCACAAATCGATCAGTGGGTTGCGCCTATCGCGCTCTATCCAGACTCGCTGCTGTCGCAAATTTTGATGGCCTCAACCTATCCGGCTAACGTTATCCAGGCCGCACAGTGGTCAAAAGACAATCCCAAAATGCAGGGCGATGCCGCCATTCAGGCCGTTGCCAGCCAACCCTGGGATCCCAGCGTGAAATCGCTGGTCGCTTTTCCTCAGTTGATGTCGCTGATGGGTGAAAATCCGCCGTGGGTACAAAGTCTGGGCGATGCTTTCCTCGCACAGCCGAAAGACGTCATGGATTCCGTTCAACGTCTGCGCGCGCTGGCGCAACAGACCGGTGCGTTGCAATCAACACCGCAACAGACCGTCACTACCGTGACTAAAGCGGCGCCAGCTAAAACCGTCACCAGCGAGTCGACGACCAGTTCAGCGACCACAACAGCCACGACCACCTCAACAAGCCCAACGGTTATCAAGATTGAATCCGCCGATCCGCAGGTGGTGTACGTTCCTACCTATAACCCGAATACGGTTTACGGTACCTGGCCGAATACCGCTTATCCGCCAACTTATCTGCCGCCTACGCCCGGCGAGCAGTTTGGCAACAGCTTCGTTAACGGTTTAGGCTTCAGCCTCGGTGTTGCCACAACCTATGCCATCTTCAGCAACATCGACTGGGATGACGACGATGATCACCATCATAATGATGACTGGGATAACCATGGCGGCTATAACCGTAATGGTGATAACAACATCAACATTAACGTTGATAACTTCAATAAAATCAGTGGTCAACGGCTGACAGATGCCAACCGTACCTGGCAGCATAACCCGGCCTATCGTGAGGGTGTGCCATACCCAAATAACCAACTCAATAACCGCTTCCACTCCACTAACACAGCTACGGGCTTAAGTTCGACCCAGCAAAGACCGGTCAATCGTGATAGCCAGCGCCAGGCTGCGATGAGCCAAATGGAAAAATCAACGGGGAAAACATTCCCACAGACAGCGCGCTCGGGCACGAAAGACGCTCAGCGTCAGGCGTCCAGCCAACAGCTGAAGCAAATTTCACAGCGTAATAACTACCGCGGTTACGATACCAAGCCGCAAACCGCGAAACGGACAAGCACACAGCAACGTGAGAATCGTCAGGCAGTCACCCAGCGACAGGAGAAAAGGGTCACGCAACCGGCGCAGCAACGCAATGTGCAACAGCGCAATCTTCAACAGCGAACCAGTCAGCCGCGCGCCAATGCGCTGAGCGGTAACGACAGTCGCTCCGCCAACTGGCAGGCACAGCAACAGCGAGGTGCCCAGAGCCGGCAGGTCGCCCGAAATCAGCCATCGCGCCAGCCTTCTGGCGGGCGTGCTGAGCACCGTGAATTCCGTCATCGTTAAGGGAACCAACATGAAAAATAAACTACTCAGTGGAATGGTGTTGTTCATGGTTTCGGCTACCGCGATGGCACAACAATCCTTCAGCACACCAGACCAGGCGACCGATGCGCTGGCAAACGCGATCAGTGAGCAAAATGAAAGTGCAATGAGCAACCTGCTCGGGGAAAACTGGCGTGATTTTCTGCCGCCAGAAGGCGTCGATCCTGATGCGGTTGACCGCTTCCTGCGCGACTGGAAGGTTCGCCATAGCACCGTTATCGACGGCAATACGGCGCATCTTGTGGTTGGGGACAGCGACTGGCAACTGCCAATCCCGGTCGTCAAAAACGCTTCAGGCTGGCAATTTGATATCAAGGAAGCGGCCGAAGAGATCCTGACTCGTGAGATTGGACGCAACGAACTTGCTGCCATCGAGGCGTTGCACGCCTATGTGGATGCTCAGCAGAGCTATTTTGCGATGAACCAGAAATACGCGCAAAAGATTGTCAGTTCTGAAGGGAAAAAGGATGGTCTGTACTGGCCTGTTTCGCCCGGCGAAGCGCCAAGCCCGCTTGGCCCAGCCTTCAGTCCACAGGAGCCGGGCATGGGCTATCACGGCTATCGCTTCCGAATCCTTCCCGATAAAACCAGCGGCTTTGCCATGGTGGCATGGCCCGTTAGCTACGATCACACCGGCGTGATGAGTTTTATGATTAACGGTGAAGACAAAGTCTACCAGGCCGATCTCGGTGTTGAATCACAGCAGAAAGCACAAGCGTTAACCACATTCCATCCGGATAAAAACTGGCAACCCGTAGCACCGTAAAGCGAGGTTAAGCCGTAGGCCGGGTTAGCACTAGCGCCACCCGGCATGTTGCCCGAAATAACGGGTAGCTTCAGGCAAAAAAAACGCCTCCGAAGAGGCGTTTTCACAAAAGGGAGAAGATTACTTCTTCTTCGCTTTCGGGTTTGGCAGGTCGGTAATGCTGCCTTCAAAGATTTCTGCCGCCAGACCCACTGACTCGTGCAGAGTCGGGTGCGCGTGGATGGTCAGCGCGATATCTTCAGCGTCACAACCCATTTCGATCGCCAGACCGATTTCGCCCAGCAGCTCGCCGCCGTTGGTACCGACAATCGCACCACCGATAACACGGTGAGATTCTTTGTCGAAAATCAGTTTGGTCATACCGTCTGCACAGTCGGAAGCGATAGCACGGCCAGAAGCAGCCCACGGGAAGGTGGCGGTTTCGTAGCTAATGCCTTTTTCTTTCGCTTCTTTCTCGGTCAGACCAACCCATGCAACTTCTGGTTCAGTGTATGCAATGGATGGGATAACTTTCGGATCGAAGTAGTGTTTCTTGCCGGCGATAACTTCAGCGGCAACATGACCTTCATGAACACCTTTGTGTGCCAGCATCGGCTGACCGACGATATCGCCGATAGCAAAGATGTGCGGCACGTTGGTGCGCAGCTGTTTGTCAACGCGGATGAAGCCACGGTCGTCAACTTCCACGCCAGCTTTGCCCGCGTCGAGGTTTTTACCGTTCGGTACACGACCGATAGCGACCAACACAGCATCGTAACGCTGAGCTTCAGCAGGGGCTTTTTTGCCTTCCATGGAAACGTAGATACCGTCTTCTTTCGCTTCAACGGCGGTCACTTTGGTTTCCAGCATCAGGTTGAATTTCTTGCTGATGCGCTTGGTGAAGACTTTAACCACGTCTTTGTCGGCAGCCGGGATAACCTGGTCGAACATTTCAACCACGTCGATCTCTGAACCCAGCGCATGGTACACGGTACCCATTTCCAGACCGATGATACCGCCGCCCATTACCAGCAGGCGCTTAGGAACAGTTTTCAGTTCCAGTGCATCGGTGGAATCCCACACGCGCGGATCTTCATGCGGAATAAACGGCAGTTCGATCGGACGGGAACCCGCCGCGATGATTGCGTTGTCGAAGTTGATCACGGTTTTGCCGTTTTCGCCTTCAACTTCCAGGGTGTTTGCCCCGGTAAATTTACCCAGACCGTTAACCACTTTCACTTTACGGCCTTTGGCCATACCCGCCAGACCGCCGGTCAGCTGAGTGATAACTTTTTCTTTCCAGGTACGAATCTTGTCGATATCGGTTTTCGGCTCGCCAAATACGATACCGTGTTCAGCCAGTGCTTTGGCTTCTTCGATAACTTTTGCTACGTGCAGCAGCGCTTTAGAAGGGATACAGCCGACGTTCAGACAAACACCGCCAAGGGTGCTGTAACGTTCTACGATGACGGTCTCCAGACCTAAATCTGCGCAACGGAAGGCAGCAGAGTAACCTGCAGGGCCTGCCCCAAGTACCACGACCTGAGTTTTGATTTCAGTGCTCATCATGACCTCTTAATTTATACCCGTCGTCCAGCGGGTCGTTCTATCCGCCCGTATTTTACAAAATTGTTAACAATTTTGAAACAACAAACGGCAACCGATTTGTCTTTCGCACAATAACCTCACTGACTTCATGAGATTACCAGAAAAAAGCCGGCCGTCGGGCCGGCTTTTTCGCTTACATCACCAGGCGGCGAATGTCAGACAGCATGTTGTTGATGATGGTGATAAAGCGCGCACCATCCGCACCGTCAATTACACGGTGGTCGAAGGAGAGCGAAATCGGCATCATCAGACGCGGCATAAACTCTTTACCGTTCCACACTGGCTCCATAGAGGACTTGGAGACACCGAGGATAGCCACTTCCGGCGCGTTCACAATCGGCGCGAAGTGGGTAGTACCCAGGCCACCGATGCTGGAGATGGTGAAGCAACCGCCCTGCATTTCGCCAGCGGTCAGCTTGCCATCACGCGCTTTCTTGGAGATCACGGTCAGTTCACGAGACAGCTCGGTAATGCTCTTCTTGTTCACGTCTTTGAAGACCGGAACAACCAGACCATTAGGAGTATCAACCGCTACACCGATGTTGATGTATTTCTTCAGGGTCAGGCGCTGACCGTCTTCAGACAGGGAGCTGTTGAAGCGCGGCATCTGTTCCAGAGCTGCAGCAACCGCTTTCATGATGAAGACTACTGGGGTGAATTTCACGTCCAGTTTACGTTTTTCAGCTTCGGCGTTCTGCTGTTTACGGAACGCTTCCAGATCGGTGATATCGGTCTTATCGAAGTGAGTAACGTGCGGGATCATCACCCAGTTACGGCTCAGGTTAGCACCAGAGATTTTCTGGATACGGCCCAGTTCCACTTCTTCGATTTCACCAAACTTGCTGAAGTCCACTTTCGGCCAAGGCAGCATGCCCGGGATACCGCCGCCTGCAGCAGCAGCCGGAGCCGCTTCAGCACGCTTGATAGCGTCTTTCACGTAAGCCTGAACGTCTTCACGCAGGATACGACCTTTACGGCCAGAACCTTTCACTTTCGCCAGGTTCACACCGAATTCGCGCGCCAGACGACGAATCAGCGGCGTTGCATGAACGTAAGCGTCGTTCTCAGCAAACTCAGATTTGCCTTCCGCTTTCGCTGCCGGAGCTGCGGCTTGCGCAGGTGCTGGTGCAGCGGCCGGAGCCGGAGCAGCTGCCTGCGCAGGAGCGGCTGCAGGTGCTGCGCCTTCGACTTCGAAGACCATAATCAGAGAACCGGTTTTAACTTTGTCGCCGGTGCTGATTTTGATTTCTTTCACGGTACCCGCGAACGGTGCCGGAACTTCCATCGACGCTTTATCGCCTTCAACGGTGATCAGTGACTGTTCAGCGGCAATTTTATCGCCCACTTTAACCATCACTTCAGTGACTTCAACTTCGTCACCACCGATATCCGGTACGTTAACTTCTTTCGAGCCAGAAGCTGCCGGAGCCGCCGCTGCTGCTGGAGCAGCCGCCTGAGCCGGTGCAGCAGCAGGCGCTGCGCCCGCCACTTCGAAGACCATAATCAGGGAACCGGTAGACACTTTGTCACCCGTGTTGATTTTGATCTCTTTAACGGTACCTGCGAACGGCGCCGGAACTTCCATAGAGGCTTTGTCACCTTCAACGGTGATCAGAGACTGTTCAGCCGCAACGGTATCGCCCACTTTAACCATGATCTCGGTAACTTCTACTTCGTCACCGCCGATGTCAGGTACGTGTACGTCTTTCGCCGCAGAGGCAGCAGGTGCTGCTGCCGGAGCTGCTTCTTTCTTCTCTTCTGCCTGAGCAGGTGCAGCTGCTGCTGCACCGTCGGCGGAATCGAAAATCATGATCAGTTTGCCGGTCTCAGTTTTGTCGCCAACAGAGACTTTGATCTCTTTAACGATACCCGCCTGAGGGGACGGAACTTCCATAGAGGCTTTGTCGCCTTCTACGGTGATCAGCGACTGTTCAGCTTCAACTTTGTCGCCTACTTTGACCAGGATCTCGGTGATTTCAACTTCATCAGCCCCGATGTCCGGTACATTGATTTCGATAGCCATTATTCTTTTACCTCTTACGCCAGACGCGGGTTAACTTTATCTGCATCGATGTTGAATTTGATGATTGCATCTGCAACCACTTTCTTATCGATTTCGCCACGTTTAGCCAGTTCGCCCAGGGCCGCTACAACCACGTAGGAAGCATCAACTTCGAAGTGGTGACGCAGGTTTTCACGGCTGTCAGAGCGGCCGAAACCGTCAGTACCCAGTACGCGATAATCATCAGCCGGTACATAAGTACGAACCTGTTCGGCAAACAGTTTCATATAGTCAGTAGATGCTACTGCCGGAGCGTCGTTCATCACCTGAGCGATGTACGGAACGCGCGGAGTTTCCATCGGGTGCAGCATGTTCCAGCGCTCACAATCCTGGCCATCACGCGCCAGTTCAGTGAAGGAGGTTACGCTGTAAACGTCAGAACCTACACCGTAGTCGTTCGCCAGGATCTGTGCTGCTTCACGCACGTGACGCAGGATAGAACCGGAGCCCAGCAGCTGAACTTTACCTTTCTTACCTTCGAGGGTTTCGAGTTTGTAGATACCTTTACGGATACCTTCCTCGGCACCTGCTGGCATTGCCGGCATGTGGTAGTTTTCGTTCAGCGTGGTGATGTAGTAGTAAACGTTCTCTTGTTTCTCACCGTACATACGCTCCAGACCATCGTGCATGATGACCGCAACTTCGTACGCGTAAGACGGATCGTAAGAGATACAGTTCGGGATAGTCAGAGACTGAATATGGCTGTGACCATCTTCGTGCTGCAGACCTTCACCGTTCAGCGTAGTACGACCAGAAGTACCACCAATCAGGAAGCCACGAGCCTGTTGGTCGCCTGCCTGCCAGCACAGGTCACCAATACGCTGGAACCCGAACATGGAGTAGTAGATGTAGAACGGGATCATCGGCAGATCGTTGGTGCTGTAAGAAGTCGCAGCAGCCAGCCAGGATGCGCCTGCACCCAGTTCGTTGATACCTTCCTGCAGGATCTGACCTTTCTCGTCTTCTTTATAGTAAGCAACCTGCTCACGGTCCTGCGGGGTGTACTGCTGACCGTTCGGGCTGTAGATACCAATCTGACGGAACAGACCTTCCATACCGAAAGTACGCGCTTCGTCAGCGATGATCGGAACCAGACGATCTTTGATCGACTTGTTCTTCAGCATCACGTTCAGGGCACGAACGAAAGCGATAGTGGTGGAGATTTCTTTGTTCTGCTCTTCCAGCAGCGCACCGAAGTCTTCCAGAGCTGGCAGTTCCAGCTTCTCGGTGAAGTTCGGCTGACGAGCTGGCAGGTAGCCATGCAGTTTCTGACGCTGAGCGTGCAGATAAGTGTGCTCTTCAGAACCTTCCGGGAAGGTGATGTAAGACAGGTTTTCAACCTGCTCATCGGTCACAGGAACGTTGAAACGGTCGCGGATATAACGCACCCCGTCCATGTTCATTTTCTTAACCTGGTGAGCGATGTTTTTACCTTCAGCAGTGTCACCCATGCCGTAACCTTTAATGGTATGGGCCAGGATTACAGTTGCTCTGCCTTTGGTTTCCTGCGCTTTTTTCAGTGCAGCATAGACTTTCTTCGGATCGTGACCACCACGGTTCAGAGCCCAAATCTGCTCGTCAGTCCAGTCAGCAACCAGTGCTGCGGTTTCCGGGTATTTACCGAAGAAGTGCTCACGTACGTATGCGCCATCTTTGGATTTGAAGGTCTGGTAGTCGCCGTCAACGGTTTCGTTCATCAGCTGGATCAGTTTACCGCTGGTGTCTTTACGCAGCAGCTCATCCCAACGACCGCCCCACATGACTTTGATAACGTTCCAGCCAGCGCCCGCGAAGATGCCTTCCAGTTCGTTAACAATCTTGCCGTTACCGGTTACCGGGCCGTCAAGACGCTGCAGGTTACAGTTGATAACAAAGACCAGGTTGTCCAGTTTTTCACGGGTCGCGATGGTGATCGCACCTTTAGATTCTGGCTCATCCATCTCGCCGTCGCCCAGGAAGGCGTAAACGGTCTGTTTAGAGGTATCTTTCAGGCCACGGTGTTCCAGATATTTCAGGAATTTAGCCTGGTAGATAGCACCGATTGGGCCCAGACCCATAGATACGGTCGGGAACTGCCAGAATTCTGGCATCAGTTTCGGGTGCGGGTAGGAAGACAGGCCTTTGCCATGTACTTCCTGACGGAAGTTGTTCATCTGCTCTTCAGTCAGACGACCTTCCAGGAATGCGCGTGCGTAGATGCCCGGAGAGATGTGACCCTGGAAGTACACCAGATCGCCGCCATCTTGCTCGTTGCGTGCACGGAAGAAGTGGTTGAAGCAAACATCATATACCGTTGCGGAGGACTGGAAGGATGCCATGTGGCCACCCAGCTCGAGGTCCTTTTTAGACGCGCGCAGTACGGTCATGATGGCGTTCCAGCGGATAGCAGAACGAATACGACGTTCCAGCTCCAGATTGCCCGGGTATTCCGGTTCATCTTCAACGGCAATAGTGTTTACATAATTGCTGGCCCCTGCACCTGCCGCTACTTTCACGCCGCCTTTGCGAGCTTCTGAAAGCAGTTGGTCGATCAGATACTGAGCACGCTCAACACCTTCTTCACGGATGACCGATTCGATCGCCTGTAGCCAGTCGCGAGTTTCGATCGGATCCACGTCATTTGGGAAACGTTCTGACATGGGGGTATTCCTTATCTATCTAATACGTTGAGTTATCTGGAACCTGTCCCATTACGTTCTCGCCAGAGAGCGTAATAAGACAGGTTCTGCGTTTAGTTGCCGCGCACTTTATATGGCGCTTGATTTACAACATCTTCTGGTTAACGTTCTGCCAGAAAAATCACTAATTCTTTCGTTGCTCCAGACGGCGTAAGGCGCGTTCACGACGGCTTTCCTCACGGCTTCTGTCCAGCAGGATCTCTTCGATAAACGCCAGGTGACGGTGGGACGCTTCACGCGCCTCTTCCGGCTTCCCGGCAATAATTGCTTCAAAAATACGGGTACGGTGACTGCTAACCAGTGGCAGCATTTCACGACGCGCATACAGCAATTCGAAGTTTTGCCGAACGTTCTGGGCCAGCATCGGCTCCATACACCTTAGCAAATGGAGCAGCACCACATTGTGTGCCGCTTCGGTGACAGCAATTTGATACTGGAGTACCGCATCAGATTCGCCGTCAAGATCGCCGGACTGTTGAGCAAGCTCGATCGCATGGTGGAGTTCACGGATACGCGTTTTGTCTTCATCCGTGCTGCGCAGTGCAGCGTAATAAGCCGCAATACCCTCCAGCGCATGGCGCGTCTCAAGCAGGTCAAACTGGGATTCAGGATGGTCGGAGAGCAGCTCTACCAGTGGGTCGCTAAAGCTCTGCCACAGGCTGCTCTGAACAAAAGTGCCACCGCCCTGACGACGAAGCAGTAAGCCCTTCGCTTCAAGGCGTTGGATCGCCTCGCGTAAGGAGGGGCGGGAGACGTCGAACTGTTTTGCCAGCTCGCGTTCCGGTGGGAGTTTTTCTCCGGGGCGAAGTGTCCCCTCAAGAATTAAAAACTCCAGCTGCTGCTCAATCACATCGGAGAGTTTTGGTTGGCGGATTTTGCTGTAGGCCATGATTTCCTGTCTTAAGCCATTTGCCCGGAGTCAATTGGTCTTACCAATTTCATGTTCTTGACGCTAAAGTAACAAAGTATTCACCTTCTGTCCATACAGGTTTTGATTGAAATCAGTAAAGGAGGCATATTTTAACAACATTACAGAAATAACGTTTCAAACATGTAACTATGCACAAATGTTAAATTTACCCACCCCGGGGTAGTTTTAACGGAATTGAAACGAAAAATTATCTCATCTGAACCGATTCACCTGCTTATTTATCGATATATCAACCACTATTATTGAATAGAAATTCAAAATGGAAATTTTGTGGTAGATAAACTCGCATTTACAAATGGTTTCTTTTTATTCAACTCGTCATCTTCCCCGCATAAAGCAGGTGCATTCGCGCTCGCATATCATTATTCTGATCAAGACAAAAGTATTAAGGCAACATTTCATCAAAAGCATCTGTAAACAAATTAATACAACAAACGGAATTGCAAACTTACACACGCATTGCTGCGTAGTTCAAAAAATAAGCACTCGAAATATGAAGAGTAAAACCACACACGAGGTTTCATGATGGAAAGTCAACAGCATGGCGATCAGCTCAAGCGCGGCCTTAAGAACCGCCATATACAGCTAATCGCGCTGGGTGGCGCGATTGGTACCGGGTTATTCCTTGGTAGCGCATCCGTTATCCAGTCTGCAGGACCGGGTATTATTCTGGGTTACGCTATTGCCGGCTTTATCGCCTTTTTGATTATGCGTCAGTTAGGTGAAATGGTGGTTGAAGAGCCCGTTGCAGGCTCATTTAGTCACTTTGCTTATAAATACTGGGGCGGTTTCGCGGGGTTCTCTTCCGGCTGGAACTATTGGGTGCTGTACGTGCTGGTTGCCATGGCTGAGCTAACTGCCGTGGGTAAATACATCCAGTTCTGGTACCCGGAGATCCCAACATGGGTGTCTGCGGCTGCCTTCTTTGTGTTGATCAACGCCATCAACCTGACCAACGTGAAAGTGTTTGGTGAGATGGAGTTCTGGTTCGCCATTATTAAAGTCATTGCCGTCGTAGCGATGATCCTGTTCGGCGGCTGGTTACTGTTTAGCGGTAACGGCGGCCCGCAGGCCAGCGTCAGCAACCTGTGGGACCAGGGAGGCTTCCTGCCGCATGGCTTCACCGGTCTGGTGATGATGATGGCTATTATTATGTTCTCTTTCGGTGGGCTGGAGCTGGTCGGGATCACCGCAGCAGAAGCGGATAACCCGGAGCAAAGCATTCCCAAAGCGACCAACCAGGTTATCTACCGTATCCTGATTTTCTATGTGGGTTCGCTGGCGGTTCTGCTTTCCCTGATGCCGTGGACGCGTGTCACGGCCGATACCAGCCCGTTTGTCCTTATTTTCCACGAGCTGGGCGACACCTTTGTTGCTAATGCCCTGAACATCGTAGTGCTGACTGCCGCCCTTTCTGTCTATAACAGCTGCGTATACTGCAACAGCCGTATGCTGTTCGGTCTGGCACAGCAGGGCAATGCGCCGAAAGCGCTGATGAACGTAGATAAACGCGGTGTACCGGTGAACACCATTCTGGTTTCCGCACTGGTGACGGCTCTTTGTGTGCTGATCAACTACCTGGCACCGGAATCCGCCTTTGGCCTGCTGATGGCGCTGGTGGTTTCCGCACTGGTGATCAACTGGGCAATGATTAGCCTGGCGCACATGAAGTTCCGCAAAGCCAAACAGCAGCAGGGTGTTACCACCCGCTTCCCGGCGCTGCTCTATCCGCTGGGTAACTGGGTGTGCCTGATTTTCATGGCTGCAGTACTGGTGATTATGCTGATGACGCCGGGCATGGCGATCTCGGTATACTTAATCCCTGTATGGATTGCCATTCTTGGCATCGGCTACCTGTGTAAACAGAAAACGGCCGGCGCGGTTAAAGCGCATTAATCCCCCCTCCCCCCACCTGCGTCAGGTGGGGGTTGTTACCTGTCTCACACTTTCCCACTCACGACTGTTTAGTCCATATCAGCGGCGTTATCCTGCAACGCAAAAACACCAGTGCCGGACAATAATTCTCTCCATATCTCATTAATGGAGAGCAGTTGATGGAAACCAGTAAGCTCACGGTGAAAGAAAAGATCGGCTATGGAATGGGCGACGCCGGATGCAACATCATCTTTGGCGCCATCATGTTGTTTGTTAACTATTTTTACACAGACATTTTTGGTCTGGCACCTGCACTGGTCGGCGTATTACTGCTCTCAGTACGCGTTATCGACGCCGTTACCGACCCAATAATGGGCGCGATGGCCGACCGCACCCGTAGTAAATATGGTCGATTTCGTCCATGGCTTTTATGGATGGCTTTCCCGTACGCATTATTCAGCGTACTAATGTTTACCACCCCTGAGTGGACCTATAACAGCAAAGTTATCTATGCGTTCGTTACCTACTTCCTGCTATCTATTACTTATACAGCGATCAACATTCCCTACTGCTCGCTCGGTAGCGTCATCACCAACGATCCGAAGGAACGCGTCGCCTGCCAGTCATATCGCTTTGTGTTGGTAGGCATTGCAACCCTGCTTCTGTCTCTCACCTTGCTGCCAATGGCCGACTGGTTCGGCGGGGAAGACAAAGCCAAAGGATATCAGATGGCGATGGCGGTTCTGGCTTTCATCGGCATGTGTATGTTCCTGTTTTGCTTCGCTACGGTCCGTGAACGCGTACGCCCTGCTGTCCAGACCAATGATGATTTAAAAGCCGATCTGAAAGACGTGTGGAAGAACGATCAGTGGGTAAAAATTCTGCTGTTAACACTGTGCAACGTCTGTCCGGGCTTTATTCGCATGGCTGCCACCATGTACTACGTGACCTGGGTTATGCAGCAAAGCACGCAGTTCGCAACGCTGTTTATCAGTCTTGGTGTGGTCGGCATGATGATCGGCAGTATGCTGGCGAAGGTATTAACCGATCGCTGGTGCAAACTGAAAGTCTTCTTCTGGACCAATATTATCCTGGCGATTTTCTCTGCCGCGTTTTACTTCTTCGATCCGAAAGCCACCATGATGATTATGGTGCTCTACTTCCTGCTCAACATCCTGCACCAAATTCCTTCTCCGCTGCACTGGTCGCTGATGGCGGATGTCGATGACTATGGCGAGTGGAAAACCGGTAAACGCATCACCGGAATCAGCTTCTCCGGTAACCTGTTCTTCCTGAAACTGGGCCTGGCGATTGCCGGAGCGATGGTCGGCTTCCTGCTCTCCTGGTACGGTTACGACGCTGGGGCGAAAGCGCAAAGCGACTCTGCCATTAACGGTATTATGCTGCTGTTTACCATCATACCGGGCGTAGGCTACCTGATTACCGCAGGCGTGGTTCGTCTGCTGAAAGTTGACCGCGAGTTTATGCAGCAAATCCAGACAGATTTAGAAAAGCGCCGCGCCAACTACCGTGAACTGAATGAATACCACGATATAAAAACGACTGAAACCGTAAGGAAAGCCTAATGAATCAGTGGCCAAATCCCTTTATTGAACAGCGTGCCGATCCGTTTATCTTACGTGACGGTAGCCACTATTATTTCATTGCTTCAGTACCCGAATATGACCGCCTGGAGATACGCCGGGCCGACTCGCTGGAAGGGTTGCGCACCGCCGCCCAGGTTGTCGTCTGGCGCAAACCAGAAAGCGGCCCCATGAGCCAACTCATCTGGGCACCCGAAATCCATCATCTGGCAGGCAAGTGGTACATCTATTTTGCTGCCACCCATACACAGTCGCTCGACAAGCTGGGGATGTTCCAGCATCGCATGTTTGCGCTCGAATGTGCCGACGCCGATCCGCTGACCGGCCAGTGGACTGAGAAAGGTCAGATTAAAACGCAGTTTGATACCTTTGCGCTTGATGCCACCACCTTTAACCATCAGGGAAAACAGTGGTACCTCTGGGCGCAGAAGTCTCCCGATATCGCCGGAAACTCCAATATCTATCTCGCAGAGCTGGAAAATCCATGGACGATTAAAGGCGAGCCGATCATGCTAAGCCACCCTGAGTATGACTGGGAATGCCGGGGTTTTTGGGTCAACGAAGGTCCTGCCGTCATGGTTCATGGCGATAAGCTGTTTATCAGCTATTCCGCCAGCGCCACCGATGAGAACTACTGTATGGGATTATTGTGGATTGACCTCAACGCCGATCCGCTCAACCCACAGAACTGGCACAAATCACCGCGCCCGGTCTTTACCACCAGTTATGAAAACCGCCAGTTTGGGCCAGGACACAACAGCTTTACACAAACGCCGGAAGGTGAAGATGTGCTGGTGTATCACGCGAGAAACTACACCGAAATCGAGGGCGATCCGCTGTACGACCCAAACCGCCACACTCGTCTGAAGCTCGTGCGTTGGGACGAAAACGGCATGCCAGATTTTGGCGTGCCGCCTGCTGATACGAACTAAACCGTTGCACTGCCCGGTGGCGCTAACGCTTACCGGGCCTACACGTTTTTTCATTTTAAGCCGGATAAGCGTTAGCGCCATCCGGCACAACGCTATACTAATGCCCCATAAATGGTGAGCACCGCAATAACCACCACCACCACAAACGAGGTTTTCTTCGCCAGCGAAACGGCAGCTTTTGGCGTTTCGACTTTATCGGTGTGCGGTTCACGCGCCAGCGAGAACTGCGCCAGACGCGTAAGCACCTGATATTGCGACGTGTGCAGATCCGCAAGCGAGGCAAACCAGGCCGGCAGCGCCTTCTCACCGTGTCCCAATAGCGCATAGACCACGCCCGCCAGACGCACCGGGATCCAATCCAGCACATGCAGGATCGCATCAATACCTGAATGCAGACGCTGGTGCGGTGTCTGATAGCGCGCCAGCCAGGACTGCCAGGCACGTAAAAAAGCATAACCAACCAGCGTCACAGGTCCCCACGGACCACCGACAATCAGCCAAAATAACGGTGCCAGATAAAAGCGGAAGTTGTTCCATAACAGCGCGTTCTGCAGTTCGCGCAAGAATTCACGCTCATCGCAGTCCGGCGGAACCCCATGGATAAGCGTCAGCTCGCTGGCCATCGCATCACGGGCGTGAGCATCATCGCGAGCAGCCGCGTTCAGGTAAGCGTGATAGTGAAGGCGCGCCTTGCCAGCACCGATGCACAGCAAGCCAATTAAGATCCACGCCACCAGCAACGGAACATTAAACAACAGCCCATGAAGTACGCGCAGTAGCAGAAATGTCACCCCCATCGCAATAAGAGTCATGCCTACCGTACGCATCATCGAGAAATGCTTAGTCCGGCGGAAAAAAGCTTCAATCCGGTGATCAAGCTGCCAGTGCTCACCCAGCTTAAACAGGCGTTCAACAATCAACACCAATAATGTTGTAAACAGCGTCATGTCATCTCCTTGTGCGACGAGGGGGTGACCAGGGCGCGGAACCTTGCCCAGTCAAAGGACGGCCCGGGATCGGTCTTACGCTCGGGCGCAATATTGCAATGTCCTGTCATGTTGTTAGCAATGGCCGGATAACGCGTAACCAGAGTATTCGTCACGGCAGCCAGTTGCTGATACTGCGCATCGGTATAGGCCAGCGTATCCGTCCCTTCCAACTCAATACCAATTGAAAAATCATTACAGCGTTCTCGCCCTTGATAGCTCGACACACCCGCATGCCAGGCGCGTTTATCAAAAGGCACATATTGCACGATTTCACCGTCACGGCGAATCAAACAATGGGCCGAAACACGCAGATGGGCGATCCCGGCAAAATAAGGATGGGCGTTGGGATCAATCGTGCCCGTAAACAGCGCGTCTATCCACGGGCCGCCAAACTCGCCGGGCGGCAGGCTGATATTATGCACCACCAGCAGAGAAGGGTTTTCGTCATCCGGGCGGCAATCGTAATGCGGAGAGGGGACGCGTCGCGCCTCTGCCAGCCAGCCCTCGTCTAACAACATGCAGAATCTCCTTATTGGTGGTGCTCATATCAGGTTCAGGGTAGCATGTTTCCACCTTATGATTCGTTAGCAATTTGGAGTTTTATCATGCCGCCTCGCCGCTATAACCCTGACTACCGACGTGACGCGCTGTTGGAACGCATAAATCTGGATATCCCTGCCGCTGTAGCTCAGGCGCTGCGTGAAGATTTAGGCGGAGAAGTTGATGCCAATAACGATATCACCGCACAGCTTTTACCCGAAGACATGCGCTCCCATGCCACCGTAATCACCCGCGAAGATGGCGTTTTTTGTGGAAAACGTTGGGTGGAAGAGGTCTTTATTCAGCTGGCTGGCGATGATGTCAACATCACCTGGCATGTCGAAGATGGCGACAGCATAAAGGCCAATCAGCCGCTGTTTGAACTGGACGGCCCTTCCCGCGTTTTACTGACCGGTGAACGTACTGCGCTGAATTTTGTGCAGACGCTTTCAGGTGTAGCGAGCGAAGTGCGTAAATACGTCGACCTGTTAGTGGGAACCAAGACCCAACTGCTGGATACGCGTAAAACACTGCCGGGACTGCGTACCGCGCTAAAATACGCCGTATTGTGCGGCGGCGGCGCGAATCATCGTTTGGGGCTCTCCGACGCCTTCCTGATAAAAGAAAACCACATTATTGCTTCCGGCTCGGTACGTCAGGCCGTCGAAAAAGCCTTCTGGTTGCACCCGGATGTGCCGGTTGAAGTCGAAGTAGAAAGCCTGGATGAGCTAGACGACGCGCTGAAAGCCGGGGCCGACATCATCATGCTCGATAACTTCGAAACTGACCAAATGCGCGAAGCGGTAAAACGCACCAACGGCCAGGCGCGTCTGGAAGTGTCGGGCAACGTCACCCATGAAACGCTGCGCGAATTTGCCGAAACCGGTGTCGACTTTATCTCCGTTGGCGCACTGACCAAACATGTTCGCGCACTCGATCTCTCCATGCGATTTCGCTAATTGCTGATTGTATTGCCCGATGACGCTTCGCTTATCGGGCCTACTATACAAGTTTATTCTGTAAGCCGGATACGGCATTTACACCACCATCCGGCAGTTTCTTCGAGTCTCTTCGCAAATACATTGTCTGACTCTGTAATTTCGTAAAAATCCTCTGAACCCACTTTCCCGTTTTGTTTTTTGTCTCTCGTCGTCCTCCCGTCGGTTTGCCAAAGTAGCGCCAGCAAACTCAAGGAGCGAACGATGAACAAGCAACGAGGCTTTACACTTATCGAACTCATGGTGGTAATTGGCATTATTGCCATCCTTAGCGCCATCGGCATTCCGGCATATCAAAACTATCTGCGCAAAGCCGCGCTGACAGACATGCTGCAAACCTTTGTCCCCTATCGCACGGCAGTTGAGCTCTGTGCACTGGAGCATGGCGGAACAGATACCTGCGATGCCGGAACGAATGGTATTCCCTCTCCAACAACTACCCGTTACGTCTCAGCCATGAGCGTTGAAAAGGGAGTTGTCAGTCTTAGTGGGCAGGAAAGCCTGAACGGGCTAAGCATCACCATGACGCCAGGTTGGGACAATGCCAACGGCATTACCGGTTGGAACCGAAACTGCGTCATCCAGAACGACAGCGCATTGCAGCAGGCCTGTGAAGACATTTTCCGCTTTGATACCCACTAAGGAACAGAGATGAACACCACCCAACTTACGGCGCTATGCCAACGTTATCAGGCAATATTACTGGATGCAGACAATGAAGTAGTGCATATCGCCGTCGTAGACGCCCCATCACACGAGCTGCTGGATGCGCTGCATTTTGCCACCATCCGGCGCATCGACATTGTCTGCTGGACACGTCAGCAAATGGAAGGCCACACACATACACCGCAGACAATGCTCCCGGCAGTGGTCACGAAAAGCAGCGCCAGCGCAGCAGACTTGCTGAATCAGACGTTTCATTCCGCTCTGACGCAACGGGCTTCTGATATTCATTTTGAACCCGAGGAAAATCACTATCGAATCAGATTACGCGTAGATGGCGTGCTTCACGCTTTACCGGAAGTGACGACCGAGATGGGCATTGCCATTACCGCAAGGTTAAAAGTATTAGGCAGCCTGGATATCGCCGAGCATCGGCTTCCACAAGACGGACAATTTACCGTTGAGATTTCAGGAGAGCCGGTCTCGTTTCGCATCGCCACCCTGCCCTGTCGCTACGGCGAAAAGGTCGTGTTGCGGCTACTTCATCAGGTCGATCAGTCACTGGAGATCGCCGCGCTGGGAATGCAAGACGCGCAGCTGGCCGCATTTTCGCAAGCCTTGCAGCAGCCTCAGGGGCTGATTCTGGTTACCGGGCCTACCGGAAGCGGCAAAACGGTCACGCTGTACAGTGCGCTGCAAACCCGAAACACCCCGGATGTGAATCTTTGTAGCGTGGAAGATCCGGTAGAGATCCCGATCGCAGGTCTCAACCAGACGCAAATTCACCCACGTGCCGGCCTGACTTTTCAGGGAGTCTTACGTGCTCTGCTGCGCCAGGATCCCGACATTATCATGGTGGGTGAAATCCGCGATGGCGAAACGGCCGAAATAGCCCTTAAAGCCGCGCAAACCGGCCATCTGGTTCTTTCTACGCTGCATACCAATTCCACCAGTGAAACGCTGGTGCGCTTGCAACAAATGGGTGTCGCACGCTGGATGATCGCCTCCGCGCTGACGCTCGTTATTGCACAGCGGTTGGTCAGAAAGTTGTGCCCCCATTGCCGACAACGTCAGAGTACGCCTATCACGCTCCCGAAAGCTGTCTGGCCTACACCACTACCGAATTGGCAGGCCCCTGGCTGTAAACATTGTTATCACGGATTTTATGGTCGTGCTGCATTGTTTGAAGTGCTCCCTGTTACTCCGGCATTACGTCAGAGTATTGCCAGTGGCACATCCGTAGACGAAGTGGAGTCTGATGCTCAGCAATCAGGAATGAGAACGCTATTCGAGAATGGCTGTCAGGCCGTCGAGCAAGGGTTAACGACATTTGAAGAGCTGATTCGTGTACTGGGCATGCCTCATGTCCACTAAACAGCTTTGGCGCTGGCAAGGTATTAACAACGAAGGTAAATCGCTGGAAGGCACACTATGGGCCGATACCCGACCGTCATTGATGCTGGCTCTTGAGAAACAACAGATTACGCCGCTGCGCATTAAACGTATGCGTGTCAAAACCTCGCACTGGAGCCGTACAAGAAGTGCCGAAACCATACACCAGTTGGCGACATTACTAAAGGCAGGGTTAACGCTCTCAACAGGGCTAGCTCTGCTTGCTGAACAGCATCCCAGCAGTCAATGGCAGGCGCTACTGCGTACGCTGGCTTACGATATGGAACAGGGCATTACCCTCTCCACCTCGTTATCACAATGGCAACACGTTTTTCCGCCCCTTTACCAGGCAATGATCCGCACCGGAGAGCTTACGGGTAAGCTGGACGACTGCTGTTTTGAACTCGCCCACCAGCAAAAGAAACAACAGCAACTTGCTGATAAAGTTAGAAAAGCCCTGCGCTATCCGATCATCATCATAACAATGGCAGTGATGGTCGTATTTGCGATGCTGCAGTTTGTACTCCCTGAGTTTGCCGCTATCTACCAAACGTTCAACACCCCGCTACCGGCGCTCACTCACTGGATTATTACCATCGCACACTGTAGCAGCCAATGGGGATGGCTGACGGTAGCACTTGGCCTGGTAGCAGTTGCCACACATCATTTGATAAAGCAGAAACCGTACTGGCTCATTCTTCGCCAGAAATTGCTGCTCAGCCTCCCGGTCATAGGGCCGATGGTGAGAGGGCAAAAACTCACGCAGATATTCACTGTTCTGGCGTTAACGCAAAATGCGGGCATTCCCTTTTTGCAGGGTCTTGAGAGCGTTACCGAAACGCTGGCTAACCCTTTCTGGTCGCAACGTTTAGCACTGGTTCAGCAGGATATCAGCGCTGGAAAACCGATCTGGTTAGCGCTTAAAAATAGTGGTGAATTCAGCCCATTGTGTATACAGCTGGTCAGAACTGGTGAAGCTTCCGGCTCGCTGGATGCAATGCTGCGCAATCTTGCGCATCACCATGGCGAGAAAACCCTGGCTCAGGCTGAGAATTTGGCTGCATTACTTGAGCCTGCGTTGCTGATCATTACGGGGCTTATCATCGGTACCCTAGTCGTCGCGATGTATTTACCGATTTTCCATTTGGGAGATGCGATGAGCGGAGTGTGATAAATTCAAATGCCGGATGGCGGCGTAACGCCATCAGGCATTTCACAGAACTAGCTGTTCTTACAGGCTATTGAAAACACGGTTTTCTTGTTCCTGTACACGAATAAACGTTGTACGTTTGGTCAGCTCTTTCAGACGGGATGCACCGACATAGGTACAGGCAGAACGCAGGCCGCCGAGGATATCGCGAGCGGTATTATCAACCGGGCCGCGCAGTGGCAACTTGACGGTTTTACCTTCTGCGGCGCGGTACTGTGCAACACCACCTACGTGACGCGTCATGGCAGATTCAGAACTCATACCGTAGAACAGCATGAATTTCTCACCGTTCTCCTCAACAATTTTGCCGCCACTTTCTTCATGACCAGCCAGCATGCCGCCAAGCATCACGAAGTCTGCGCCGCCACCGAACGCTTTTGCCACGTCACCCGGCATTGTGCAACCGCCGTCGCTGACAATCATGCCACCCAGACCGTGGGCTGCATCGGCGCATTCAATAACTGCAGAAAGCTGTGGATAGCCAACGCCGGTTTTTACACGTGTGGTACATACTGAACCTGGGCCAATGCCGACTTTGACAATATCAGCACCGGAGAGCACCAGCTCTTCACACATTTCACCGGTGACCACATTGCCCGCACAGATCGTTTTTGTCGGCCATGCTTCACGCGCTTTCGACACGAACTGAACAAAATGCTCTGAGTAGCCATTGGCCACATCAATGCAGATAAAGTTCAGCGCGGGGTTGAGCGCCAGAATCTGTTTAGTTTTTTCGAAATCTGCATCAGACGTACCGGTTGAAACCATTACGTGTTTGAGCACATCGGCAGAGCTCTCTGCGATGAAGGCGGCCCAGTCTTCAACAGAATAGTGTTTGTGCACAGCGGTCAGGATGTCGAAGGATGCCAGTGCCGTTGCCATGGCAAACGTCCCGACAGTGTCCATGTTCGCGGCAATAATAGGTACGCCGGACCAGGTCTGACCTGAATGCTTAAAGGTAAATTGACGTTCCAGCTCAACATCGGAACGGCTTTTGAGAGTAGAACGCTTAGGGCGGATAAGAACGTCTTTGAAACCTAACTTCAGATCTTCTTCGATACGCATGTGCGGATTCCTGGGGTTAATGGCGAAAAATCGAAACTCACAACTCCAGTGACGCTATCATACGCACTAATCAATGGCGCGCAAGACTGCGAAATTCTCTTTTTTTACGCTACAATCCCATAAATTTACCTGGCGAATAGTAGGTTAATCCTGCAGCAGCCTCGCCTTCGCACGCATAACTTTTAACTGTTTGATAATCAAACTTAAACTCCAGGATCGGCATCTATGAGGTATACGGTAGCCTTAACCGGCGGCATTGGCAGTGGTAAAAGCACCGTTGCAAATGCGTTCGCTGACCTCGGAATAAACGTCATTGATGCAGATATTATTGCGCGCCAGGTGGTTGAACCCGGCACACCTGCTCTTAAGGCGATCGAAGAACATTTTGGTTCCGACGTTATAGCCGCAGACGGATCGTTGCAGCGACGCATTTTACGCGAACGCATTTTTTCCAATCCTGAGGAGAAAAGCTGGCTGAATGCCCTGCTCCATCCGCTTATTCAGCAGGAAACGCAGCGTCAGTTTCAGCAAGTAACCTCTCCTTATCTGCTATGGGTTGTCCCTTTGCTGGTGGAAAATTCGCTGTATAAAAAAGCCGACCGCGTACTCGTGGTGGATGTCACCCCCGAAACCCAGCTCAGACGCACCATGCAGCGTGATGACGTCACGCGTGAGCATGTTGAACAAATTCTTGCTGCCCAGGCAACGCGTGAAGCGCGGCTGGTCGTGGCAGACGATGTTATTGATAATAATGGCGCACCGGAAGCCATCGCCTCGGATGTCGCCCGCCTGCACGCGCTCTATTTGCAATGCGCGTCGCAGTTTGTCTCACAGGAAAAACCGTAATGCACACCCAGGTCCTTTTTGAACACCCTCTCAATGAGAAGATGCGCACATGGCTGCGCATTGAGTTTTTAATCCAACAGCTCTCCGTTAATTTGCCCATTGCTGACCATGCCGGCGCTCTGCATTTTTTCCGCAATATCGGAGATTTACTGGATGTATTTGAACGCGGCGAAGTCCGCACCGAACTCCTCAAGGAACTGGAACGACAGCAGCGTAAACTCCAGGCCTGGGTCGAAGTTCCCGGCGTCGATCAAAGCAGAATCGACTCTTTGCGTCAGCAGTTAAAAAGTGCAGGCAGCATTCTGATTTCTGCCCCGCGTATTGGACAGACGCTGCGCGAAGATCGTCTGATTGGTCTCGTCCGTCAGCGTTTAAGTATTCCTGGCGGGTGCTGCAGTTTCGATCTGCCGACCCTGCATATCTGGTTACACCTGGAACAGTCGCATCGTAACGCGCAGGTTGAAACCTGGCTTGCCAGCCTGAATCCGCTCAATCAGGCGCTGTCGCTGGTACTGGATTTAATTCGCAACTCAGCGCCGTTTCGTAAGCAAACCAGCCTGAATGGTTTTTATCAGGACAACGGCGAAGATGCAGATCTGCTGCGCTTACAGCTGCCGCTTGATTCGCTGCTTTATCCGCAAATTTCTGGTCATAAGAGCCGTTTTGCCATCCGCTTTATGCCGCTGGATAGCGAGAATGGTCAGGTGCCTGAGCGCCTCGATTTTGAACTGGCGTGCTGTTAAGGAGTCAACATGTCTGAACAAACCATCGTCAACTGCCCAACCTGCGGCAAGCCTGTAGTATGGGCTGAGGTCAGTCCGTTTCGCCCATTCTGCAGCAAGCGCTGCCAGTTAATCGATCTGGGAGAGTGGGCCGCAGAAGAGAAACGCATCCCAAGCTCTGGCGATCTGTCAGAAAGCGACGACTGGAGTGAAGAACAGAAGTAATTCTGCTAAAACGGTGGGTCGGATTAGGCAACGCCGCATCCGGCATTTTATGTTGTTTTGCCTGATGGCGCTGCGCTTATCAGGCCTACGAACTAAAACGTTGGGCGAGCATGCGTAGCGCCCCCGCCATAATTTGCCGGATGCGGCATTGCCTTATCCGGCCTACAGCACCATTAGCCAGCTATCAGCTTTTCAATGACCGGTGCATTCGCGGGCGGGAAATCCTGCGCATTCAGAGCATCTTGCGCAATCCACTGCGCCGGTTGCCCCTCTTTTCCCCACGGCTCGCCTTCCCAGCTTTCAACCAGCCAGAACCACAGAGTGATATGCCTGTCCGGAAACTGATACTCCAGCTTTTCGAACAATGAGCTTTGAGTCGGCGTGATCCCCACTTCTTCCTGTAGCTCGCGAATCAGCGCCTGCTCCGGTGTTTCGCCCGCTTCAATTTTCCCGCCGGGGAACTCCAGCTTATTGGCCATGTGGGCATCAGCCGCACGCTGGGTGATAAAAATTTCATGTTGATGATTACGAATAATCCCGACGGCGATTTGCAGTATTTTCATCTTTATCGTCCATAAAAAAGGCGCAGAATTCTGCGCCTTTTCAGTAAGTTATTTTCTTAGCTCAGACGGCCGTGGCACTGTTTGTATTTTTTGCCAGAGCCGCAAGGACACGGATCGTTACGACCCACTTTACGATCGCCAGTTTGTGCTGCCAGCTCTTCTGCCGCGGCAGAATCGTCGCCTTTATGGCTCAATTGCTGCATCTGCGCTAAGCGCTCAGCTTCTTCACGACGCTGCTGCTCCATAGCTTCGACTTCTTCAGGCATACGCACCTGAACTTTGCTCAGGGTGCTGATCACTTCGTATTTCAGTGATTCCAGCATTGACGCAAACATAGAGAAAGATTCACGCTTGTATTCCTGCTTCGGATCTTTTTGCGCATAACCACGCAGGTGGATACCCTGGCGCAGATAGTCCATCGCAGCAAGGTGCTCTTTCCACAGGGAGTCGAGAGTTTGCAGCATCACGCCTTTTTCGAAGTGACGCATCATCTCCGCGCCCACAACTTCCTCTTTACGCTGATAAACTTCGATGGCGTTTGCCAGGATACGTTCACGCAGCGTTTCTTCGTGCAGCTCAGGCTCTTTATCCAGCCACTCTGAAATCGGCATCTCAAGATCGAAGTCGTTTTTCAGACGTTCCTGCAGACCCGGGATATCCCACATTTCCTCCAGAGACTGCGGCGGAATATAGGCATCAATAGTTGCTTTGAAGACATCTTCGCGGATGCTGTTGATGGTTTCGCTAACATCAGTTACGTCCAGCAGTTCGTTACGCTGGGTGTAGATAGCACGACGCTGGTCGTTGGCGACGTCATCATATTCCAGCAACTGCTTACGAATATCGAAGTTGCGGCTTTCCACTTTACGCTGCGCGTTAGCAATTGCTTTGGTCACCCATGGGTGTTCAATGGCTTCGCCAGGCTTCATACCCAGTTTACGCATCATGCCTGACACGCGGTCAGAGGCAAAAATACGCATCAGCGCATCTTCCATCGACAGATAGAAACGGGAAGAGCCCGCGTCACCCTGACGGCCCGAACGACCACGCAGCTGGTTATCGATACGGCGAGATTCGTGACGCTCGGTACCGATAATATGCAAGCCACCGGCTGCTAATACCGCGTCATGGCGAACCTGCCACTCGGCTTTAATCTGCGCGATTTGTTCCGGAGTTGGGTTTTCCAGCTCGGCAACTTCCGCCTGCCAGCTACCGCCCAGCACGATATCGGTACCACGACCTGCCATGTTCGTCGCGATAGTCACGGCTGACGGATAACCCGCCTGGGCGACGATTGCAGCTTCGTTGGCGTGGAACTTGGCGTTCAGAACGTTGTGTTTGATACCCGCTTTGCTCAGCTCGTTAGACACTACTTCCGATTTTTCAATGGAGATAGTACCTACCAGTACCGGCTGGCCATTTGCAGTACGCTCTTTAATATCTTCAATGATCGCCTGAATTTTTTCCGCTTCGGTCATGTACACCAGATCCGGTAAATCCTTACGGATCATCGGACGGTTAGTCGGCACAACCACGGTATCCAGTTTGTAGATGGAGCTAAATTCAAACGCTTCAGTGTCGGCTGTACCGGTCATACCGGCCAGTTTTTCGTACAAACGGAAGTAGTTCTGGAAGGTAATAGATGCCAGCGTCTGGTTCTCGTTCTGGATCTCTACGCCTTCTTTAGCTTCAACAGCCTGGTGCAGCCCATCGGACCAGCGACGCCCCTGCATGGTACGACCGGTGTGTTCATCGACGATGATAACTTCGCCGTCTTTCACGATGTAATCTACGTCGCGGGTAAACAGCACGTGCGCACGCAGTGCGGCAGTCACGTGGTGCATCAGCATAATGTTACCAGGAGAGTACAGTGACTCGCCCTCGTCCATAATGCCTTCGTTAACCAGCAGCTCTTCAATCAGTACCAGACCACGCTCGGTCAGGTTAACCTGGCGCGCTTTCTCATCAACAGAGAAGTGGCCTTCGCCCTGGAACGTGTCGGAATCTTCCTTCTCCTGACGGATCAGGTGCGGGATGATTTTATTAACTTTTTTGTACATTTCCGAGCTGTCTTCAGCCGGGCCGGAAATGATCAGCGGCGTACGCGCTTCATCGATCAGGATGGAGTCGACTTCATCGACCAGCGCATAGTGCAGTTTACGTTGAACACGCTCTTCCGGACTAAACGCCATGTTGTCGCGCAGATAGTCAAAGCCGTATTCGTTATTGGTACCGTAAGTAATATCGGCGTTGTAGGCTTCACGCTTGGCTGGCGCAGGCAGGCCAGACATGTTGATACCAACGGTCATGCCGAGGAATTCAAACAGCGGGCGGTTATTTTCGGCATCACGCTGAGCCAGATAGTCGTTCACGGTAACCACGTGTACGCCCTTCCCGCTTAATGCGTTCAGGTAGGCTGGCAGCGTCGCGGTCAGGGTTTTACCTTCACCAGTACGCATTTCCGCGATGCAGCGATCGTTAAGCACCATACCGCCCAGCAGCTGAACGTCGAAGTGACGCATACCGAACACGCGCTTACTCGCTTCACGCACTACTGCGAACGCTTCCGGGATCAGGCTCTCAACGCTGGCACCTTTTTCCAGACGGGCGCGGAATTCAGCGGTCTTCGCTTTCAGTTCATCATCGGAGAGTTTTTCCATCTCCGGTTCCATCGCATTGATGACATTGACCACTTTACGCATACGACGCAGCGTACGCTCGTTACGGCTACCGAATACTTTCGTTAATAATTTGATTAGCATAATAAAATCTCAAACGCCCCGCGGTGCGGAGTCAAAAATTATAAGTTGGAAGGTTCTTTTTTAGCTGAGGCGTTGAGGACCAGCGCGGATACCCTGCTGCTGGCTAATCCAGACCGGAACGCTAAACGCGGCCTGAGAGGTAAAGTGTGCGTATGTCACGCGACTTACTGTCGCGGGCGGAGTGCCTTCTTGCGTCAGCATCGCGCTGAGCGTATTCAGTAACGCAAGATGGTGCGCCTGGATTGGCAATGGCTCTTCGGCAACGGGCAACGCCTGAGGTGCCATGGCAAAAGAAAGATGGCGGATAACCGTACGAATGGCATGTTGATGCCAGTAATCGACGGTAAAATTTGGGCGCCGATTGGTCGCTTCCAGCAAAGCAAGCTGGCTAAAGTTTACTTTAGCACCTTGATCGTGATTGCTGGCGGTCGCCTTCGCGGGAGTATTAGGTTCAGCAGCATTACCGAGCGCGGGCAGGCCAAAACTAGCCGCGACCATCCCCAACAGGAGATGCGGCCAGAAGTACCGTCTGCCTAACTGTCGCCAGCGCGTCAGTATTCCACTCACGTTATTGCCACCTGATATACCCTGCGTTTGGGGTTACAAATGCAAAACCATTTTTTGCGCACAAATCTTACCATTAATGCGTTCGCACCACAGCAGTAATGACAGCAAGTCGCGGGTAAATATGCTTAAGAAAGCAGCGATCGAACGGTATTTTAATCTACCTGTGGGGAAAAAGTCGCTTCAGATAAGGTGGTTTGCACTCGGAAGATAAAAAAACGACTGGCTCACCTGGCCGGAGAGAGTGCCAGATTTACCAGTCGAATTTATGCGACAGCGTATGTCGTTATGCCAGTACGGTCGATGGTGCTTTGAACGCCAACGGCAGTTCTGCATCGTCCTGGAAGGTCACATATTCCCAGGCTTCCTGTTTTGCCAGGACCGCCTGCAGCAGTTTGTTATTCAATGCATGACCGGATTTATACGCGGTAAATGCACCAATAATGTTGTGACCACACATGAACAAGTCACCGATCGCGTCGAGCATTTTGTGACGAACGAATTCATCTTCAAAACGCAGGCCGTCTTCGTTCAATACGCGATAATCGTCAACAACGATGGCACAATCGAAGCTGCCGCCCAGGCACAGGCCGCGGGACTGCAGATATTCGATATCACGCATGAAGCCGAAAGTACGCGCACGGCTGATCTGACGCATGAACGCATCCGCAGAGAAGTTCATCGCGTAGCGCTGCGTGCTGGAGTCGATCGCCGGATGGTTAAAGTCGATGGTGAAATCCAACGTAAAACCATTATACGGCTTAAACTCAGCCCACTTATCGCCATCTTCGACACGAACGGTCTCTTTGATGCGAACAAATTTTTTGGCGCTGCTCAGTTCTTCAATACCTGCATCAAGCAGCAGATAAACGAACGGAGCGGCACTGCCATCCATGATCGGGATTTCCGGTGCGTTAACTTCAATAACGATGTTATCGATACCTAAACCCGCCAGAGCAGCATTAAGGTGCTCTACGGTTGAAATCCGTACATCATGCTCATTGACCAGACACGTACAGAGCATGGTATCACGCACAGATTTGGCATCGGCCGGGAAATCTACCGGAGGATTCAAGTCGGTGCGACGATAGATGACCCCGGTGTTGGCCGGCGCAGGGCGTAATGTCAGGGTGACTTTTTTGCCGGTATGCAAACCGACGCCAGTCGCCTGAACGATACGTTTAAGAGTCCTTTGTTTGATCATCGTATAATCTCGCCAAATTACCTATCCAACCGAAGTGTACTATACATTCGGTGGGCCAGTTTAGCACAAAGAGCCACAATTCCCAAATTCCAGCTAATTCTTAATCAGCTTGCTTACGCAGGAATGCTGGGATATCCAGATAATCCGGCTCTTTGGTGGTTTGCGGCGTATTGTCGTTAACCACTTTCGCTACCGGTTTCTGCTCTTGCGTCAACGGCGCCATGCCGTGCTGCTGGTAACGATCCATTACCGGCTGCTGTACCTGCTTGTTGGTCACCAGAGTGATTTCAGGACGTTTGTCCATACCAATTCCAGTCGCAACAACGGTGACGCGCAGTTCGTCGTTCATATCCGGGTCCAGGGAGGTACCGATAACCACGGTCGCATTATCCGATGCAAAGGCACGAATCGTGTTACCGACGGTTTCGAACTCATCCAGACGCAGGTCGAAGCCCGCAGTAATGTTGACCAGCACGCCGCGCGCGCCAGACAGATCGATGTCTTCCAGCAGCGGAGAAGAGATAGCCATTTCAGCCGCTTCTTCTGCACGGTCTTCACCGCTTGCCACGCCTGAACCCATCATCGCGTAGCCCATTTCGGACATCACGGTGCGCACGTCTGCAAAGTCGACGTTCATCAGGCCCGGACGAGTAATCAGTTCAGCGATACCCTGGACTGCGCCTTTCAGCACGTCGTTCGCTGCGCCAAACGCATCCAGCAGGGAGATTCCGCGACCCAGCACTTTCAGCAGCTTGTCATTCGGAATAGTGATCAGAGAGTCCACATGTTTGGACAGCTCGGTGATACCCTGCTCCGCGAATGCCATACGCTTCTTACCTTCAAAATTGAAAGGCTTAGTCACGACAGCAACGGTCAGAATACCTAAATCTTTTGCTACTTCAGCAACCACTGGCGCTGCACCGGTACCGGTACCGCCGCCCATGCCTGCTGCGATAAACACCATGTCTGCGCCGTCAAGCGCTGCACGCAGAGCTTCACGGTCTTCGTCTGCCGCATTACGGCCGACTTCCGGGTTTGCACCCGCGCCCAGACCTTTGGTGATGCCGCTACCAATCTGAATGGTCTGTCCAACCGCCGTTTTACGCAACGCCTGAGCGTCGGTATTCACCGCGAAGAATTCAACACCTTCGATGCGCTCGCGCACCATGTGTTCAACGGCATTACCGCCGCCGCCGCCGACGCCGATGACTTTAATCACCGCGTCATTGGTTAGTTCCATAGGTTCAAACATAGTTTCTCTCTCCGTTGTGCCTGTCGCCTGAGACCGTTAATGTGCGTTGGTCTCTTTAAAAATTAAAACTCTTTTCGCAGCCAGCTATTGAGTCGTTTGATCCACGAGCCAACTGATGCCGTAACGCGTTTTTCAACTTCAGCCTCACCACTCAAATGGGATTCTTTCCCGTAGTGAAGCAGCCCCACTGCCGTTGAATAATAAGGCTCCTGGGCATAATCCGTCAGACCAGTGATATTCAGCGGTGCGCCAATACGTACTTGCGTATGGAACACGCGCTGTGCGCAGGCCGCAAGACCTTCAATTTGCGCAGCGCCACCGGTTAACACAATCCCCGCCGCCAGATGATGTTTCACACCCTGCTGGCGAAGCTGTTCTTGTAATTGCAAAATTTCTTCGTTGACCAGGTTGAGCAGCTCGGTATAACGCGGCTCAATGACCTCTGCCAGGGTCTGACGTTGCAGGCTACGCGGTGGACGACCACCTACGCTTGGCACTTCAACGCTTTCGTCTTTACCCACGATGGAGCCCAGCGCGCATCCATGACGCACTTTGATGGCTTCAGCATCGCTCGGCGGCGTACCAAAGGCATACGCGATATCGCTGGTCACTACATTCCCTGCATAAGGGATCACTTTAGTGTGGCGCAACGCCCCGCCAGTATAAACGGCGATGTCCATTGTACCACCACCAATATCTACCACGCAGACACCCAGCTCACGTTCATCTTCCGTCAACACGGAATAACTGGCTGCCAACCCGGCAAAAATCAGTTGGTCAACTTTCAGACCACAACGTTCAACGGCTTTGACAATGTTCTTCGCCATGTCGTTGTGGCAGGTAATAAGATGGACTTTTGCCTGCATACGCACGCCGGAAAGACCGACCGGATTTTTAATGCCTTCCTGGTAGTCGATGGCGTATTCCTGCGGAATAACGTGCAGAACACGATGTTCATCGCGAACGCGTACGGATTTTGCCGTATGTACTACGTTTTCCACATCTTCCTGCGTCACTTCCTCTTCGGAAATGGGCACCATACCAATTTCATTTTGACAGCTAATATGTTTACCGGAAAGTGCCAGATACACCGAGGAAATCTGGCAATCTGCCATCAGTTCAGCCTGGTCAATGGCGCGCTGTACGCACTTCACCACTGACTCAAGGTCATTCACCCCGCCTTTATCCATACCTCGCGATGGGCAACTGCCCACGCCAATGATATTGACCATACCGTCGGGCAGAACTTCCCCTACTAAAGCGGCTACCTTCGCGGTGCCAATCTCCAGTCCAACTACCAGTTTTCTGTCCGTCGCCTTGATCATTGTTGTTCTGCCTGTGCCTGATTCTGTTGCTGATTAGATTCCTCAGGAGGCAAGGGAACCCAGCCTACTGCCGCTCCTGAGTCATAACGCAAATCAACGTAGCTAATCCGTTTGCCATCGGTTTGCGCCTGCTGCTGTAAAACCGGGTAGAGTTCCACAAAGCGAGCCAAACGTTTTATCGTATCGCCCCTGCCCAGATTCAGCTTAATATCGTTATTCAGCGTCAACTGCCAGGAACGACGAGCGGTCATCGCCGCTTCCTTCAGGGTGAATCTATCCTTAGCCAGCACCTGCCCCATATCGCGGAACCCTTGCAACACTTCACTTGCGCTGCCTTCCGGTCCATACAACATGGGTAATACCTGCTTATTGGCCCGACCGGTTGGAACACTGAACGTATTTCCTTCAGCATCCACCATATGTTGGTCATTCCAACGCGCAATGGGCACATATTCAACCAGATGAATCTTCAATTCATCGGGCCATTGCTTTCTGACGCTCGCCTGTTTAATCCAGGGGAGGCGTTCAATTTGACTCTGAATGATGTTCACATCCTGAGTCATAAAGGTTCCCGGAGCGCCCAGCGCCAGAATGGACTGACGAATATCGTCATTGCGCGTGTAATGCCGTTCGCCGGTTAACACCAGTTTCGATAAAGGCAAACGTTGCGCATCTTCCATCCACCCCAACACTACCCAGCCGCTGACAAACACGGTGCACAGCACTGTCAGCAGGAACAATATTCCTGCAAGACGCGTTCCATTATTGCGGCGTGAGGAGTTTACTTCTTCTTCATCACCGTTTCGCGTGTTCAGCGCAGCCTGCGACATATCAGTCCGCCAACTCCAGAATTCTTACCACCAACTGCGAGAAGCTCAGCCCCGCCTGACGCGCCGCCATCGGCACCAGACTGTGGCTGGTCATACCCGGAGAGGTATTCGCTTCCAGCAGATAAAACTGGCCATCGCTGTCCAGCATGACGTCAATGCGACCCCAACCTTTACAGCCCAATGTGGTCCACGCTTTCAGGACTAATTCCTGTAAACGGGCCTCTTGTTCGACTTCCAGACCAGCAGGGCAGAAATATTGTGTCTCATCAGAGAGATACTTCGCCTCATAATCATAGAAGGTTCCCGCGGGTTGGATACGTATTGACGGTAAAATTTCTTCACCAAGCATCGCAACTGTAAATTCCGGGCCACTGAGCCATTTTTCGATCAGTACTTCTTCATCATGCTGAAAAGCCAATGCTAATGCACCATGCAAAGCATTTTCTTCTTCAACTTTTGACATCCCTACGCTTGAGCCTTCACGGCTTGGCTTCACAATCAGCGGCAAACCTAACGCAGAAATCTCCGTAACCACCTCATCGCTAAGACCTTTTTCGAATTCAGCGCGAGTCAATGCGACCCAAGGCGCGACCGGTAAACCAGCCCCCTGCCACAACAGTTTGCTGCGCAGTTTGTCCATCGAAATGGCAGAAGCCATGACGCCACTACCGGTATACGGCAGACCAATCAGCTCCAGCAGGCCCTGCAACGTGCCATCTTCACCACCACGACCGTGCAGTGCAATAAACACCTTTTGAAAATCCATCGATTTCAAAAGCGTGACATCAACCTCTTTTGGGTCAATTGGATGAGCATCCACACCACCTTCGCGTAACCCTGCCAGTACGGCCGCGCCGGAATTCAGCGAAACGTCACGCTCTGCGGAGGTTCCCCCTAACAGGACCGCGATTTTATCAGCCATGTTGTTCTTCCTCCGGGTTTTGCGGCTTCAGTTTGATTTCAGCTAAGGAACGCGCGATTTTGCCGATATTTCCAGCGCCCTGCACCAAAATCAGATCGTTGCCGGTTAATACCGGCGCCAACATGTCTGCCACCTGAGCCGGATCTGATACCAGAATCGGGTCGATCTTACCGCGACCACGGATCGTACGGCACAGCGAGCGGCTGTCAGCCCCCGGAATCGCAGCTTCACCCGCGGCGTATACATCCAGCATCAACAGCGCATCGACCTGAGTCAGCACGTTGGCAAAGTCGTCATACAAATCGCGTGTACGCGTAAAGCGGTGCGGCTGGAACAGCATTACCAGATTTTTGTCCGGCCAGCCCGCGCGAGCAGCTTTAATCGTGGCATCCACTTCCGTTGGGTGATGACCATAATCATCCACCAGCATCGCCGTCCCGGCTTTACCGTTTACCGGCTCCAGCGGGAATTCGCCGAGGAAGTCAAAACGGCGTCCGGTGCCCTGGAAACTTTCCAGCGCGCGCAGAATTACGTCGTCTTCAATGCCTTCTTCTGTTGCCACTGCCACCGCCGCCGCCGCGTTCAGCGCATTGTGACGGCCCGGTGCGTTCAACGTCACGCGTAAATCGGCCATCCCCTGACGCAGCAGCGTGAAGTGTCCTTGTGGACCAATCTGCTGGTAATCTTCGACGCGCACATCAGCATCATCGCTGAAACCATAGGTTGTGGTTTGACGACCAACTCGCGGCAACAACTCGCGGATCACCGGGTCGTCAACGCACATAACCGCACGACCATAAAACGGCAAGTTATGCAGGAAATTAATAAACGTCTGCTTTAAATTTTCGAAGTCACCATGGTAGGTATCCATATGATCGGCTTCGATATTGGTAACAATCGCTACCATCGGCTGCAAATGCAGGAACGACGCATCGCTCTCATCCGCCTCCGCAATTAAATAACGGCTATGACCCAGACGCGCATGGACGCCTGCGGCCTTCACCAGACCGCCGTTGACAAACGTCGGATCCAGCCCCGCTTCTGCGTAGATACTGGAGACCATCGCTGTTGTCGTGGTTTTACCGTGCGTCCCGGCAATGGCGATACCGTGACGAAAACGCATTAACTCCGCCAGCATTTCAGCACGACGGATCACCGGAATACGCGCTTCATGCGCCGCAACAATTTCCGGGTTATCCGCAGAAATCGCGCTGGATACCACCACCACGCTCG
This sequence comes from Citrobacter sp. Cpo089, assembly GCF_030332695.1. Lineage (NCBI taxonomy): Bacteria > Pseudomonadati > Pseudomonadota > Gammaproteobacteria > Enterobacterales > Enterobacteriaceae > Citrobacter > Citrobacter sp. Cpo089. The sequence goes on along the minus strand of NZ_JAOWHJ010000054.1, from coordinate 201,388 downwards.
CATCACGCACATTTTCAGGGCGATGGTTGAAGAAAATCGTGGCGCCCAGATTCGTCAACTGCTGCGTCACCGGGTTCGGCGCCAGGTCAGAACCACTGATCTGATAACCTTCATTGGCCAAAACTTCGGCAATACCGCCCATACCAGCACCACCGATGCCGACAAAGTGAATGTGCCGAACGCGACGCATTTCGGGCACGATGGAACGCAGTTTTGCCAGTTGTTGTGTATTCATTCTTTAGCCATTAACTTCTTAGTTCATGCGATGCAAAAGGCATCACCACAATTACGCCCGGGCAGCCCGGCTCACTTCATTAGCAACACGCTCTGTGGCATCCGGTATGGATGCGGCGCGCGCACGTTCTGCCATGGTTAATAAGGTTTCTCGCGACCACCCGGAAAGGGTGTTCGCGACGGCATCCACAGTAAACTGCGGCTGCTCAAGAATTTTAGCGGCGCCCGCTTTCTCAAGCGGCAGCGCATTCCAGTACTGCTGTCGGTCTTTGTGCTGGAAAGGCACAAACAGCGCAGGCAAACCCGCAGCGGCAATTTCGCTTACCGTCAGCGCGCCGGAGCGACAAACTACGACATCCGCCCACGCGTAGGCGGCTGCCATATCATCAATAAACTCAGTGACCTTGTGCTGCGGTTGTCCCGCGTCGGCATACGCCTGTTCAACGGTTTGCTGCGCGCCTTTGCCACTCTGATGCCAGATAGTCACCGCGTCACCAAGCTTTGCGGCAACCTGCGGCATCGTCTGGTTCAATACGCGTGCGCCCTGAGATCCCCCGACGACCAGCACGCGAACCGGGCCTTCACGCCCCGCCAGACGCGCTTCGGGCAACGGCAGCGCCAGAACGTCGGTGCGTACCGGGTTACCCACCACTTCCGCATTCGGGAAAGCGCCAGGAAAAGCCTGCATCACCTTCGTTGCAATCTTCGCCAGCCACTTGTTGGTTAATCCCGCAATGCCGTTCTGCTCATGCAGGACAACCGGGATGCCTAATGACCAGGCAGCCAGACCGCCAGGGCCGGACACATAGCCGCCCATCCCCAGCACCACATCAGGCTTAAACTGCTTCATAATGGCGCGCGCCTGACGCCAGGCATTAAAAATACGCACGGGGGCGGCAAGCAGCGCGTTGACACCTTTACCACGCAAACCGGAGATGCGAATAAAGTCAATTTCAATGCCATGCTTCGGCACTAAGTCCGCTTCCATACGATCGGCGGTGCCCAGCCAACGAACCTGCCAGCCCTGGGCCATTAAATGGTGCGCGACCGCCAGCCCCGGGAACACATGCCCACCGGTACCGCCTGCCATCACCATTAACCGCTTCGGTTGACCACTCATCGTGCACCTCGTGTAAACGCCTGGGCTTTTTCCAGACGCGTTTCATAATCAATACGTAACAAAAACATGATGGCCGTCGACATAATCAACAAACTGGAACCACCATAACTGATCAGCGGTAACGTCAGACCTTTTGTTGGCAGCATACCTGCTGCCGCGCCGACGTTTACCAGGGCCTGGAAGCTGAACCAAATCCCGATGGAGCAGGCTAAAAAGCCTGAAAAACGGTGGTCAATTTCCAGTGCTTTGCGACCGATCGACATCGCGCGAAAAGCGACGAAGAATACCATTAAAAGTGCCAATACCACACCGATATAACCCAGCTCTTCCCCAATGATGGCGAAGATGAAGTCGGTGTGCGCTTCCGGTAAATACTCCAGTTTTTGCACTGAATTACCTAACCCCTGACCCCAAACCTCACCGCGACCAAAAGCCATCAGCGATTGCGTTAACTGGTAGCCGCTGCCAAACGGATCTTCCCATGGGTTCCAGAAGGAGGTTACGCGGCGAATACGATACGGTTCGGCAAGGATCAGCAGCACCACCGCCGAAATCCCCATGCCGATAATGGCAATGAACTGCCACAGTTTCGCACCAGCGAGAAACAGCATCGCTAGCGTCGTGACAAACAGCACCACTACCGTACCAAGGTCAGGCTGCGCCAGCAGTAAGACTGCCAGCACCAGAATCACACCCATCGGTTTTAAGAAGCCGCGCAGGTTGTTACGCACTTCATCGACTTTACGCACCAGGTAGTTAGCGAGATAACAGAACAGCGACAGCTTGGTGAATTCCGCAGGCTGAATACGCAGCGGCCCCAGCGCGATCCAACGCGATGCCCCGTTAACGGAGCTCCCCACCACCAGAACGATCAACAACATGATGATCGAGGCGATCAGCATCGTCGTGCTGTACTTCTGCCAGAACTCCATCGGCAGACGCAGCGTCACCATCGCCAGACAGAACGCGAGGAAGATATACAGCGCGTCACGCTTAGCAAACAGGAAGGGATCGCCTGCCAGACGTTGCCCTACGGGCATTGATGCCGATGTCACCATCACAAAACCGATCGCTGCCAGACCAAAAGTCAGCCACAGCAGCATGCGGTCATACATGATCAGGCTGTCCGCGTCTTTATCACGCGAAGCCATCACCCAGCCTTTAAGTGCCGCGAAGATCCACGCCAGGACACCCAGTCCCGGTACGCGCGGCATTTTCAGACGAGGGAGAGAGAATCGCATCAACCCAACTCCTTCGCTAAACGGGTAAAGACGTCACCGCGTTGCTCAAAGTTCTTGAACTGGTCAAGGCTGGCGCAGGCTGGCGACAGCAGCACCATATCACCCGACTTCACACGCGGTGCGAGCAGACGCATTGCCTGCTCCATGGTTTCAGTGTGTTCCGCAACCTCAGGACGCAGAGCGGCAAGCTGCGCGCCATCGCGACCAAAGCAGTACAGACGAATGTTGTCGCCAGTCAGGTAGCGTTGCAGCGGCGTAAAGTCGGCCGATTTCCCATCGCCGCCCAGCAGCAGGTGCAACGTACCGTCAACGTGCAGACCATTCAGTGCCGCTTCTGTGCTGCCAACGTTGGTGGCTTTTGAATCGTTAATCCAACGCACACCGTTATGATTCAGTACCAACTGGAAACGATGAGCCAGACCGGTAAAGGTAGTCAGCGCTTTCAGGCTGGATGCCCGCGGCAGACCCGCAGCATCCGCCAGCGCCAGCGCAGCCAGTGCGTTGGTATAGTTATGCTGGCCGGTAAGCGTCATCTCTTTCACGTTCAGGACTTTTTCGCCCTTCACCCGCAGCCAGGTTTCACCCTGCTGACGATTGAGATGATAGTCACCCATGTTGATGCCAAAGCTCACGCAGCGCTCATCCGCCCCGCGAATCGGCATGGTCAGCGCATCATCGGCATTAACCACACACACTTTCGCATTCTCATAGACGCGCAGTTTGGCCGCACGGTACTGCTGCAAGCCAAACGGATACCTGTCCATATGATCTTCGGTGACGTTCAAAATGGTGGCGGCTACAGCCTGTAAGCTGGAGGTTGTCTCCAGCTGGAAGCTCGACAGCTCCAGTACATACAGCTCACGTTCGTCATCCAGCAGCATCAGCGCGGGCAGGCCGATATTTCCGCCAACACCCACGTTCACACCAGCCGCTTTCGCCATTTCTCCCACCAACGTGGTGACGGTGCTTTTCCCGTTGGAACCGGTGATCGCGACGATCGGCGCCTGCGCTTCACGACAGAACAGCTCGATGTCACCGACAATTTCGATCCCTGCATCAGCAGCGGCGCTCAGCGAAGGATGCGCCAGGGCAATGCCAGGGCTGGCGACGATGAGATCGGCAGCCAGCAGCCAATCGTCATTCAGGCTGCCAACATGACGCTCAACCGCTTCCGGCAATTTATCCAGGCCAGGTGGCGTTGCGCGGGTATCCATCACACGCGGCGTCACACCACGCGCCAGAAAGAAATCCACGCAGGACAGCCCGGTCAATCCCAGACCGATAATGACGACTTTTTTACCCTGGTAATCAGCCATGATTAACGTACCTTCAGCGTTGCCAGGCCAATCAGCACCAGCATCAGCGAAATAATCCAGAAGCGCACAATTACGCGCGGTTCCGGCCAGCCTTTCAGTTCATAGTGATGGTGAATCGGCGCCATACGGAAGATGCGCTGTCCGCGCAGCTTAAAGGAGCCAACCTGCAAAATGACCGACAGCGTTTCCACAACAAATACGCCGCCCATGATTACCAGCAGGAACTCCTGACGCAGCAGCACGGCAATAATGCCCAGCGCGCCGCCCAGCGCCAGCGAACCGACGTCGCCCATAAAGACCTGCGCCGGATAGGTGTTAAACCACAGGAAGCCTAACCCCGCGCCGACAATCGCCGTACAGACGATCACCAACTCACCGGCATGGCGTAAATAGGGAATGTGCAGATAGTTGGCAAAGTTCATGTTACCGGTCGCCCATGCCACCAGCGCAAAACCCGCTGCCACGAACACGGTCGGCATAATCGCCAGACCATCCAGGCCATCGGTGAGGTTTACCGCGTTGCCAGTACCCACAATCACGAAGTACGCCAGCAGCACGTAGAACAGCCCCAACTGCGGCATGACATCTTTAAAGAACGGCACCACCAGCTCGGTAGCCGGGGTATCTTTACCGGCGAGGTACAGCGCAAAGGCTACACCCAGCGCAATCACCGACATCCAGAAGTACTTCCAGCGGGCAATCAGGCCCTTGGTATCTTTTCGCACCACTTTGCGGTAGTCATCGACAAAACCGATAATGCCGTAGCCAATCAATACCACCAGCACGCACCATACGTACGGGTTCGACGGATATGCCCACAACAGAACGGAGATAACAATCGCGGTGAGGATCATGATCCCGCCCATGGTTGGCGTACCACGTTTACTAAAGTGCGATTCAGGACCGTCGTTACGTACAACCTGTCCAAAGGACATTTTTTGCAAGCGGGCAATCATGCGCGGGCCCATCCACAAAGAGATGAACAGCGCGGTCAGCAGGCTGACGATGGCGCGAAACGTCAGATAGGAAAAGACGTTAAAGCCTGAATAATATTTGACCAAATGTTCGGCCAGCCAAACTAACATGTCCCATTCTCCTGTAATGCGCGTACTACCTCTTCCATGGCGGCACTACGTGAACCCTTCACTAAAATCGTCATGACCTGATGTTCTGCAATCAATGCTTTAAGATGCGCGGCCAGCGCGCTTTTATCCGCAAAATGTTCGCCAACGCCACTGGCGTCGCTAATTGCCTGACTCAGTTTTCCTGTACTCAGTACACGGTCGATACCTGCTGCTTTCGCAGCAACACCTACCTGTACATGGCATGCTTCACTTTCTGCGCCAAGCTCTGCCATATCGCCAACGACCAGTACGCGATAGCCCGGCATTTCAGACAGCACCTGCACCGCTGCGGTCATCGAACCGACGTTCGCGTTATAGGAGTCGTCCAGCAGCAGCTGATTTTCTGCGAGTTGAATCGGGAACAGACGTCCTGGTACCGCCTGCAGATCTTTCAAACCCGCTTTGATCGCCTCGTGCGTCGCGCCTACCGCCATAGAAAGCGCCGCCGCCGCAAGGGCGTTAGCGATATTGTGGCGACCCGGCAACGGCAGCAGGACATCAATGCTTCCGGTCGGCGTTTGCAGAGAAAATTCCGTGCCATGCGAGGTCACATGAACGTTGGTCGCAGAAAAGTCGCTGTTGGCCGCATTCGGGGAGAAGCGCCAGACTTTGCGATCGCCGATGATGCTTTGCCAGTTCAACCAGTCGTTGTTGTCGGCATTCATAATGGCGATACCGTTCGCAGACAGGCCGGTAAAAATCTCACCTTTTGCCTTCGCAACGCCCGCCAGAGAGCCGAAGCCTTCCAGGTGCGCGGCGGCCAGGTTGTTCACCAGCGCCGCTTCCGGACGCGTCAGGCCGACGGTCCAGGCGATTTCGCCCTGATGGTTGGCGCCGAGCTCAATCACGGCATAGTCGTAATCGTTGTTTAAGCGCAGCAGCGTCATCGGTACGCCGATGTCGTTATTCAGATTGCCCGCGGTATATAGGGTGTTACCACACTGGCTCAGAATGGCAGCCGTCATCTCTTTGACGGACGTTTTACCGGATGAGCCGGTCAGCGCGACAACGCGCGCCGGAACCTGAGCGCGAACCCACGCCGCCAGTTCACCAAACGCCAGACGCGTATCTTTAACAATCAGCTGCGGCAGGTTGGTGTCCAACGGGCGGCTGACCAGCAGCGCACCCGCCCCGCTCTCTTGCGCTTTGTCTGCAAAATCATGGGCATCAAAGCGTTCGCCTTTCAGCGCCACAAACAGGCAGCCCGGCGTCACTTTACGCGTATCGGTTGTTACGGCATCAAGGGTCAGATCGGCCCCTTTCAGTTCGCCACGGAGGATCTCCGCCAGTTGGCTGAGCGTTACGCTAATCATGCGATAACCCCCAGCAGACGCGCTGCGGTCACGCGGTCAGAATAGTCGAGACGCTGCGAGCCAACGATCTGGTAATCTTCGTGACCTTTCCCGGCCACCAGCACCACGTCGTTTTCTTTCGCCTGCATAATGGCGTTTGTCACCGCTTCTGCGCGCCCTTCCATCACCTTCGCCTGTCCGGCATCCAGCATACCCGCCAGAATGTCGTTAATAATGGCGCGCGGCTCTTCGGTACGTGGGTTGTCATCAGTCACCACGACAACATCTGCAAACTGCTCGGCGATTGCGCCCATCAACGGACGTTTGCCTTTGTCGCGATCGCCGCCGCAGCCAAAGACGCACCACAGTTTGCCTGTACAGTGCAAACGTGCCGCCTGCAGCGCTTTTTCCAGCGCATCTGGCGTATGGGCGTAATCAACCACCACGGTGGTTTTACCCGGCGCGCTGAACACTTCCATACGTCCGCAAACCGGCTGCAATTGTGTCGCCGTTTTCAGTAAATCAGCTAACGGATAGCCCAGTGCCAACAGCGTTGCCAGCGCCAGCAGAAGATTGCTGACGTTAAACGCCCCCATCAGGCGGCTTTCAATTTCGCCGTCGCCCCATGAGGAGGTAAAACGAATCGTTGCCCCGCTGTCGTGATACTTCACGTCAACCGCTTTTAACCAACGACCATGACAGTTCGGGTTGATGTGGTCTTCCATCGAAACGGCAACCGCATCCGGGAGTTTCGCCAGCCAGCGACGACCGACGTCATCATCCGCATTGACGATGGCCTGACCGCAATGGTGCGTGGAATACAGTAGCCATTTCGCGGCTTCGTAATGTTCCATGTCGCCGTGGTAGTCGAGATGGTCACGGCTTAAGTTAGTAAATACTGATGCGGCAAACTTCAGCGCCGCCACGCGATGCTGAACCAGACCGTGTGAAGAGACTTCCATCGCGCCAACCGTTGCGCCCTGCGCTGCTAGCCCCGCCAGCACATGCTGGACATCAACTGCTGAACCGGTGGTATTTTCCGTCGGGATCACTTTGCCCAGCAGGCCATTGCCTACTGTTCCCATTACCGCGCTGGTTTCGCCAAGCAGTTGGCTCCACTGTGCCAGCAATTGGGTGGTGGTAGTTTTACCGTTGGTCCCGGTCACACCGACCAGACGCATTTTCTCAGAAGGCTCGTGGTAAAAACGGCCTGCCAGTGCAGATAAACGTTCGTTAAGCTGACTGAGATAGATGACCGGAACGCCGTGCATTTCACGGATTTCACCATCAGTAGCTTCATCTTTTGCTTCTGCAATAATGGCAGCCACACCTTGCGCTATCGCCTGCGGGATATACCGACGCCCGTCCGCCTGATGACCCAATACTGCGACAAAGAGATCGCCCGATGCAGCCACACGGCTGTCAAGCGTCATCTCCCGCAGTGCTCGCTCCGGTGCACCCGGCACCCATGGAGCAAGAAGGTCGCGCAAATTACGATCTGCCACCTGTTGCCTCGCCTTGATTATTCACAAATTCATTTTTATCGCCCGTTGTCAGCGCATCCGGCTCGATGTTCATGGTACGCAGTACGCCGCCCATGATGGCACCAAAGACCGGCGCGGAAACGGCGCCACCGTAGTATTTACCCGCCTGCGGATCGTTGATAACAACAACCAGCGCGAAGCGCGGCTGACTCGCAGGCGCAACACCTGCGGTATAAGCAATGTATTTGTTGATGTAGCGGCCATCTGGCCCTACTTTTTTCGCTGTACCGGTTTTAATGGCGATACGATAGCCTTTAATCGCCGCCTTCACGCCGCCGCCGCCGGGCAGCGCCACGCTTTCCATCATATGCACGACGGTACGCACGGTATCTTCCGGGAAGATACGCTCGCCCGGAACAGGAGGGTCAACTTTGGTAATCGACAGTGGACGATAAACGCCGTAGCTGCCGATCGTTGCATAGACTCGCGCTAACTGTAACGGTGTTACCATTAGCCCGTAGCCGAAAGAGAAGGTGGCCCTCTCTATGTCAGACCACCGTTGTTTTTGAGGATATAAGCCACTGCGTTCTCCGACCAACCCCAAATTGGTCGCTTTTCCCAGCCCAAAACGTGAGTAAGTATCTACTAACGCTGAGGACGGCATCGCTAACGCCAGCTTGGAAACACCGACGTTACTCGACTTCTGCAAAACCCCGGTGAGGGTTAATTCGCTATAACGCGCCACGTCTTTGATTTCGTGACCATTAATTCGGTAAGGGATAGTGTTGAGGACGGTATTTTCGCGTACCACGCCACGCTGCAGCGCGGTCATCACCACCATCGGTTTAACGGTAGAACCCGGTTCAAACACGTCTGTGATGGTACGGTTACGCATCGCGTCTTTTGGCGTACCGGTGAGATTGTTCGGGTTGTAGGACGGACTGTTGGCCATGGCCAACACTTCACCGGTGTTTACATCCACCAGTACCGCACTGCCTGACTCCGCCTTGTTGAACGCCACGGCGTTATTCAGTTCGCGGTAAACCAGTGCCTGTAAACGCTCATCAATGCTCAACGCGAGGTTATGCGCCGCCTGGCTGTCGGTAGAGGAGATATCTTCAATGACGCGGCCATAACGGTCTTTACGTACAATACGTTCACCCGGTTGTCCGGTGAGCCACTTATCGAAGCTCTTCTCAACGCCTTCAATCCCCTGGCTGTCAACGTTAGTAAAGCCTATGAGGTGAGCAGTCACTTCTCCGGAAGGATAGTAACGGCGGGATTCTTCGCGCAGGTGGATACCCGGCAGCTTCAGTTTCTTGATGTAGTCGGCCATGTCAGGGTTTACCTGACGCGCCAGATAGATAAAGCGCCCTTTCGGGTTAGCGTTAATGCGGGAAGCCAGTTGATCGAGCGGGAGATTCAGCGCGGTTGACAGCGCTCTCCAGCGTTCGCCAACGCTCACGCCGCCTGCATCATGTACTTCTTTCGGGTCGGCCCATATAGCTTTAACCGGAACGCTCACCGCCAGCGGGCGACCAGAGCGGTCGGTAATCATTCCGCGTGATGTAGACACTTCCTGGACGCGTAGAGAGCGCATATCACCCTGACGCACCAGCATGTCCGGTGCGATGATTTGCAGCCAGGCAACGCGCCCCAGCAGAAAACCCAGTGCCAGCAAAATACAGCCGCACAGTAACGCAAAACGCCAACTGATAAAGTTGGCTTGTTCTTCCTGGCGTTTTGGTTTGTGCGTTTTTGCCGCTGCTTTCATGCGTCGCGTTTATCCTTATTTTTGTACTACGATATTTTCTTGTGAGGGATCGACATGCTGCATTTGCAGCTTTTCCGTTGCGATCCGTTCAACACGGCTATGGTCGCCGAGCGCGTTCTCCTCAAGGATCAAGTTACGCCATTCGATATCCAGCGCATCTCGCTCCAGAACCAGCTGCTCACGCTGCGCGGTCAGTAACCGCGTATGGTGGGCTGTTGTCACGACGGTAACCGCCGTCAAAATAATGCAAATGAACAGGCAGAGTGGCAGCTTCCCGAACCGCAAAAGATCGTCACCGATCACGCCAGGCAAGGCATGGCGCTCGTTGCTTCCTATCGATCCTTTAACTTTGCTTAGGGCTTCTGTCACTCTGCTGATCATGCGTTCGTCCTCTCTGCGATACGCAGAACTGAACTACGGGCACGAGGATTCTCAGCTACCTCTTCTTCACCCGGCATCATCTTGCCTAGTGCTCTTAACTCACGGCCGCCCAGCTTTTTGATCTGCGCTTCGGTCATCGGTATTCCAGCCGGTACCTGAGGGCCACGGCTTTGTTCACGCATAAAGCGTTTCACAATGCGGTCTTCAAGCGAATGGAAACTGATGATCGAAAGGCGACCACCTGGAGCCAGCACGCTGAGCGAGCTTTTTAGCGCCTGCTCTATCTCCTCCAGTTCACTGTTCACCCAAATGCGCACCGCCTGGAAGGTACGGGTCGCGGGATGTTTGAATTTGTCCTTCACCGGCATTGCCGCCGCAATGACTTCCGCCAGCTCTTTGGTGCGGGTCATCGGTTCGATGCGGTTGCGCTCGACGATGGCGCGCGCAATGCGTTTGCCGAAGCGCTCTTCGCCAAAGGTTTTAATCACCCAGGCAATGTCTGCTTCATCGGCGGTTTGCAGCCATTCGGCCGCTGACTGACCGCGTGTTGGGTCCATACGCATGTCTAACGGACCGTCACGCATAAACGAGAAACCGCGCTCTGCGTCATCGAGCTGCGGTGAAGAAACGCCCAGATCGAGAAGAATCCCGTCGATCTTACCGGTCAGTCCACGCTCGGCGACATAGTCAGCCAGCGCAGAGAAAGGTCCATGTACGATGGAGAAACGGGGATCGGTAATCGTTTTTGCAACGGCAATAGCCTGCGGATCGCGATCGATTGCCAGTAAACGTCCCTCTTCGCCAAGCTGGGAGAGGATCAGACGTGAGTGACCACCGCGACCAAATGTCCCGTCAATGTAGATGCCGTCTGGACGAATATTCAGGCCGTTTACGGCTTCATCCAGCAACACCGTTGTATGTTTATAATTTTCCGTCATTTTATAGAGACAAATCCTGCAATCGTTCCGACAACGCGCCAGTAACAGACTGCTCAGCGTCGATATCTTCCTTGACCTGTTGATACCAGGTCGTTTCATCCCACAGCTCAAACTTATTGAACTGCCCAACCAGCATCACTTCTTTCGTTAGCCCTGCGTGTTGCCGCAGAATGGGTGCTATCAGTAATCGACCAGCGTTATCCATCTGACATTCGCTGGCATGACCCAACAATAAGCGCTGTACGCGACGCTCAACTGGATTCATGCTCGACAGACGCGATAGCTTCTGCTCGATTATTTCCCATTCAGGCAGGGGGTACAGCAGCAGGCACGGGTGATGGATGTCAATGGTGCAAACCATTTGACCGGTAGCGCTCTCAAGCAGTTGATCCCGATAACGGGTAGGCACGGATAAGCGCCCTTTATTGTCGAGATTAACTAACGTTGCTCCCCGGAACATGCCAGCCTCACCCCCAATTACCACTTTATCCCACAAATTCCCACTTAAAGGAGTTTACGGAGCGGAGGAAAACCTTGTCAAGCAAGTCACGGCGCTTAGCGGAGCAAAAAACCCATTGTTTACGGCTAATATCAGCGTTGAACAAATTCCGTACAGCAAACGAAGCAAATTAACGTCATGAATATTTGTAAGAAAAAAATCCAACAACTCATCATTGTTTAAAACAACTGAATATCATCCAAAGAAAATATAAAGTGTCAGTTTGCGACGCGAGCGGCATTTTAGGACAATATGCAGCGAGTTAACAGTACCAGTTAATCGGTCTGTACGCCGCGCAGAGTCGAGGTAAGCACCAGATGGCCGCAATACGAGAGCAAAGTGTTTGTTAATTCGGCAAATCTATACAAGCATGTAACAAAATAATACAAGCGTAACGCGTCGTTACGTATCAATAACCCAAAAATGGATAGTTGCATTTTTAATTCGAGGTATTTCAAGAATGAATTTCAGATAATTCTAAAGAATATTCTTAAATATAATGCGGTTATTTCTGAGAATAGAAAAATTGAAGACGTCAGAGGCTTATCCCGCCGACGTCATCAATTGAGGAAACTTAGTTACGGCTGAGAATACCACGACGGTACAGATTACGCCGTATACGCGTTAAACCTGGTTTTGGTTTACGCGGTTCGTCCAGACTTGCCAGTACAATCTCCAGCACGCGTTCTGCGACATCGCGATGGCGCTGTGCCACTGCCAGTACCGGGCACTGTAAGAAGTCGAGCAGTTCGTGATCGCCAAAAGTCGCAATCGCTAAATCAGACGGCAGTTGCCCATCACGACGCAGGGTCACATCCATCACGCCCTGCAACAGGGCAAACGACGTGGTAAACAACGCCTGAGGCATTGGGTGCGTTTCCAGCCATTTATCAAACAACTGCGCAGCTGCTTCCCGCTCATAGCTGTTGGCGTACAGGAAATGGACTTCACGCGGATCGTCCTTCCACGCGGTACGAAAACCCTGCTCGCGCAGGAAACTGACGGATAATTCAGGAAGCGCGCCCAGATAGAGGACGGTTTCAGCAGGGAATTTGCGTAACTCCTCTGCCAGCATTTCCGCATCATCCTGATCCGCACCCACAACGCTGGTAAAATGTTCGCGGTCCAGTGCACGGTCCAGCGCCACAATCGGGAATGAACTGTTTGCCCAGCGTTGGTAGAACGGATGCTCAGGCGGCAAAGAAGTCGACACAATAATGGCATCGACCTGGCGCTGTAAAAGATGCTCAATACAGCGCATTTCGTTATCCGGCTGATCTTCAGAGCAGGCAATCAACAGCTGATACCCACGCTGACGCGCCTGGCGTTCCAGATAGTTTGCGATCCGGGTATAGCTTGTGTTCTCAAGATCCGGGATCACCAGCCCGATAGAACGTGTGCGTCCAGCACGCAGCCCGGCCGCCACGGCATTCGGGTGGTAATTATGCTCACGCACCACCGCCATGACTTTTTCAACCGTTTTGTCGCTTACGCGATATTGCTTTGCTTTGCCATTAATAACGTAGCTTGCAGTCGTTCGCGAAACGCCGGCCAACCGAGCGATTTCATCCAGTTTCACAATTGCCCCTTGCGTAAAATGTACAAACCATAACCTTTTAGATGGCATGGGTTAAACTTCTTAACATCTAAGCGCAGAATAATGACTGCGGCAACCGCTTTTGTCTCTGGTTACTGCTGATTTCGCAAAAAAAAGCGCAGCAGGTAGCATCAGCGCAAACGGGTACGTTACATGTAGGCCGGATAAGACGTTTATGCCGCTATCCGGCATGACCTCCACGATGAGGTCTGATATCGCTGTGCTTACCAGGCCTACGGTTGACGATTAGCGCATAATTTTATCGCCACGGGAGAGTCCCACCACACCGGAACGAGCAACTTCCACAATTTTGGCGACTTCACGTAGGGTTGCCAGAAACGCATCCAGCTTGTCGCTGGTGCCCGCCAGTTGTACTGTGTAGATAGACGGCGTCACGTCGATGATTTGCCCGCGGAAAATCTCCGTGTTGCGTTTCACCTCCTCCCGGCCATAACCGCTGGCCTGGATTTTCACCAGCATGATTTCTCGTTCAACGTGGGCACCCTGCCCCAGCTCGCTAACGCGCAGAACATCCACCAGTTTGTGGAGCTGCTTTTCGATCTGCTCAAGGACTTTCTCATCCCCTACCGTCTGAATCGTCATCCGCGATAAGGTCGGGTCATCGGTCGGCGCGACGGTCAGGCTTTCAATGTTGTAACCACGCTGGGCGAAGAGGCCAATCACCCGCGATAATGCACCCGACTCGTTTTCCAGCAATACTGATAATATCCGGCGCATAATCAGGTCCTCTCCGTTTTGCTTAGCCACATTTCATCCATCCCACCCCCACGAATCTGCATCGGGTAGACATGCTCACTGCCGTCGACGGTGACGTCGACAAACACCAGGCGATGGTTACGCACATGCTCCAGCGCTTCACCCAGCTTGCTCTCCAGTTCATCTGGATGATTAATCTGGATACCGATATGCCCATAAGCCTCAGCAAGGCGCACAAAATCGGGCAGCGACTGCATGTAAGACTGGGAGTGACGCCCGGAGTAGATCATGTCCTGCCATTGTTTGACCATGCCGAGATAACGGTTGTTAAGGTTGAGCACCAGCACCGGCAGTTCATACTGCAGCGCCGTCGACAGCTCCTGGATATTCATCTGAATACTGCCATCCCCGGTGACGCACACTACCGTTTCATCCGGCAACGCCATTTTCACCCCTAACGCCGCGGGTAAACCGAATCCCATCGTGCCGAGGCCGCCTGAGTTAATCCAGCGACGCGGTTTATCGAACGGATAATAAAGTGCGGCAAACATCTGATGCTGGCCAACGTCAGAGGTCACATACGCCTCCCCTTTCGTCAGACGCCAGATGGCTTCAATCACCGCCTGCGGCTTAATGCTTTCGCTTTGCGTGTCATATTTCAGACACTGACGGGCGCGCCAGTGCTCAATCTGTTGCCACCAGTCACGGTTATCATCCAGTGGCTGCTGTGATTTCTCCTGCTCCAGCAGTTCGAGCATTTGATCCAGCACCAGACGGGCATCACCCACAATCGGAATATCCGCAGTAACGGTTTTAGAAATAGAGGTCGGATCGATGTCGATATGCAGCACGGTCGCATTCGGACAATATTTTGCCAGGTTATTCGTCGTTCGATCGTCAAAGCGAACGCCGACAGCAAAGATCACATCGGAATGATGCATGGTCATATTCGCTTCGTAGGTACCGTGCATCCCTAACATACCCAGCGCCTGACGATGCGTGGCCGGAAACGCGCCCAACCCCATTAGCGAGGAGACAACCGGCAGATTCAGCGCTTCAGCAATCTGAGCTAACTGCTCATGGCAAGCAGCATTGACCGCTCCACCGCCCACATAGACAACCGGTTTCTTCGCCGCGACCAGCGTCTGTAGCGCCCGTTTGATCTGTCCCTTATGTCCCGTCGTCGTCGGATTATACGAGCGCATACTCACCGAGTCCGGCCAGCTATAAGGCAGTTTCTTCGCCGGATTCAGAATATCCTTCGGCAAATCCACCACCACCGGTCCTGGGCGACCGCTTGCTGCCAGCCAGAAGGCTTTTTTCAGCACCTGTGGGATATCTTCCGTTTGTTTGACCAGGAAGCTGTGTTTTACCACCGGGCGGGATATACCTACCATGTCGCACTCCTGGAAGGCATCGTAGCCAATCAGCGACGTTGCGACCTGTCCGGAGAGGATCACCAGCGGAATGGAATCCATGTAAGCCGTTGCGATTCCGGTAATCGCGTTGGTCGCCCCCGGTCCGGAGGTAACTAATACAACACCCACTTCTCCCGTGGCGCGCGCAAGGCCATCAGCCATATGTACCGCAGCTTGTTCATGGCGAACCAGCACATGATCAATACCGCCGACCGTATGCAGCGCATCATAAATATCGAGAACGGCCCCCCCGGGATAACCGAATACCTGCTTCACACCCTGATCGATGAGCGATCGGACGACCATCTCGGCTCCAGACAACATCTCCATGGCTTGCCTCACTCTTATAATGAATTACGGTTTAACAACACATTAACCGCTGACGATGACGCATGGCAATTGACTCCGAAGGGGTGGCACTGGAGTAAATAAGAATAAAAAGGAGGAAAGACGCGAATAAACGGAGAATTAAACCAGCATAAGCAATCAGTATGATAAAAAATCGCTTAAAAATGGGAGCTTACAGCAATTACTCTATTTTTTGACACTTTTGGACAGACGTAAAAAATAGAGTTCAGCATAAAATTTCAGTTATAAACTTAAAAGCAGAATAAACAGGATGTACCGCCCGGTTTACTCTGCCAAATGCTACTGCTTACAAACGGAGACTAACAGCTCTTCCATCCATTGATGCCCTTTATCCCGGCCTGCGGCTTCATGCCATGAAAGATAGCATGTGCGGCTGTTCAATTTTAACGGTAAAGGCAAGATCTGTAGTTCTAAAGAATCGGCAAATTCTTCTGCTAACCAACGTGGCGCAATAGAGACCAAATGCGTTTGCGACACAATATTAAGAACGCTAATTAATGCCATGCCCTGATAAGCCACGCAGGATTGTTTATCCGGTGTGTCATACCACGGTTGGCTGAATGATGCGAAGCGATCAAGTGACACCACCGCATGCTGTTCATTATAGACATCACTTTCCAGTAAAGGGCCGCTAATGCGCGGATGCTTTTTACTTGCCACTAACACCATTTCGTCATTGAATAACGGAATACTAGTAAATTCAGGACGTCGGAACTCTTCATAGCTAATAACGAATTCAGTTTCCTGGTAACGTAATTGATGCTCTGTATTTTGATTGAGTGAAGATTTAAATACGACATGAATGTTTGGTGCAACTTGCTCAACCCGATTATAAATCAATGACGTCAGGATATTATCCAATGGGCTGCACACGCAAAGATTGAATACGCGTTCGCTGCTGGCTGGTTCAAAGCCCGATCCAGGCAGTTCATTTTGCACTAATTGCAATGCCTGGCGAACAGAACCAAATAGCTGGAAGGCTCTTGCTGTCGGCTGGATACCGCGTCCATAACGAACAAAAAGCTCATCATTAAACATCACTTTCAGGCGCGCAACCGCATTACTGACAGCGGGTTGCGACATCCCCAAAGTATGCGCGGCACGGGTAATGTTTTGTTCTTGCATCACCGCATCAAAGACGGTTAATAAATTAAGATCAACCATGCGAAGCTGTGGCTTCCCCATATCTATAATATTTGTTTTATCTATTATTTTTACTTCTGGCATATTTAACTCCACTGTCACTCTAAACTCCCTTTTCCCAGACGGAGTGAAGAAATAATCTCCGTTAATATGATTTACCATACATATAAGATGAGAAAAAGAAAAAACATTAAAATTAGGAAAACATAAAGGCACAAACCTAAATGAACAAAAGACCAATGCGAGCGCAGTGTGGCAGGTGTCACTGCACGGTGATTCATATGTTTAAATTTCAAAAACAATATAACCATAAGCGCGGCGAATACACAATCATACATACAGTGAATGTATATTTAAGTTTTAATTAAATGTTTATATTATTAATACATTAAAAGTTAACATTAATTTATCAATTATGTGGTATCACACCGTTCCAACCCATTCATAGTCACTATAAAAACAAATAAATCATGAGGATAAAAAATCCCAGAGGCGGAGTTTTCTCCAGTTCGCCGTTACAATAAATGCAAATAATTATGCTCAAATATGTCAAACCATGAAAAACATGTACAACCATCAACTGATTAATTTTATGTACCCCAAAAAATTCAGCACAATTCGCTTAAGTTTTGCCGAAACTTCCCCCCTCAAGTGAGGCATTTGCTAGGGTGAGGGTTGACATCAGTCTTCATATCCAGTACCACTAAAAGCATATCGCATTCGCCTGGAGCTTAATTGATGACTTACATTGCTCGTTTCAACGGTCTACTACTACTAAACGCATCTTCATTGCGCGGTAGACTGGTGGACGACATTCAGCATTAAGTCAGCTCCAGTTAAGACAAAAACCCGCGCCGTTGCGCGGGTTTTTTTATGCTCGAAGCAAGGCGCCCTAAGAAACCAAGGACCTAAACCATGAGCCAGCAAGTCATTATTTTCGATACCACCTTACGCGATGGTGAACAAGCGTTACAGGCAAGCCTGAGTGTGAAAGAAAAACTGCAGATTGCGCTGGCCCTTGAGCGTATGGGCGTTGACGTGATGGAAGTGGGTTTCCCCGTTTCTTCACCGGGCGACTTTGAGTCAGTTCAGACCATTGCTCGTCAGGTTAAAAACAGCCGCGTTTGCGCCTTAGCACGCTGCGTAGAAAAAGATATCGATGTTGCCGCAGAATCGCTGAAAGTTGCTGAAGCTTTCCGTATTCATACCTTTATCGCCACCTCGCCGATGCACATCGCGACGAAATTACGCAGTACGCTGGATGAGGTCATTGAGCGCGCGGTCTACATGGTTAAGCGTGCGCGTAATTATACCGATGACGTGGAGTTCTCCTGCGAAGATGCAGGCCGTACCCCTATCGCCGATCTGGCTCGCGTTGTTGAAGCTGCTATTAACGCGGGTGCCAAAACCATTAACATCCCCGATACCGTCGGTTACACCATGCCTTTCGAATTTGGGGCAATCATTTCTGGCCTGTATGAACGCGTACCAAATATCGATAAAGCCATCATCTCCGTACACACCCATGATGATTTAGGTTTGGGCGTCGGCAACGCGCTGGCAGCCGTTCACGCCGGAGCGCGTCAGGTGGAAGGCGCGATGAACGGTATCGGCGAACGCGCCGGTAACTGCTCACTGGAAGAAGTGATCATGGCGATCAAAGTGCGTAAAGATATCCTGAATGTACAGACCCGCATCAATCACCAGGAGATCTGGCGTACCAGTCAGTTAGTCAGCCAAATCTGCAACATGCCTATTCCGGCAAACAAAGCCATTGTCGGTAGCGGCGCCTTTGCCCACTCCTCCGGCATCCATCAGGACGGCGTACTGAAAAATCGTGAAAACTACGAAATCATGACGCCTGAATCCATTGGTCTGAACCAGGTACAGCTGAACCTGACCTCCCGTTCCGGACGCGCCGCGGTGAAACACCGTATGGACGAGATGGGATATAAAGAAAATGAATACAGCCTGGACAACCTGTATGACGCATTCCTGAAACTGGCGGATAAAAAAGGTCAGGTATTTGATTACGACCTGGAAGCGCTGGCCTTCATTAATAAACAGCAGGAAGAGCCAGAGCATTTCCGTCTGGATTACTTCAGCGTGCAGTCCGGCTCAAACGACATCGCCACCGCCTCCGTCAAGCTGGCCTGCGGTGAAGAAGTTAAAGCCGAAGCGGCGAACGGTAACGGTCCAGTCGATGCTATTTATCAGGCTATCAACCGTGTAACTGAGTACAACATCGAACTGGTGAAATACAGCCTGACCGCCAAAGGGCACGGTAAAGATGCTCTGGGTCAGGTGGATATCGTTGCCAACTATAACGGTCGTCGTTTCCACGGCGTCGGTCTGGCGACAGATATCGTCGAATCTTCTGCTAAAGCGATGGTGCATGTGCTGAACAACATCTGGCGCGCCGAAGAAGTCGAAAAAGAATTGCAACGCAAAGCTCAGAACAACGAGAACAACAAGGAAACCGTGTGATGTCGAAGAATTATCATATTGCTGTTTTGCCGGGTGACGGTATTGGCCCGGAAGTGATGGCGCAAGCCCTGAAGGTACTGGACGCAATCCGCAACCGCTTTAATATGCGCATTACCACCAGCCACTACGACGTGGGTGGTGCCGCTATCGATAACCACGGTCAGCCGCTGCCACCTGCAACGGTTGAAGGCTGTGAACAAGCTGACGCCATTCTGTTTGGCTCCGTTGGCGGCCCGAAATGGGAAAACCTGCCGCCAAACCAGCAGCCAGAGCGTGGCGCACTGCTGCCATTGCGTAAACACTTCAAATTATTCAGCAACCTGCGCCCGGCTAAGCTCTACCAGGGGCTGGAAGCGTTTTGCCCTCTGCGCGCAGATATTGCCGCGAACGGTTTCGACATCCTGTGCGTACGCGAACTGACTGGCGGGATTTACTTCGGTCAACCAAAAGGCCGCGAAGGCAGCGGACAACATGAAAAAGCCTTTGATACCGAGGTTTATCACCGTTTCGAGATCGAACGTATTGCGCGTATCGCGTTTGAATCCGCTCGCAAACGTCGCCGTAAAGTTACGTCGATTGATAAAGCTAACGTACTGCAAACGTCTATTCTGTGGCGCGAAATTGTCAATGAAATTGCTAATGAATACCCGGACGTTGAACTGGCGCATATGTACATCGACAACGCGACTATGCAATTAATTAAAGATCCATCCCAGTTCGACGTGTTGCTGTGCTCTAACCTGTTTGGTGACATTCTGTCTGATGAGTGCGCCATGATCACCGGTTCAATGGGCATGTTACCGTCCGCCAGCCTGAATGAGCAGGGCTTCGGTTTGTACGAGCCTGCTGGCGGCTCCGCTCCGGACATCGCCGGGAAAAATATTGCCAACCCTATCGCCCAGATCCTGTCGCTGGCGCTGCTGCTGCGCTACAGCCTGGATGCCAATGATGCGGCAACCGCAATTGAGAGCGCCATCAACCGCGCATTAGAAGAAGGCATTCGCACCGGTGACTTAGCCCGTGGCGCTGCCGCAGTCAGTACCGATGAAATGGGCGACATCATTGCCCGTTACGTCGCAGAAGGGGTGTAATCATGGCCAAAACGTTGTACGAAAAATTGTTTGATGCGCACGTCGTCTTTGAGGCGCAAAACGAAACCCCACTGTTGTACATCGACAGGCATCTGGTGCATGAAGTGACCTCTCCGCAGGCGTTTGATGGTCTGCGCGCGCATGGCCGTCAGGTGCGCCAGCCAGGTAAAACCTTTGCCACCATGGATCACAACGTCTCTACCCAGACCAAAGATATCAACGCGTCGGGTGAGATGGCACGCATCCAGATGCAGGAGCTGATTAAGAACTGTAACGAATTTGGCGTCGAGCTGTACGACCTGAACCATCCGTATCAGGGTATCGTTCACGTGATGGGGCCAGAACAAGGCGTGACGTTGCCGGGTATGACCATCGTCTGCGGCGATTCCCACACCGCTACACACGGCGCGTTCGGCGCACTGGCGTTTGGCATTGGCACCTCTGAAGTTGAACACGTTCTGGCTACGCAGACCCTGAAACAGGGGCGCGCCAAAACCATGAAGATTGAAGTCAACGGTAAAGTAGCCGCTGGCATTACCGCCAAAGATATCGTGCTGGCGATTATCGGTAAAACCGGTAGCGCAGGCGGTACCGGACACGTGGTTGAGTTTTGTGGCGAAGCCATCCGTGCATTGAGCATGGAAGGCCGGATGACCCTGTGCAACATGGCCATTGAAATGGGCGCCAAAGCGGGTCTGGTCGCACCGGATGAAACGACATTTAACTATGTTCAGGGTCGTTTACACGCACCGAAGGGCGAGGATTTTGACCACGCGGTTACATACTGGAAAACCCTGAAAACCGACGACAACGCGACGTTTGATACCGTCGTTACCCTGCAGGCAGAAGAGATCGCTCCGCAGGTCACCTGGGGAACAAACCCGGGTCAGGTCATCTCGGTGAACGATAATATTCCCGACCCGGCGTCATTTGCCGATCCCGTTGAGCGTGCATCAGCTGAAAAAGCGCTGGCGTATATGGGGCTGAAACCGGGTATTCCGTTAACGGAAGTGACTATCGATAAAGTGTTCATCGGTTCCTGCACCAACTCGCGTATTGAAGATTTACGCGCCGCGGCAGAAATCGCCAAAGGGCGCAAAGTTGCGCCGGGTGTGCAGGCACTGGTGGTGCCGGGCTCTGGTCCAGTGAAAGCGCAGGCGGAAGCAGAAGGTCTGGATAAGATCTTTATCGAAGCCGGTTTTGAATGGCGTTTACCGGGCTGTTCCATGTGCCTGGCGATGAACAATGACCGCCTGAACCCAGGCGAACGCTGCGCATCCACCAGCAACCGTAATTTTGAAGGTCGTCAGGGCCGCGGTGGTCGCACGCATTTAGTCAGCCCGGCCATGGCCGCCGCTGCCGCCGTAACCGGTCATTTTGCCGACATTCGCAGCATCAAATAAGGAAACTACCATGGCAGAGAAATTTACCCAGCATACCGGCCTGGTTGTCCCACTGGATGCCGCCAACGTTGATACCGACGCAATTATCCCTAAACAGTTTTTGCAGAAGGTTACGCGCACCGGTTTTGGCGCCCATCTGTTTAACGACTGGCGTTTCCTGGACGAAAAGGGCCAACAGCCGAATCCTGAGTTCGTTTTAAACTTCCCGGAATATAAAGGGGCATCAATTCTGCTCGCACGGGAAAACTTTGGCTGCGGCTCTTCACGCGAACATGCGCCGTGGGCACTGACCGATTACGGCTTTAAAGTTGTTATCGCACCAAGCTTCGCCGACATCTTCTACGGCAACAGTTTCAATAACCAACTGTTGCCGGTGACCCTGAGCGACGCGCAGGTAGATGAAATGTTCGCACTGGTGAAAGCCAATCCGGGCATTAAATTTGAAGTGGATCTGGAAGCGCAGGTGGTGAAAGCAGGCGATAAGTCCTACAGCTTTAAAATTGACGACTTCCGCCGCCACTGCATGCTGAACGGTCTGGACAGCATCGGGCTGACGCTGCAGCATGAAGCGGCCATCACCGAGTACGAAGACAAGCAGCCAGCGTTTATGCAGTAATCTCTTCCGCTGGTCACCGCACTGTGGCCAGCCCTTTCTCTTCGCCTAAAGCGTATCGCCGTAATAGATTTGGTAGCCAAGATTGACGCTGCCCGGCGCATCTTTCCCGTTCAAACGCTTAATCAGAATATCCGCCGCCGTTTTGCCAATCTCAAAGCGTGGCGTAATCACGCTGGCGATTTTTTGCAGCCGCGCACGGCCAATTTCCAGCCCGTGGAAACCGGCAATCGCCATTTTTCCCGGCACATCGTACTGCTGTGCCTGACACTCCAGCAGCGCGCCAACCGCCAGGTCATCGTTGGTACAGAAAATAGCGTCAATATCCGGCTTTTCCCCCATCGCCTGCTGGAACATCTTGCGTCCCAGCGCCACCGACGAAATAGTTTTTGGCGCCAGGTGGTACGCTTCCAGTCCCTGCGCCGCCAGCGCTTTCTCGGTGCCGCGAAAACGGCTGAGGTCTCGGGGGTCATCCATCGAGCCAAAGAAAGCAATGCTGCGTTTACCGCTGTCAATAAAAGCCTGCGTCATTTCAAACGCGGCTTTTTCGTTATCAAACCCAACCTGTATATCAAGATACTGGCCGCTAATATCCATCAGTTCCGCCACCGGTACGCCGCTGGCGCGCACGTACTGGATCATCCGCTCGGTATGCAGCTTTCCCGTGAGGATCAGGCCGTCGATATTGTAAGAGAGCAAGTTCAGCACCTCACGTTCTTCACGCTCGGCATCATATTCGTAGTTGGCGATCAGCGTCTGGTACTGGCAGGCCGAGGTGACGGATTCAATCCCCGCCAGCACGTCGGCAAAGATCTGATTACGAAACGAGGGGATCAGCACACCAATGGTTTTGCTGCGTGCGTTGAGCAGAATTTCCGGGGCGCGGTTGGGGATGTAGTTGTTCTCTTCCATCACTTTCGAAATCAATTCGCGGCTGCGTTGCGACACCTGATTCGGGTCACGCAGATAACGGCTGACCGTCATCTTATTCAGCCCGGCCAGATTAGCGATATCCTGTAATGTCATCCGATTGTTTTTCATGAGGTTCTCTACGACCAACAGCCCATTATGCTCGCAGAGAACCTTATCACAGCCGGTTAGCGACTGCACTCCTCGCTCAACCTTAACGCGTAGCCATCTCAGCCGACGGCGACGTGGTTTCATTTTGCGCACGAACGCAGTACATCAGCACCACCGACGCCAGCAGAGCAATCGCCATGAAGGTGTAGGAGACGCCCGGCCCGCCGGTCACGCCGTTGAGGTAACCCACCAGCCACGCGCCGAGGAATGCCCCTAACGCGCCAAAACTGTTGATCATCCCCATCGACACGCCGGAGACGTTGCGTGGCAGCAGTTCGGGGATCAGCGCAAAGAACGGCCCGTAAGGCGCATACATACAGGCGGCGGCCACAACCAGCAGCGCGTAGGAGAGCCAGAAGGACTGGTTGCCCAACAGCCACGAGGCAAAGAACGCGATAGCGGCAATCAACAGCAGCGGCCAGATAAACAGTTTACGGTTCTGGAACTTATCGGACAGCCAGGAGACAGTCAGCATCAGGCAAATCGCCGCCAGATACGGCACCGCTGCCAGCCAGCCCACCGCCACGATGTCCATCTGAGCTGCATTTTTGAGGATTGACGGCATCCACATCATGAAGCCATACACCCCGATGCTCCACAGCGCATGCACCGCGCAAAGCATAATGACGCTGCGTGAACGCATCGCTTCACCGTAGTTACGCATCGGTTTGATGTCGCGCTGCTCGCGATCCATCGCCTGCTGTAATGCCTGTTTCTCCTGCTCGCTCAACCAGCCCGCATCCGCCGGTTTGTCGCGTACCAGAATCACCCAGCAGAACGCCCAGATCACCGCCGGGATACCTTCGATAATAAACATTTCGCGCCAGCCCCAGGCTTCAATCAGGTAGCCGGAGACTATCGACATCCACAGCACTGTGACCGGGTTGCCGAGAATTAAAAAGGTGTTGGCGCGCGAGCGTTCAGTTTTGGTAAACCAGTTGCTGATATAAATCAGCATCGCGGGCATCACTGCCGCTTCGACGATGCCGAGAATAAAGCGGATCGCCATCAGCGTTGGGATATTGCTGACAAAGCCGGTCGCCGCGGCACAAAGCCCCCAAAGGATCAGGCTGTAAAAAATCATTTTGCGCACGCTATGCTTAACGGCGTACATCGCGCCCGGCACCTGGAAAAAGAAGTAGCCCAGGAAGAATAACGCGCCAATTAACGATGCAGTTCCCTGAGTAATCCCCAAGTCATGTTCAATACCCGCGGCAGCGGCAAAGCCGTAATTGGCGCGGTCAAGATAAGCTAAGCTGTAGGTAATCAAAATAATCGGCATTAAATACCACCAGCGACGTGCTGGCAGTTTTGCGAGCATATTCATACTCACTCCTTGGATTATTGTTTTCGCTGGCAAGCCACGACTGCGGCCCATTATTTATCAGACCGCGGCGAGCATGCCGCCGTCCACAAACAGAAGATGCCCATTCACAAAGTCAGAAGCGGGCGCGGCAAGATAAACCGCCGCGCCGATCAGCTCCTCCGGGTTACCCCAGCGAGCGGCGGGCGTGCGCTGGAACAGCCAGGCGGAGAATGCTTCATCGTTGACCAGCGCGGTGGTCATGTCGGTGGCGAAATAGCCGGGAGCAATGCCGTTGACCTGAATATTGTATTCCGCCAGTTCCACGCACATGCCACGGGTTAACATTTTGACCGCGCCTTTTGACGCCGCGTATGGGGTAATGGTTTTACGACCTAATTCGCTTTGCATTGAGCAGATATTAATAATCTTCCCGCGGCGGCGTTGCACCATGTAGCGGGAAACCTGCTGCGACACCAGAAAGACCGATTTCTGGTTTACATCAATCACTTTATCCCATTCAGCCTCCGGGAATTCGGTGAAGGGATAACGACGCTGAATTCCGGCGTTGTTAATTAAAATATCAATGGCCCCAACTTCCTTTTCGATTTGCGCGATGGCGCGCGCCACCTCTTCCCCGTTGGTGACATCAAATCCATAGCCAACGGCGCGATAGCCTTCAGCCACCAGTTTGTCCGCCGCCGCCTGAGCACGCTGCTGGGTAATATCGTTAATCACAATCTCAGCACCGTGCGCCGCCAGACCGTTGGCCAGCAGGTTACCAATGCCCTGGGCGGAACCGGTAATCAGCGCGCGTTTACCGGTCAGGTCGAATAGGTTTTTCATAAAAAACTCCTTTTTTAATAACTGTTACGCGTAACTGTATACGCGTAACAGTAGAAAAAAGAAGATCCAGGAAGAGGAAAATGATCGTTATGTGATCAACATTACATTTACGTGCAAGATGAAAAAAAGAAGGATAGACCTGATAAGCGTAACGCGATCAGGCCGTAAGGACAGGTTACCGGATGGCGGCGTAAACGCCTTATCCGGCCTACAAAAACGACAAAAGCGAATACGAAATGTCGTCCGGTCGAGCACAGCGACGCCGGGATTGCACCGGACTAAACATCCTTCACCCGCCCGGTCATCCACAGCGTCACCACCGAAATCACCGCAATTACCCAATAGACGGCATAGTGACCGTAGCTTTGCGCAACAGCCCCCTGAATCACCCCTGCCAGAATGACTCCCGTTGAAATACTGTTGGTAAATAATGTGGTCGCTGATCCCGCACGTCCGGGCATCAGATCCTGAAACCACAGCATGCCTATCCCGGCGATAATACCGATAAATACCGCGTTAAACAGTTGCAGCACCAGCAGCGCCGTACGGCTGTGAAAGAAGATCAAACCAAGATAAAACAGCACGCCTGCCGCGACGGCCGCGATCATCATTCGCCGTTTGCCAAAGCGCTTCACGTAATAGCCCGCAAGAATCATCGCCGGAATTTCCAGTCCAGCTGCCGTCCCCATTAGAATCCCGGCCAGCTTGTCCGGCAAGCCCAGTTCGAGGCTTATCCACAGCGGCATATCGATGATGTACATGGTGTTGCAGGTCCACATCAGCGTGGAGGCAATAAACAACATACGCACATTTTTGTCCTGCCAACCGCCGGTCTGTTCCAGCGGCACGTCTACAGGCTGCTCCACCCGGGCAACTGACGGCAGTATCAGCGCAATCAGCACCAGGCTAATGGCAAAAATCCCTGCGGCAATGGAAAACATCGCCGTAAAGCCGTAATTCAGCGCCAGCATAAAAGCCAGCGGAGGGCCAATTACCCAGGCCAGTGAAAGCTGCGCACGCATCACCGAGCTAAACATCACCACTTCACGCGCGGAGTTATCAGCATATTCCCGCGCCAGCGCAAACAGCTGCGGCATGGCGGTATTCGCCAGCGAGGCCAGCAGCACACCGCAGGTGATCAGCGTAAGATAGTGACGATTAAAGGCAAACAGCAACGCATTGCCAATTGCCATCAGGCAGCAGAACATGATCAACTTACGTCGATCGCCCTGGCTGTCAGATCGTTTCGCAAGGCCAAGGCTGACGACGATCCCGACAATCGCATTGACGGTGTAAAACAGCCCGACCCAAAATGGCTGCGCCCCGACTTCACGGCTCAGGAACAGACTCAGCGTGGGTGCCTGCAATGCCCCCGCCACGCCCATCATAAAAGCGACCAGCATAAATGCCGCGTAAACGCCGTTGAGGCGCCGTCCCATGGTCATAATCCAGAGCATATCTTTCCTTTTAAGCGCAGCTGAAACGAAAAAAGCCAGCAGATAATACCTGCTGGCGCGGCGATTAACACCAATACTCAGTCACACATGATGTCTGCAATTTCCAATTCAGGAGTCAGATGTCATCTCCCACTGCATCAGCTCTTCGAGCATCTTTAAGCGCTGCGGGGCACTCGGGCAAGCCAACCAGGACGATTTTTCTGTCGCGGTAAAGTACTTCAACCAGAACTGACGCATAGATGACCCCTTCGTTGTCTCATCGCTTCATCGGAATCTATTATTGGCTTAATATAGGGATTATAAAATTGCTGAGTTTTCCGCAGGAGTTCCCCTTTTATGTCTTCTGGTCGTTTGCAACAACAGTTCATCCGTCTGTGGCAATGCTGTGACGGTAAGACGCAAGACACGACGCTCAACGAGCTGGCGGATCTACTGAGCTGCTCGCGTCGCCATATGCGTACGCTGCTTAATACCATGCAGGATCGTGGCTGGTTGACGTGGGAAGCTGAAGTTGGACGAGGTAAACGCTCGCGACTGACATTCCTCTATACCGGGCTGGCGCTCCAGCAGCAGCGCGCGGAAGACCTACTGGAACAGGATCGTATCGATCAACTGGTGCAGCTCGTCGGTGACAAAACGGCCGTCCGGCAAATGCTGGTCTCCCACCTTGGCCGCAGCTTTCGCCAGGGTCGGCATATCATGCGCGTTCTCTATTATCGCCCGATGCACAACCTGCTCCCCGGTACGGCATTACGCCGCTCCGAAACCCATATCGCCCGCCAAATCTTCAGTGCCTTAATTCGGGTAAATGAGGAAAATGGGGAACTGGAAGCGGACATTGCCCATCACTGGCAGCAAATTTCACCTTTGCATTGGCGATTCTTCCTGCGCCCGGGGATCCATTTTCATCATGGCCGCGAGCTGGAAATGGAAGATGTTATCGCCTCGCTGAGGCGCATTAACACCCTGCCACTGTACTCACACATCACGCAAATAGTTTCTCCCACGGCCTGGACGCTGGATATCCATCTGGCCCAGCCAGACCGCTGGCTTCCCTGGCTATTGGGGCAGGTCCCGGCCATGATCCTGCCGCGAGAATGGGAAACGCTAAACAACTTTTCCAGCCACCCGATTGGTACCGGTCCGTATGCGGTAATGCGCAATACCAATAACCAACTGAAAATTCATGCATTTGATGATTACTTTGGCTACCGGGCGCTGATCGACGAAGTTAACGTTTGGGTATTACCCGACATCGGAGAAGAGCCTGGCGGCGGGTTGACGCTAAAAGGCCCCACAGAGGATGAAAAGGCGATTGAAAGCCGCCTCGAAGAAGGCTGCTACTACCTGCTGTTTGATGCGCGTAGCCACCGTGGCGCTAATCAGGAGGTTCGCGAGTGGGCAAGCCGCGTTCTCTCGCCAACGAATTTAATCTGCCACGCCGATGAACAGTACCAGCGGTTGTGGTTTCCCGCCTACGGTTTGCTTCCCCGCTGGCACCACGCCAAACCTGGCCATGGTGAAAAACCCGCCGGGCTGGAAACGCTGACGATCACCTACTATCGCGATCATATCGAACACCGGATTATCGCGCAGATCATGAAAACGTTGCTGGCGCAGCATCAGGTACAGTTGAATATTCAGGAGATCGACTACGATCAATGGCATGCAGGTGAAATCATCAGCGATATCTGGCTCAACAGCGCCAACTTTACCCTCCCGCTGGACTTCTCACTGTTCGCCCATTTGTGCGAAGTCCCTTTGCTGCAAAACTGTATCTCGCGGGACTGGGAAAACGATGCGGCTCGCTGGCGAACGGGCGAAATGAGCCTGGCAGCATGGTGCCAACAGTTGCTCGCCACAAAGGCCATTGTGCCATTAATCCACCACTGGCTGATCATTCAGGGACAGCGCAGTATGCGCGGGCTGCGCATGAATACCCTCGGCTGGTTTGATTTTAAATCGGCGTGGTTTGCGCCGCCGGATCCATAAGAGCCAGCTCTTAATTGCTGCCCGGCAACAAAATCACTACACTAACGCCGTTCTCAACGGGGTGCTATGCAATATGCTGGCTGAGAGATACCCGTCGAACCTGATCCGGATAATGCCGGCGAAGGGATTTGAGGCTTATCTCAAGTCCTTTGCCACCCAACTCTTGAGGTGCAAAGTGTTTAAAAAATGTCTTCCGCTTTTACTGCTATGCGCAGCGCCTGCCTTCGCTAAACCTGTACTGACCGTCTATACCTACGACTCGTTCGCAGCTGACTGGGGCCCGGGCCCGACAATCAAAAAAGCCTTTGAAGCTGACTGCAACTGCGAGCTAAAACTGGTCGCGTTGGAAGATGGCGTCTCGCTGCTTAACCGCTTGCGCATGGAAGGAAAAAACAGCAAAGCCGACGTCGTGCTGGGTCTGGATAACAACCTTCTGGAAGCCGCCACACAAACCAAACTGTTTGCCAAAAGTGGTGTTGCAAACGACGCCGTTAACGTACCCGGCGGCTGGAAAAACGATACCTTCGTTCCGTTTGACTACGGCTATTTCGCCTTCGTTTATGATAAGAACAAGCTGAAGAATCCGCCCAAAAGCCTGAAAGAACTGGTAGAGAGCGACCAAAAATGGCGCGTCATTTATCAGGATCCGCGCACCAGCACGCCTGGATTGGGTCTGCTGCTATGGATGCAGAAAGTCTATGGCGATAAAGCGCCAGAGGCGTGGCAGAAACTGGCAGCCAAAACCGTCACCGTCACCAAGGGCTGGAGCGAAGCCTACGGCCTGTTCCTGAAAGGTGAAAGCGATCTGGTGCTCAGCTACACCACCTCTCCGGCCTATCACATCATCGCCGATAAAAAAGACAACTACGCCGCAGCCGACTTTAGCGAAGGCCACTATTTGCAGGTGGAAGTCGCCGCCCGCACTGCGGCCAGCAAGCAGCCGGAACTGGCTGAGAAATTCCTGAAGTTTATGGTGTCCCCGGCATTCCAGAATGCGATTCCGACCGGCAACTGGATGTATCCCGTGACGCAAGTCGCCCTGCCGCCAGGATTCGAGCAACTGAATAAACCGGCCACCGCGCTGGAATTTACGCCGCAGCAGGTTGCGACTCAACGTCAGGCATGGATTAGCGAATGGCAACGCGCCGTCAGCCGTTAATCCCCGGCTGGTTGGTTCCAGGGCTTACCGCCGCCACGCTGATGGTGGCCGTTGCCCTGGCCGCATTTCTGGCACTGTGGTTTAACGCCCCGCAGGGAGAGTGGCTCTTGCTGTGGCAAGACGACTACCTGTGGTACGTGGTGCGCTTTTCTTTCTGGCAGGCTTTTTTATCCGCTGTGCTGTCGGTTGTCCCGGCGATTTTCCTCGCCAGAGCGCTCTATCGTCGTCGTTTTCCAGGACGTCTGGCGCTACTGCGTCTGTGCGCGATGACGTTAATCCTGCCGGTGCTGGTCGCGGTATTCGGTATTCTTAGCGTCTACGGCCGCCAGGGTTGGCTGGCTTCGCTCTGGCATACATTCGGGCTGGAGTGGACGTTTTCGCCATACGGTTTGCAGGGCATTCTGCTGGCGCATGTCTTTTTCAATCTGCCGATGGCCAGCCGCCTGCTGTTACAGTCGCTGGAGAATATTCCCGGCGAACAGCGGCAGTTAGCCGCTCAGTTGGGTATGCGTGGCTGGCATTTCTTCCGTTTTGTTGAATGGCCGTGGCTGCGTCGTCAGATCCTGCCCGTCGCGGCACTCATCTTTATGCTGTGCTTCGCCAGCTTCGCCACCGTTCTGTCGCTCGGCGGCGGGCCACAGGCCACCACCATCGAGCTGGCTATCTATCAGGCGCTGAATTTTGATTACGATCCTGCCCGCGCAGCCATGCTGGCGTTGATCCAGATGGTTTGTTGTTTGGCGCTGGTACTCCTCAGTCAACGTCTGAGCCGAGCGATTGCTCCCGGCGCTACCCTGGTACAAGGCTGGCGCGATCCCGACGATCGCCTGCACAGCCGACTGGCTGACGCAATCCTGATTATTCTTGCCCTGTTGCTGTTACTGCCGCCGTTGCTGGCGGTGATTATCGATGGCTTAAACCGCCATGTTCTGGATGTACTGATGCAGCCAGTGCTGTGGCAGGCGCTGGGAACCTCGCTGCGCATCGCATTAGCAGCAGGAGCGTTATGCGTCGTACTCACCATGATGCTGTTATGGAGCAGTCGTGAACTTCGTGCCCGACAGCAACTGCTGGCAGGTCAGATGCTGGAGTTGAGCGGCATGATGATCCTCGCCATGCCGGGCATCGTGTTAGCTACCGGCTTCTTTCTGCTGCTCAATAACACCATTGGGCTTCCCGAATCTGCCGACGGTATTGTTATTTTTACCAATGCGTTGATGGCGATCCCTTACGCGCTGAAAGTGCTGGAAAACCCAATGCGTGACGTCACTGCGCGCTACAGTATGTTGTGCCAGTCGTTGGGCATTGAGGGA
This sequence comes from Citrobacter sp. Cpo089, assembly GCF_030332695.1. Taxonomy (NCBI): domain Bacteria; kingdom Pseudomonadati; phylum Pseudomonadota; class Gammaproteobacteria; order Enterobacterales; family Enterobacteriaceae; genus Citrobacter; species Citrobacter sp. Cpo089. Next base: position 169,997 of record NZ_JAOWHJ010000054.1, on the reverse strand, counting down.
TGGTCGCGCCTGAAAGTTGTTGAACTGCGCGCCCTGAAGCGCCCGCTGGCGCAGGCGATGGCGTTTGCCTGCGTCCTGTCGATTGGCGATTTTGGCGTAGTGGCGTTATTTGGTAATGAGGATTTCCGTACCCTGCCATTTTATTTATATCAGCAGATTGGCTCTTATCGCAGTCAGGATGGCGCGGTTACGGCGTTATTACTGCTGATCCTGTGCTTTACGCTGTTTACCGTTATTGAGAAATTGCCGGGTCGAAATGTTAAAACTGATTGATATCACATGGCTTTATCACCATCTGCCCATGCGCTTTACGCTGTCGGTCGCGCGCGGTGAGCAAATAGCTGTACTCGGGCCCAGCGGCGCCGGGAAAAGTACGCTTTTGAATCTGATTGCCGGCTTCCTCACGCCCGCCAGCGGTACCATGATGATTGACGGTGAAGATCACACCACCACGCCGCCCTCACGCCGTCCCGTTTCCATGTTGTTTCAGGAAAATAACCTGTTCAGCCACCTGAGCGTGCAGCAAAACATCGGCCTGGGCCTGAATCCGGGATTGAAGCTGAACGCATCGCAGCGGGAGAAAATGCACCACATCGCCCAACAAATGGGGATCGACTCACTGCTGGAGCGACTCCCCGGCGAGCTTTCCGGCGGGCAGAGACAGCGCGTGGCGCTGGCGCGTTGCCTGGTGCGGGAACAACCTATTTTACTGCTTGATGAACCATTCTCTGCGCTCGATCCTGCGCTGCGCCAGGAGATGCTAACGCTGGTCGCCGAGGTCTGTCGCGCGAAGCAGTTGACGTTACTGATGGTTTCTCACAGCGTAGAAGATGCGGCGCGAATTGCGTCCCGATCGATTGTTGTCGCCGATGGGCGCATCGCGTGGCAGGGCAAAACGGACGATCTGTTAAGCGGCAACGCCAGCGCCTCGGCGCTATTGGGCATTAAAGCATAATGCGTTGCCGGATGACGGCGTGAACGCCTTATCCGGCCTGCAGGTCGCACATTTTGTAGGCCGGATAAGGCAAGCAAAGGTATCGTCAGTAACCCACCACTTTGCGCAGAATATCGATATACACCGGCATCAGTGGATGGCGCAGTAACGCCACCAGCGCGACCACGCCGATCCCGAGCGTTAACGGCGCCAGATACAGCAAACGGCTGCGGGGGAAATACGCCGTTAAGCGATCAACAGCCGCTTTGCCACTGCGCCACAACCGCCAGCAAAACCACCCGCCCACCCAGAGCAACACCGCCGTCGCCAGCAGCAACCATTTAAAATCCCCGCTCTGCATATCAGAAGGGATATCAATTGCCGCTCCCGCCAGGATCCCCGGCAGGAAGTAGAACAGTGGCCACAGCACGCAGCCAATAATATTCGGGACGATAAATTTAGCGACAGGCAGATCCAGCATGCCTGCAACCATCGGCACCAGCGGGCGCGTCGGTCCGACAAAACGCCCCACCAGAATAGTAAACATGCTGTGCTGATGCAGGGCGTGCTCGGTTTTATCCAGCAACGCCTTGTTCTTTTTCATGAACGACCAACGGTGCAATGGCTTTTTAAAGCGCCAGCCCAACCAGAAGGAGATCCAGTCCCCCAACAGACAGCCGACGATGCCCGCAAGCCAGGCATGCCAGAAGTTCAGTTCGCCGCTGCCAATCAGCGCGCCCAACCCCGCCATCATCACGGTCCCGGGCAGAATCAGACCAACCAGCGCCAGCGACTCCAAAAAAGCCACCAGAAGTACGGCGATCAGAGAGTACAGGGCGGACTGGAGAATAAAGTGTTCCAGCAATGCTTGCATAATGTGTCCGTCAAATTTACGAAGCAGGGATTTTGATAACCCCTCTCAACTTCGTCAAGCCATCAATTGTCTGAATAGATTGCGAGTTATGACAACTTTCAGGATACATCATTCACTTTTTATTCACATCCTGCACGAAACTCGCTCGGACTGGCACCGGTACATTTTTTGAAAACACGAGAGAAATAGAGCTGATCGTCAAAGCCAACATTGCGACCTACGGTGGCGATAGGCATACGTGTGGTACTCAGCAGTAGCTTCGCCTGGCTGATGCGCTGGTCCTCGCGCCAGCTTAATACGCTGATCCCCAACTGCTGACGGAACAGATGCGACAAACGGGAAGGCGACAGGCAGACGTGCTGCGCGACGCTGGCGATATCAAAATTGCTGTCCGCCAGGTGATCGCTGATGTACTGGCAGGCATCGCGGACGCGGTTGTCCATGGGCGGGTGTAGCGATTCATTGATGGCTTCCATACGTCGGAGCAACAACTGCTCCAGTAAATTAATCGCCAGCAGTTCGGAATAACGACCCTCTCCCTGCCCAGCGTTAATTATTTGCCCAAACAGCTCGTTAAAATGCGGCTGATGTGCTTCATCCGGGCGGAAAAAACCGGTCTGGCCAAAAATGGCCGGCCAGGTCAGCCACTCCTGCCAGTAGGCGCGCGGGCGAAAGTAAACCCACTGGTGATACCACTCGCTGGCATCAGGATGGCGCCCGTAGTGGTGAATTTCTCCAGGTGGAAACAACAGAATATCGCCAGGCCGGCAGACAAACTGCTTGCCCTGATTATTGATAACCCCTTCGCCACGGATGGTGAGATTGAGGATATAACCCTTCATACCCAGCGGCCTGTCGATAAAAAAATCCAGGTATCCGTTCGCCTCGATGGGGGTTAATCCGGCCACCAAATGCGCGTTAAACGAATAACCTGGCAACAGGGGATCGTTTTGCGTTTCAGCCATAATTTCAATACTCCCTACGTCCTGCCAAGAAACAATTTGTCCATATTACGCCAGACATCATCGCTGTCGCCCCTGCGGGCCGCTGTATTTGCGGCAATGGACCACCAACCCCGCTTGTGAAAAGCTCTTTGTAAAAAACATGTACTACGCCAACGTCAAAATCGGCTAACAAAAGTGTCTATAACTACGGCAGAAATGTCCACATTGATTATTTGCACAGCGTCACACTTTGTGATGCAACAGCATTTTAGTCCATAAGATTAGCGGATCCTGCCTGACGGTTTTTATCGCTACTCACTACTGTTTATCCATACCCGTATTTTTGGATGGAGTAAGACGATGGCGATTGCAATTGGCCTCGATTTTGGTAGTGATTCAGTACGCGCTTTGGCGGTGGAATGTGCCACCGGCGAAGAGATCGCCACCAGCGTTGAGTGGTACCCACGTTGGCAGGAAGGGCAGTATTGCGATGGCCCAAACAACCAGTTTCGCCATCATCCGCGCGACTACATTGAATCCATGGAAGCGGCGCTGAAAACCGTACTGGCCGAACTGAGCGCTGAGCAGCGCGCGGAAGTGGTCGGTATTGGCGTTGACAGTACCGGCTCAACCCCGGCCCCCATCGATGCAGACGGTAATGTACTGGCGCTGCGTCCGGAGTTCGCGGAAAACCCGAATGCGATGTTTGTCCTGTGGAAAGATCACACCTCAGTAGAAGAAGCCGAAGAAATCACCCGCCTGTGCCATACACCGGGCAAGATCGATTACTCCCGCTATATCGGCGGCATTTATTCCAGCGAATGGTTCTGGGCCAAAATCCTGCATGTAACTCGTCAGGACCACGCAGTTGCCGAAGCTGCGGTTTCGTGGATTGAGCTATGCGACTGGGTTCCGGCCCTGCTCTCCAACACCGTACGCCCACAGGATATTCGTCGCGGTCGCTGCAGCGCCGGGCATAAATCTCTGTGGCATGAAAGCTGGGGTGGTCTGCCGCCAGCCAGTTTCTTTGACGAACTCGACCCCATCCTCAACCTCCATCTGCAATACCCAATGTTTACCGATACCTTCACCGCGGATCTGCCGGTTGGCACCCTGTGCGCCGAGTGGGCACAGCGTCTTGGACTACCGGAAAGTGTGGTGATTGCAGGCGGTGCTTTTGACTGTCATATGGGCGCGGTCGGCGCAGGTGCACAGCCTAACACGCTGGTGAAAGTCATCGGCACGTCAACCTGCGACATTCTGATTGCCGATAAGCAAAGCGTTGGCGAGCGTGCGGTGAAAGGCATTTGCGGCCAGGTTGATGGCAGCGTGGTGCCAAATTTTATTGGCCTCGAAGCTGGTCAGTCTGCATTCGGTGATATCTATGCCTGGTTTAGCCGCGTGCTGAGCTGGCCGCTGGAACAGCTTGCCGTACAGCATCCGGAACTGCAGACCCAGATTAAAGCCAGTCAAAAACAGCTGCTGCCTGCACTCACCGAAGCATGGGCGAAAAATCCATCACTGGAGCATCTGCCGGTCGTGCTCGACTGGTTCAACGGTCGCCGTACGCCCAATGCCAACCAGCGTTTGAAAGGGGTGATTACCGATCTGAACCTGGCAACCGACGCGCCAGCGCTGTTCGGTGGTCTGATTGCCGCCACCGCCTTTGGCGCTCGCGCCATTATGGAATGCTTCACCGAACAAGGCATTGCGGTTAACAACGTGATGGCGCTTGGCGGTATCGCGCGCAAGAACCCGGTCATCATGCAGGCCTGCTGTGACGTGCTGAACCGCCCGCTACAGATTGTCGCTTCAGACCAGTGCTGCGCTCTCGGTGCGGCTATCTTCGCCGCCGTTGCCGCGAAAGTACACGCCGATATCCCTGCCGCTCAACAGCAGATGGCAAGCGCCGTGGAAAACACGCTGCAACCTCGCCCAGAGCAGGCTCAACGTTTTGAACAGCTTTACCGCCGCTATCAGCAGTGGGCAGTAAGCGCTGAACAGCAATACCTTCCGACTGCCGCTCCGGCGCAACAAGCCCCGGTAGACCTGGCAACCCTGACACATTAAGGACACGACAATGACGATTTTTGATAACTATGAAGTGTGGTTTGTGATTGGTAGCCAGCATCTGTATGGCCCTGAAACCCTGCGTCAGGTAACCCAACATGCCGAGCACGTCGTTAACGCACTGAATACTGAAGCCAAACTGCCCTGCAAGCTGGTATTAAAGCCGCTAGGCACTTCCCCTGATGAGATTACCGCTATCTGTCGTGACGCGAATTACGACGATCGCTGTGCAGGGATGGTGGTCTGGCTGCATACCTTCTCCCCGGCAAAAATGTGGATTAACGGCCTGACTATTCTCAACAAGCCGCTGATGCAGTTCCACACCCAGTTCAACGCCGCCCTGCCGTGGGACAGCATTGATATGGACTTTATGAACCTGAACCAGACTGCGCACGGCGGTCGTGAGTTCGGCTTCATCGGCGCGCGTATGCGTCAGCAGCATGCCGTGGTCACCGGTCACTGGCAGGATAAACAAGCGCACGAACGCATTGGCTCCTGGATGCGCCAGGCCGTGTCCAAACAGGATACCCGCCACCTTAAAGTCTGCCGTTTTGGCGACAACATGCGTGAAGTTGCGGTCACCGATGGCGATAAAGTCGCTGCGCAGATCAAGTTCGGCTTCTCGGTAAACACCTGGGCCGTGGGCGATCTGGTGCAGGTAGTGAACGCAATTAGCGACGGCGAAATCAACGCGCTGATCGATGAGTACGAAAGCACCTACACCATGACTGCGGCGACGCAAGTCCACGGTGAAAAACGTCAGAACGTCCTGGAAGCGGCCCGTATTGAACTGGGGATGAAGCACTTCCTGGAACAGGGCGGATTCCACGCCTTCACTACCACATTTGAAGATTTACACGGCCTGAAACAGCTCCCTGGTCTAGCCGTACAGCGTCTGATGCAGCAAGGCTACGGCTTTGCGGGCGAAGGCGACTGGAAAACCGCCGCTCTGCTTCGCATCATGAAGGTGATGTCAACCGGTCTGCAGGGCGGCACCTCATTTATGGAGGATTACACCTACCACTTCGAGAAAGGCAACGATCTGGTGCTCGGCTCGCACATGCTGGAAGTGTGCCCGTCCATCGCGGTGGAAGAGAAACCGATCCTCGACGTACAGCACCTCGGCATTGGTGGTAAAGACGATCCTGCCCGTCTGATCTTCAACACCAAAACCGGCCCGGCAGTGGTTGCCAGCCTGATCGATCTCGGCGATCGCTATCGCCTGCTGGTTAACTGCATCGACACGGTACAAACGCCGCACTCCCTGCCAAAACTGCCTGTCGCTAACGCGCTGTGGAAAGCTCAACCGGATCTGCCAACCGCTTCTGAAGCCTGGATCCTGGCCGGTGGCGCGCACCACACCGTGTTCAGCCACGCGCTGGATCTGAACGATATGCGCCAGTTTGCTGAAATGCACGATATCGAGATCGCGGTGATCGATAACGATACCCGCCTGCCGGCCTTTAAGGACGCGCTGCGCTGGAACGAAGTGTATTACGGCTTCAAACGTTAACAACTGCCGGATGACGGCGTAAACACCTCATCCGGCCTACAAGAATGTGCGATTTGTAGGCCGGATAAGCGTAGCGCCATCCGGCAAGATTCATCGGAGAGCATCATGTTAGAAGATCTCAAACATCAGGTACTGGAAGCCAATCTGGCGTTGCCTAAGCACAATCTGGTCACCCTGACCTGGGGGAATGTCAGCGCCGTCGATCGCGAGCGCGGCGTGTTTGTGATTAAACCTTCGGGAGTCGATTACAGCGTAATGACCGCCGACGATATGGTGGTAGTCAGTATCGCCACGGGTGAAGTTGTTGAAGGTACGAAGAAACCTTCCTCAGATACCCCAACACACCGTTTGCTGTATCAGGCATTCCCGACCATTGGCGGTATTGTTCACACCCATTCGCGTCATGCAACCATCTGGGCGCAGGCGGGTCAGTCGATTCCGGCAACGGGGACCACCCATGCGGACTATTTCTACGGTTCGATTCCCTGCACACGGAAAATGATCGACGAAGAAATCAACGGCGAATATGAATGGGAAACCGGCAACGTGATCGTTGAAACCTTTGAGAAACAAGGTATTGACGCCGCGCAGATGCCTGGCGTGCTGGTGCACTCTCACGGTCCGTTTGCCTGGGGAAAAAATGCCGAAGACGCGGTGCATAACGCCATCGTGCTGGAAGAAGTCGCCTATATGGGGATCTTCTGTCGCCAGCTCGCGCCGCAATTGCCGAATATGCAGCAAACCCTGTTAGATAAACATTATCTGCGTAAACACGGTGCTAAAGCGTATTACGGGCAGTAACCTCTTCTGAGCATGACAACTGTATAAAATCACAGCTAATCTATCAGAACCAGGCTATAATAATGCCTGGTTTTTTGACGGATACGCAGCGTGGCGCAAGCAGGTTTTATTTTAACCCGGCACTGGCGGGACACCCCGCAGGGAACTGAGGTCTCATTCTGGCTGGCTACAGACAATGGGCCGCTGCAGGTCACGCTCGCTCCTCAGGAGTCGGTCGCGTTTATTCCCACCAGTCAGGTTCCTCGCGTGACGCCATTATTACGCACTGAAAACGGCTATCGCCTGACGCCGCTGCAATTGCAAGACTTCCACCGCCAACCCGTTTCCGGACTGTATTGCCGCTCACATCGCCAGCTCATGCGGTTGGAAAAATTGCTGCGCGAAAACGCAGTCACCGTCTATGAGGGCGACGTACGCCCACCTGAGCGGTATCTGATGGAGCGCTTTATCACCTCCCCTGTTTGGGTCGAAGGCGACAGACATAATGACATGCTGGTCAATGCCCGCCTGAAGCCGAACCCTGACTATCGACCACCGCTAAAATGGGTATCGCTGGATATCGAAACCACGCGCCACGGCGAACTCTATTGCATCGGTCTGGAAGGCTGCGGGCAGCGTATTGTCTACATGCTCGGCCCGGCAAATGGCGACGCCTCTACGCTGGATTTTGAACTTGAGTACGTTGCAAGCCGCCCGCAGTTGCTGGAAAAACTCAATGACTGGATTGCCCGTCACGATCCTGATGTGATAATCGGCTGGAACGTCGTGCAATTCGATTTACGCGTCCTGCAACAGCACGCCGAACGTTACCGCATTCCCCTGCGTTTTGGCCGTGATAGCAGCGAGCTTGAGTGGCGCGAGCATGGCTTCAAAAACGGCATATTCTTCGCTCAGGCTAAGGGGCGCCTGATTATCGACGGTATTGAGGCGCTAAAATCCGCGTTCTGGAATTTCTCGTCATTTTCACTGGAAACGGTGTCACAGGAGCTGCTGGGCGAAGGGAAGTCGATTGATAATCCGTGGGACAGAATGGACGAAATCGACCGTCGATTTGCCCAGGATAAGCCCGCGCTTGCCACCTACAATCTCAAAGACTGTGAACTGGTCACGCGCATTTTTCACAAAACCGAGATCATGCCATTTCTGCTGGAACGATCGACGGTCAACGGTCTGCCGGTCGACCGGCACGGTGGTTCAGTTGCCGCCTTCGGACATCTCTACCTGCCACGAATGCACCGGGCGGGTTATGTGGCGCCGAATCTGGGTGAAGTCCCCGCGCACGCCAGTCCCGGCGGCTACGTGATGGACTCACGCCCAGGCTTATACGACTCGGTACTGGTGCTGGATTACAAAAGCCTGTATCCCTCAATAATTCGTACTTTTTTAATCGATCCGGTGGGGCTTATCGAAGGGATGGCGCAGCCGGATCCGGAACACAGCACCGAAGGTTTCCTTGACGCCTGGTTTTCACGCGAAAAGCACTGCCTGCCTGAAATCGTTACTCAGATCTGGCACGGGCGCGAAGAAGCAAAACGCCGTGGCAATAAGCCACTCTCGCAGGCGTTGAAAATCATCATGAACGCATTTTACGGCGTGCTGGGCACCACTGCCTGTCGCTTTTTCGACCCGAGACTGGCCTCGTCCATTACCATGCGCGGCCATGCGATCATGCGCCAGACCAAAGCGTTAATTGAGGCTCAGGGTTACGATGTCATTTATGGCGATACCGACTCGACCTTTGTCTGGCTGAAAAAGGCGCACTCAGAAGACGATGCAGCCCGAATTGGTCGGGAACTGGTGAGCTATGTCAACACCTGGTGGGCACAATCGCTGAAGCAACAAAATCTGACCAGCGCGCTGGAACTGGAATTTGAAACCCATTTTTGTCGCTTTCTGATGCCGACCATTCGCGGTGCAGATACCGGCAGTAAAAAACGCTATGCGGGGATGATTCAGGACGGTGCTGAGCAACGTATGGTGTTTAAGGGACTGGAAACGGTACGAACCGACTGGACGCCGCTGGCCCAACTGTTTCAGCAGGAGCTATACCTGCGAATTTTTCGTAACGAACCTTATCAGGAGTTTGTTTGCGAGACTATTGACCGTCTGATGGCCGGTGAAATGGATGAACAACTGGTGTACCGCAAGCGCCTGCGTCGCCCGTTAAGTGAATACCAGCGAAATGTTCCACCACACGTTCGCGCTGCGCGGTTAGCCGATGAGCAGAATGTAAAGCTGGGGCGTCCGCCACAGTATCAGAATCGCGGAACCATAAAATATGTCTGGACGGTCAATGGCCCAGAACCTGTTGATTATCAGCTATCTGTGCTCGATTACGAGCATTATCTGACCCGCCAGATCCAACCCGTTGCCGAGGGAATTCTTCCCTTTATTGACGATAATTTTGCTACACTACTCACAGGACAACTGGGGTTATTTTGACGCGTGACGAAACCGCCGCCATCCAGTACCATAGCGCCCTTTCCATTCCTGGACCCATTTAACACCACTACCACTGATTTATTAGCCTGGTAGCGGGGTCGTATGCTCTCAATAACGGGGACTAGCCCGGAAAATGACGAGTATTGCCTGCAATTAAAGATATAGAGCCGAACATATATGCCTTTTACACTTGGTCAACGCTGGATCAGCGATACAGAAAGCGAATTGGGACTTGGTACTGTTGTCGCCATGGATGCGCGAACCGTCACTTTACTTTTCTCATCGACGGGCGAAAACCGTCTGTATGCGCGCAGTGATTCCCCCGTGACCCGCGTGATGTTCAATCCTGGCGATACGATAACAAGCCATGAAGGCTGGCAACTGCATGTCGATGAAGTAAAAGAAGAAAACAGCCTGCTTGCCTATATCGGAACCCGCCTGGATACAGAAGAAACCGGTGTCACGCTGCGTGAAGTACTGCTCGACAGCAAACTGGTATTCAGTAAACCACAAGATCGCCTGTTTGCCGGCCAGATTGACCGTATGGATCGCTTTGCTCTGCGCTATCGCGCACGTAAATTTCAGAGCGAACAATACCGTATGCCGTGGAGTGGTTTGCGTGGTCAACGTACCAGCCTGATTCCTCACCAGCTGAACATTGCCCATGATGTTGGCCGTCGTCATGCCCCTCGCGTTTTACTGGCAGATGAAGTGGGTTTAGGTAAAACCATTGAAGCCGGGATGATCCTGCATCAACAACTGCTGTCCGGTGCCGCAGAGCGCGTGCTGATCATCGTCCCAGAGACATTACAGCACCAGTGGCTGGTCGAAATGCTGCGCCGCTTCAACCTGCGTTTTGCACTGTTTGATGATGAGCGTTATGCAGAAGCGCAGCACGACGCCTACAACCCGTTTGAAACCGAACAACTGGTCATCTGCTCGCTGGACTTTGCCCGTCGTAATAAACAGCGTCTGGAGCACCTGTGTGACGCCGAGTGGGATCTGCTGATTGTCGATGAAGCCCATCACCTGGTATGGAGCGAAGACGCGCCCAGCCGCGAATATATGGCCATTGAACAACTGGCAGAACGTGTGCCGGGCATCCTGCTGCTAACCGCTACACCGGAACAGCTGGGCATGGAAAGTCACTTCGCGCGCCTGCGCCTGCTGGACCCGAGCCGTTTCCACGATTTCGCCCAGTTTGTTGAAGAGCAAAAAAATTATCGTCCGGTCGCCGACGCCGTCGCGATGCTACTGGCAGGCAACAAGCTGAGTAACAATGAGCTGAACATGTTAGGCGACATGATTGGCGAGCAGGACATTGAGCCGCTATTGCAGGCGGCAAACAGCGACAGCGAAGACGCACAGAGCGCGCGTCAGGAGCTGGTTTCGATGCTGATGGACCGCCACGGCACCAGCCGCGTCCTGTTCCGTAACACCCGTAACGGCGTGAAAGGCTTCCCGAAACGCGAACTGCATACCATCAAGCTGCCGCTGCCGACCCAATACCAGACGGCGATTAAAGTCTCCGGCATTATGGGCGCGCGTAAAAGTGCAGAAGACCGGGCGCGCGACATGCTCTACCCGGAACAGATTTATCAGGAATTCGAAGGCGACACCGGCACCTGGTGGAACTTTGACCCGCGCGTGGAATGGCTGATGGGCTACCTGACCAGCCACCGCTCGCAAAAAGTGCTGGTTATCTGCGCGAAAGCCACTACCGCGCTTCAGCTGGAGCAGGTTCTGCGCGAGCGCGAAGGTATCCGCGCCGCCGTATTCCATGAAGGGATGTCGATCATTGAGCGTGACCGCGCCGCAGCATGGTTTAGCGAAGAAGATAGCGGTGCCCAGGTAATGCTGTGCTCTGAAATCGGCTCCGAAGGGCGTAACTTCCAGTTCGCCAGCAATCTGGTGATGTTTGACCTGCCGTTCAACCCGGATCTGCTGGAACAGCGTATTGGCCGTCTGGACCGTATTGGTCAGGCGCATGATATTCAGATTCACGTTCCGTACCTGGAAAAAACCGCGCAATCTGTGCTGGTGCGCTGGTACCACGAAGGTCTGGATGCGTTCGAACACACCTGCCCGACCGGCCGTACCATCTATGACACGGTCTATAACAATCTGATCGGCTACCTGGCTGAACCAGAAAATACCGAGGGCTTTGACGATCTGATCAAAACCTGCCGCGAACAGCATGACGCGCTGAAAGCACAGCTGGAGCAAGGTCGCGATCGCCTGCTGGAGATCCACTCTAACGGCGGCGAAAAAGCGCTGGCACTGGCTGAGAGTATTGAAGAACAGGACGACGATACCAGCCTGATCGCCTTCGCCATGAACCTGTTTGATATCGTCGGTATTAATCAGGATGACCGTGGCGACAATTTGATCGTGCTGACGCCGTCCGATCATATGCTGGTGCCGGATTTCCCTGGGCTGCCGGAAGATGGCTGCACCATTACGTTCGAGCGCGATGTCGCCCTGTCGCGTGAAGATGCACAATTTATTACCTGGGAGCATCCGCTGATCCGCAATGGTCTGGATCTGATCCTCTCCGGCGACACCGGAAGCAGCACTATTTCGTTGTTGAAAAACAAAGCATTACCTGTTGGTACACTGCTGGTTGAGCTGGTCTATGTTGTTGAAGCACAAGCACCGAAACAACTGCAGCTAAACCGCTTCCTGCCACCAACGCCGGTACGCATGCTGCTGGATAAAAACGGCAATAACCTTGCTGCACAGGTGGAGTTCGAAACCTTTAACCGTCAGCTCAGCGCCGTTAACCGCCACACCGGCAGCAAACTGGTCAACGCCGTGCAGCAGGATGTTCATGCCATTCTGCAACTCGGTGAAGCGCAGGTGGAAAAATCAGCCCGCGCGCTGATCGACGCAGCGCGTAAAGAAGCTGACGAGAAGCTGACGGCAGAACTTTCCCGTCTCGAAGCGCTGCGTGCCGTTAACCCGAACATCCGTGATGACGAACTTAGCGCAATCGAAAGCAACCGTCAGCAGGTGATGGAAAGCCTGGATCAGGCGGGCTGGCGTCTCGATGCCCTGCGCTTGATCGTCGTGACGCATCAGTAACGGAGCCATACATGGGGATGGAAAACTACAATCCGCCGCAGGAACCCTGGCTGGTCATCCTGTATCAGGATGAACACATTATGGTGGTCAACAAGCCGAGCGGCTTGTTGTCTGTGCCAGGTCGTCTGGATGAGCACAAAGACAGCGTGATGACGCGTATTCAGCGCGATTATCCGCAGGCTGAATCCGTTCATCGTCTGGATATGGCCACCAGCGGCGTGATTGTAGTCGCGCTAACCAAAGCGGCAGAGCGCGAGCTAAAACGCCAGTTTCGCGAGCGCGAACCGAAAAAGCAGTATGTTGCACGCGTCTGGGGGCATCCCGCTCCGGCCGAGGGTCTGGTTGATTTGCCGCTGATTTGCGACTGGCCAAACAGGCCAAAGCAAAAAGTGTGTTATGAGACCGGGAAATCGGCGCAGACAGAGTATGAAGTCGTGGAGTTTGCAGCGGATAACACCGCCCGGGTGGTGCTCAAACCTATTACCGGACGCTCCCACCAGCTGCGTGTGCATATGCTGGCTTTAGGGCATCCGATCCTGGGCGACCGCTTCTATGCTCCGCCGGAAGCTCTGGTGTTAGCGCCGCGCCTGTTGCTGCATGCAGAGATGTTAACCATCACGCATCCCGAATACGGCAACAGTATGACGTTTAAAGTCCCGGCGGATTTTTAAATTCTGAGCCAATTTATGCCGGGGGCGCTTCGCTTGCCCGGCATAAATTCATTACCGGCATAAATTCGTTAACGTAGGCCGGATAAGGCGCTAGCCGCATCCGGCAATTCAATCACTTGAATCCTTTTTGATCCTTAATCAGCTCGTAAGCTTTTTGGATTTCCTGCGCTTTTTGCTTCGCCATTTCCATCATCTCTGGCGGCAGACCTTTCGCAACCAGTTTGTCCGGATGGTGCTCGCTCATCAGCTTACGGTAAGCCCGCTTTATGGTAGTCGCATCGTCGGTCGTTTTCACACCCAGCACATTGCAGGCGTCTTCCAGCGTCGGGCCACGTTGCGCCTGCTGCCAACCACCGCTGCCAGACTGCTGCTGATATCCGCCGCCAAACTGTGCGCCGCCCTGCATCATGCGCAGGAACTGATCAAATTGGGTGCGTGAGATCCCCAACTCTTCAGCAATCACATACAGCACTTCACGTTCGTTAGGATGCAACGACCCATCGGCAAATGCCGCCTGGATCTGAATCTCCAGAAACATGCGGATCAGATCGAATCGACCAAAACAGACGCTGCGAAACTGACGCATCTTTTCACGTAATGGGTAATTATCCGATTTTCCTACCCGGAAGGCATGTTGTGCTGCCGTTCGCGAGTCACCGTGCAAATTCATCCGATCCATCAACTGGCTGGCGATATGAATATCGGCTTCCGTGACGCGACCTTTGGATTTGGTCAGATGTCCCATCACCTCAAAAGTGGTGGCAAAAAACAGCGCCTGGCGTTCACGTTGGTTGGCAAACCACGCCATTTTGCGCATGCGGGCTTTGTCGAACATGTGGCCAACTAACAGCCCCAGAACCACACCCCAGAAGCCGCCGCCCATCATTAAGGCCACGGCTACACCAATTATCTTTCCCCAATACTGCATAGACTCCCCAAATCTTTCCGCTCTCAGCCAGGCTATGTCCCACAATATAAGGTGCTTTTACCGATTTACGGCTGCGGTCAATTGTGGGACATCGCCTATAATTTGCATTATCATACCTGTCATTCAATGCCGTGCCTAACACCACAAACGCTATACCCGTTGGATTTCGAGTTGCAGCAAGGCGGCAACGTAGTGAGTCCCCTGAAGCTTACCCATGTAAGTGACTGGGGTAAACGAGGAAGACAACGAAGATGCAGCTTGAAAGGTGGCAGGTATAAAATGGGCAGGATTAATACTAGCGAAGTGAAGATGAGATAAGTTAGGCTGTGACCGTTTGTCACGCGCGACGCTACTGATGATGGAACAATAAATACAACGTATGAAAAAACGTATTCCCACTCTTCTGGCCACCATGATTGCCAGCGCCCTCTATAGCCATCAGGGCCTGGCAGCCGATCTCGCCTCACAGTGTATGCTGGGCGTGCCGAGCTATGACCGTCCTCTGGTACAGGGCGAGACTAATGAGTTACCCGTCACCATCAATGCCGACAACGCAAAAGGGAATTATCCCGATGACGCGGTGTTTACCGGCAACGTGGATATCGCACAGGGTAACAGCCGCCTGCAGGCCGACGAAGTGCAGCTTCATCAGAAGCAGGCTGAAGGCCAGCCGGAGCCAATTCGTACCGTCGATGCGCTGGGCAATGTCCATTATGACGACAATCAGGTTATTCTGAAGGGGCCGAAGGGCTGGTCCAATCTGAATACCAAAGATACCAACATCTGGGAAGGTGATTACCAGATGGTCGGCCGTCAGGGGCGCGGGAAAGCAGACCTGATGAAACAGCGTGGGGAAAACCGTTATACTATTCTGGAAAACGGTAGCTTTACCTCCTGTCTGCCAGGTTCCGATACCTGGAGCGTCGTCGGTAGCGAAGTTATCCACGACCGTGAAGAACAGGTCGCGGAGATCTGGAACGCCCGTTTCAAACTGGGTCCGGTTCCGGTCTTTTACAGTCCTTATTTACAGTTACCCGTCGGCGATAAGCGCCGTTCCGGTTTCCTGATCCCGAACGCAAAATATTCCACCAATAACTATTTTGAGTTCTACCTCCCGTATTACTGGAACATTGCGCCCAATATGGACGCCACCATCACGCCGCACTATATGCACCGTCGCGGCGGGATCATGTGGGAGAACGAATTCCGCTACCTCACCCAGGCGGGTGCGGGCTTGATGGAGTTCGACTATCTGAATTCCGATAAAGTGTACGAGGACGAACATCCGAATGATGACAATTCACGTCGCTGGCTGTTCTACTGGCAGCACGCCGGTGTACTGGACCAGGTGTGGCGTTTCAACGTCGACTACACCAAGGTCAGCGACACCAGCTACTTTAACGATTTCGATAATAAATACGGTTCCAGTACCGACGGCTACGCCACGCAGAAATTCAGCGTCGGCTACGCGGTACAAAACTTTGACGCCACGGTATCGACCAAGCAGTTCCAGGTCTTCGACGCACAAAACAGTAATAGCTACTCTGCGCAGCCGCAGTTAGACGTAAACTACTACCAAAACGACGTCGGTCCGTTTGATACCCGTATTTATGGCCAGGCGGTCCATTTCGTCAATACCAATGACAATAGACCGGAAGCAACCCGTTTACACCTTGAACCAACTATCAGTTTACCGCTGTCGAATAACTGGGGAAGTATTAATACCGAAGCGAAATTGCTGGCAACGCACTATCAGCAAAGTAACATTAGCGAATATCAATCATTCGCAAGAAACAATTATCGTAACAATCCTACTAACGATAATTTAAACGCCCTTAACACGGCCAATTCTCTGGAAGAATCCGTGAACCGCGTAATGCCGCAGTTTAAAGTTGACGGCAAAATGGTGTTCGAGCGTGACATGCAAATGCTGGCGCCGGGTTATACCCAGACGCTGGAACCGCGCGCGCAGTACCTGTACGTCCCATATCGCGACCAAAGTAATATCTTCAACTATGACTCTTCCCTGCTGCAATCTGACTACAGCGGCCTGTTCCGTGACCGTACCTATGGCGGCCTGGACCGTATTGCTTCTGCCAACCAGGTGACGACCGGGGTCACATCTCGCGTTTATGATGACGCAGCCGTTGAACGTTTTAATATTTCTGTGGGTCAAATCTACTATTTCACCGAGTCTCGCACCGGCGATGACAACATTAAATGGGAGAATGACGACAAAACGGGCTCACTGGTATGGGCAGGCGACACCTACTGGCGCATCTCCGATCGTTGGGGTTTACGCAGTGGGATCCAGTACGACACGCGTCTGGACAGCGTTGCAACCAGCAGCAGCAGTATTGAATACCGTCGCGATGAAAACCGTATGCTGCAATTGAACTACCGTTACGCCAGTTCGGAGTATATCCAGGCTACTTTGCCGTCTTACTACTCTACGGCAGATCAGTATAAAAACGGGATTTCGCAGGTGGGCGCAGTGGCAAGCTTCCCGATCGCCGATCGTTGGTCGATTGTCGGTGCTTACTACTTCGATACCAAAGTGAACAAAGAAGCAGATTCAATGCTGGGCCTGCAGTACAACTCCTGCTGTTATGCCATTCGCTTCGGCTACGAGCGTAAGCTGAACGGTTGGGATGACAAAATGCAGCACGCGATTTATGACAACACGATCGGCTTTAATATCGAACTCCGCGGCCTGAGCTCAAACTACGGTCTCGGCACGACTCAAATGTTACGTTCGAACATTTTGCCGTATCAAAGCGCTTTATGATCTGATTGATTTACAACGTAATCCGCATTGCGGTTAATTGAAATGGAAAAAGTATGAAGAACTGGAAAACGCTGCTTCTCGGTATCGCCATGATCGCGAATACCAGTTTCGCTGCCCCACAGGTAGTCGATAAAGTCGCAGCCGTCGTCAATAACGGCGTCGTTCTGGAAAGCGACGTCGATGGCTTAATGCAGTCAGTAAAACTGAATGCAGGTCAGGCAGGTCAGCAATTACCGGATGACGCCACGCTGCGTCATCAGATCCTGGAACGTTTGATCATGGATCAAATCCTCCTGCAAATGGGTCAGAAGATGGGGGTGAAAATCTCTGACGAGCAGTTGGATCAGGCTATTGCCAACATCGCCAAGCAGAACAACATGACGCTGGATCAGATGCGCAGCCGTCTGGCACAGGATGGCTTAAGCTATTCAACCTATCGTAGCCAGATCCGCAAAGAGATGACCATCTCTGAAGTGCGTAACAACGAAGTTCGCCGTCGCGTCACTATCCTGCCTCAGGAAGTGGATGCCCTGGCACAGCAGGTAGGCAACCAAAACGATGCCAGCACCGAACTGAACCTGAGCCACATTCTGATCCCATTACCAGAAAACCCAACGTCCGACCAGGTTAACGCAGCTGAAAGCCAGGCGCGCTCTGTTGTTGATGAAGCGCGTAACGGTAGTGATTTCGGAAAACTGGCTATTACTTATTCCGCTGACCAGCAGGCGCTGAAAGGCGGTCAGATGGGTTGGGGACGTATTCAGGAGCTGCCGGGTATCTTTGCCCAGGCGTTAAGCACTGCGAAAAAAGGCGATATCATTGGCCCAATTCGTTCCGGTGTCGGCTTCCACATCCTGAAAGTCAACGATATGCGTGGCCAAAGCCAGAGCATCTCCGTGACTGAAGTTCATGCTCGCCACATTCTGCTTAAGCCGTCGCCGATCATGACCGATCAGCAGGCGCGTCTGAAGCTGGAACAAATCGCGGCAGATATTAAGAGCGGTAAAACTACCTTCGCGGCAGCCGCTAAAGAGTTTTCTCAGGATCCAGGCTCTGCCAACCAGGGCGGCGATCTGGGCTGGGCTGCAGCGGATATTTTCGACCCTGCTTTCCGCGATGCGCTGACCAAACTTAACAAAGGGCAGATGAGCGCCCCGGTGCACTCCTCTTTCGGTTGGCATCTGATCGAACTGCTGGATACGCGTAACGTTGATAAAACTGACGCAGCGCAGAAAGACAGAGCTTACCGTATGCTGATGAACCGTAAATTCTCGGAAGAAGCAGCAACCTGGATGCAGGAACAGCGCGCCAGCGCTTACGTTAAAGTTCTGAGCAACTAATGACTCGTGCTCAACGCGTTGTTATCACTCCCGGCGAACCCGCCGGGATTGGCCCGGACCTGGTGGTTCAACTCGCCCAGCGCGAGTGGCCTGTAGAACTTGTTGTCTGTGCGGATGCAGCACTCCTCAATGACCGGGCAGCGATGCTCGGTTTACCGCTTTCACTCCTCCCATACTCTCCAGATACCCCAGCCAAACCGCAATCAGCAGGCACATTGACGCTGTTACCGATTGCGCTGCGGGCACCTGTTGTCGCGGGTCAGTTGGCGGTAGAAAACGGGCAATATGTGGTGGATACGCTGGCTCGCGCCTGCGATGGTTGTCTGCAAGGTGAGTTTGCGGCGCTGATCACCGGCCCGGTTCACAAGGGCGTTATCAATGACGCTGGCGTCCCGTTTACCGGACATACCGAGTTTTTTGAAGAGCGCTCACAGGCAAAGAAAGTTGTTATGATGCTGGCGACCGAAGAGCTGCGCGTTGCCCTGGCAACCACGCATTTGCCGCTCAGAGCCGTTGCCGACGCCATTACGCCCGCCCTGCTTCAGGAAGTGATCGGCATTTTGCATCATGATTTACGCACCAAGTTCGGCATTGCCGATCCGCATATTCTGGTGTGTGGTCTTAACCCGCATGCTGGTGAAGGCGGTCATATGGGAACGGAAGAGATAGATACCATCATTCCGGTACTCGATGAACTGCGTGCGCAGGGAATGAAATTAAACGGTCCGCTGCCCGCAGATACGCTGTTTCAGCCCAAATATCTCGACCACGCGGATGCCGTGCTGGCAATGTACCACGATCAGGGTCTCCCCGTGCTAAAATACCAGGGATTTGGTCGCGGTGTGAATATCACGCTGGGCCTGCCCTTTATTCGCACATCCGTCGATCACGGCACCGCACTTGAACTCGCGGGCCGTGGACAAGCAGATGTCGGCAGTTTTATTACGGCGCTTAATCTCGCCATCAAAATGATTGTTAATACCAATGAATAATCGAGTCCATCAGGGCCATTTAGCCCGTAAACGTTTCGGGCAGAACTTCCTCAACGATCAGTTTGTGATCGAAAGTATTGTCTCTGCTATCAACCCGCAGAAAGGTCAGGCTATGGTCGAAATCGGCCCGGGCCTGGCGGCATTGACCGAACCAGTAGGCGAACGTCTGGACAAGCTCACGGTCATTGAACTCGACCGCGATCTGGCAGCACGCCTACAGACACACCCGTTTTTAGGGCCTAAGCTGACGATTTATCAGCAAGATGCCATGACCATGAACTTCGGCGAACTGGCACAAACGATGGGACAGCCGCTGCGCGTATTCGGCAACCTGCCGTACAACATCTCCACGCCGCTCATGTTCCATCTTTTTTCCTATACTGATGCCATTGCCGACATGCATTTCATGTTGCAAAAAGAGGTGGTCAATCGTCTGGTTGCAGGGCCAAACAGTAAAGCGTATGGTCGATTAAGCGTCATGGCGCAGTATTACTGCAATGTGATCCCGGTACTTGAAGTACCGCCTTCCGCATTTACGCCAGCGCCTAAAGTTGATTCAGCCGTTGTGCGTCTGGTTCCTCATACGACGATGCCGTACCCGGTTAAAGATGTTCGTGTGCTGAGCCGTATTACCACCGAAGCGTTTAATCAGCGCCGTAAAACGGTACGTAACAGTCTCGGCAACCTGTTTAGCGTTGAAGTACTGACAGAGCTGGGCATTGATCCGGCGATGCGAGCGGAAAATATCTCTGTCGCGCAATACTGCCGGATGGCTAACTATCTGTCAGAAAACGCGCCATCGAAGGAGAGTTAAACATGATCAATTCGCCCCGAGTGTGCATTCAGGTACAAAGCGTCTACATTGAGGCGCAATCCTCACCTGATGATGAACGTTACGTTTTTGCTTACACCGTAACTATCCGCAATTTGGGGCGAGCGCCTGTGCAGCTGTTGGGGCGTTATTGGTTGATCACTAATGGTCATGGCCGCGAAACCGAAGTTCAGGGTGAAGGCGTGGTTGGCGTCCAGCCCCACATCGAACCCGGCGAAGAGTACCAGTACACCAGCGGTGCGGTGATTGAAACACCGCTGGGCACCATGCAGGGTCATTACGAAATGATCGATGAACAAGGCATCGCCTTTACCATCGATATTCCCGTATTCCGACTCGCCGTTCCAACACTCATTCATTAAAACAATAACTATGGCGACATACCTTATTGGCGACGTTCACGGTTGTTACGATGAACTGGTAGCCTTGCTGCATCAGGTAGACTTTAATTCCGAAAAAGACACCCTATGGCTCACCGGCGATCTGGTCGCTCGTGGACCGGGCTCGCTGGACGTTTTGCGCTACGTGAAATCACTGGGCGACAGCGTGCGGTTAGTATTGGGTAATCACGATTTACACCTGCTGGCCGTATTCGCCGGTATCAGTCGTAATAAACCTAAAGACAGGGTCACATCGCTGCTCGAAGCACCGGATGCCGACGAATTACTTAACTGGCTCCGCCGTCAACCGCTGTTGCAGGTAGACGAAGAGAAGAAGCTGGTAATGGCGCATGCCGGTATCACCCCACAGTGGGACCTGCAGACGGCAAAAGACTGTGCTCGCGATGTTGAAGCCGTGCTGTCGAGCGACTCGTATCCCTTCTTCCTTGATGCGATGTACGGCGACATGCCCAATAACTGGACCCCGGAACTGACCGGGCTGGCGCGCCTGCGTTTTATTACCAACGCCTTTACCCGCATGCGTTACTGCTTCCCTAACGGTCAGTTGGATATGTACAGCAAAGAGTCACCAGAAGACGCACCTGCCCCGCTGAAGCCGTGGTTTGCCATTCCTGGACCTGTCAGTGAAGCGTACAGCATTGCATTCGGGCACTGGGCATCGCTGGAGGGTAAAGGCACGCCAGAAGGCATTTACGCGCTGGATACGGGGTGTTGCTGGGGAGGCGATCTCACCTGTCTGCGCTGGGATGACAAACAGTACTTCGTGCAGCCGTCAAATCGCCATCTGAATCTGGATCCTGGCGAAGCGGTCAACGCCTGATAGGTTTATGCCTGATGGCGCTACGCTTATCAGGCCTACATCTGGCACAAAAGTAGGCCGGATAAGGCGTTTCGCCGCCATCCGGCACTTACAGTATTAACGACGTTCCAGAATCTCGAAGCAGTAGCTGTGAGAGTTTTGCGCGTCGGCATCGTGGAATTCACTGAACACCGACTCCCAGTCATCCGGTTCGTAGTCCGGGAAATGCGTATCCCCTTCCACTTCCGCATCAATGTGCGTCAGATACAGTTTCTGCGCTTTTGGCAGGAACTGCTCATACACACGCCCACCGCCAATTACCATAATTTCAGGTTCATCGCCGCAGGCCGCAATTGCTTCATCCACAGACTTCACCCACTGCACGCGATCGTCGGTGCCTGGCTTACTGCTGATGACGATATTTTTACGCCCAGGCAACGGTCGCCCGATGGATTCCCAGGTGTGGCGTCCCATGACAACCGGCTTGTTTAAGGTATTACGTTTAAACCAGGCGAGATCGGCAGGGAGGTTCCACGGCATGGCGTTCTCCATACCGATGACGCGATCTACCGCTAACGCCGCAATCAGACTGATCATTGAATATTTCCCGGATACAAAAAAATTGTCGCCACTATACGGAAAGCGCAATCTTTCGTCGACTGGCGGAAAGAGGATGAACAGGAAAATTTTCCGTTCTGCTGGCGAACCGACCTATTTAAGGTGGTACGCCAGCATTACAGTAGTTCAAAAACAGTCAATTAGCAGTAAAGTTTGCAGAACATCACATTTTTTACCCTATGCTGACGGTTTCACTTCCGGCTCATCGGCGACGTCGCCCGTATGCTTACCTTCATCCGTGCCTTGCCAGCCATGGCGTTGAATTAACGATAAGTGCTGACGATCTTCCGCAATAATTTCACTCAGCATTGCGCTGGTGCGTTTATAAACGGCCGCGCGGGAAGTCGCGTCATTTTCCCCTTTCACCATCTCCTCTACCATCATGGTATTGAATCGGCGGAATACGTCAGCCCGCTCACGTGCCTCATAGCGCCCAAGCCCGAGACCTTCCAGCGCCAGACGTCCGGTCTTCAATGCACCTTCAAAGGTTTCACGTTCCGGCATATCCACGCCCGCCTGGCGCAGGCGGATGTAATGATCCACGTCGCGCGCACGAGCAATAATTTGCAGATGCGGGAAATGCTCTTTAACCATTTCGGTTAATTGCAGACTGGTTTGCGGATCGTCAATGGCATTAATAATGACTTCAGCTTTCGCCGCCCCGGCAGACTCCAGCAGATCCATCCGGGTCGCGTCGCCATAGAAAACCTTCATCCCGAATTTACGCAGCGTTTCGATATGGTCCGGGTCATGATCAAGAACCACCATTTTGACCCCGCTCGACAACAGCAAACGACCGGTTATCTGGCCAAATCGCCCAAACCCGGCGATAATCACCCTAGGTTGTTCCTCATCGATTTCATCGGCTTCCCGCTCTTCCTCAGTCGCCGATTTTTCCAGACGCGTCAAAATCACCAGCAAAATCGGCGTAGCCGCCATCGACAACGCCACCGCCAGCGTCAGCGATTTCGCCCAGTCAGGATCGAGCACATTTGCCATTTGCGCCGCGCCAAACACCACAAAGGCAAACTCACTGCCCTGCCCTAATAATACGGCAAACCAGCGACGCTGCTTGTTCGGCACCTGCAACGGTTTCGCTATCAACCACAGCATGACGGTTTTGATAACCAGGAAACCGACCAGTAGAATGATAATGCGCAAGGGATTATCAATCAGCGTACCAAAGTCGATAGACATCCCTACACCGATGAAAAACAGCCCCAGCAGCAGTCCTTTAAATGGTTCAATGTCGCTTTCCAACGCGTGGCGATACTCAGAGCTTGCCAGCAGCACCCCAGCCAGGAATGCCCCCATCGCCATCGACAATCCAACCTCTTCCAACAGCAGACCGAAGCCAAACACGAGGAACAGCGCAACGGCACTGAACACTTCCCGCAGGCCCGAACGGGCGACAAAACGCAAGGCAGGACGTGTGACATAACGACCTAACAGCACCACCAGCACCAGTGCGCCCGCTACCTTAAGGGCAGACAATGCAAACGCCCCAAGCGTTGTTGATGCGCCACTCGCTGCCAGTAATGGGATCATCGCCACCAGTGGAATAGCAGCGATATCCTGGAACAGCAGCACGGCAAAGGCGCTGCGACCCATTTGCGAAACCATCAGGTTGCGTTCATTCATTGCCTGCATAGCGATAGCCGTAGAGGAAAGCGCCAGTGTCATGCCGATCAGCTCCGCTACCTGCCAGCGCAGACCGAGGAACATACAGAACACACCAATCAGGCCTCCGCAAACCACCATTTGCAATGCGCCGCCGCCGAACACCGAGGCTCGCAGTTTCCACAAACGTTGCGGATCCAGTTCAAGGCCGATAACAAACAGCATCAGCACCACACCGATCTCCGCAAAATGCAGGATGGATTCGGCATCCGTCACCAGCCTCAGGCCCCATGGACCGATAATGCACCCGGCAATGAGATACCCCAGTACCGACCCGAGCCCCAACCGTACGGCGATGGGGACAATCAGTGCCGCCGATCCGAGGTAAATCAGCGCCTGTATCAGCGTATGGCTATCCATGGTGTGCCTCCTGCCATTCCATCAGACGCTGTTTGTAGTGACGCGCCTGCGCTTGCAGGGTTTCATCATCACAGATAAACGTACAGTGCATCGCCAACGGCGGTAGCCATTTGAGGCCACAATAAAGTGCCGTCGCCTGTAAGGGTTGAGAAAGCACATCAAATCCGGGATGGGAGCCAATATCGAAGTGGTTTTCACCGCCGCCGGTCGTCACTGCCCACAGCAGATGTTTACCGTGCAGCGCAGTACCGCCATGGCCATACGCCCAGCCGTGCGAAAGGACTTTATCCATCCACAGCTTGAGTAATGGAGGTGTGCTGTACCACTGCATCGGATGCTGCCAGATGATCAAATCAGCGCGTGCCAGCGCATCCTGTTCAGCGGCAATATCGATATTGAAGTCGGGGTAGAGCTGGTAGAGCGAGCGGATCTCCACGCCCTCCAGCGTCCTTGCCTGTTCAAGCATCCGCTTATTCGCATGCGAGTGCTGCGGATAGGGATGCGCATAAATGATGAGGATCATGATTAGCCTGTTTCACTGCATTATTGTAATAACAGTGAGTTTAGTCAGTTAATCCACAGGCTAACAGCCAATATTATTGAGGCCTATACACAAAATCATTCATGTTGCATCAAGGCGGCAAGGGAATGAATCCCCAGAAGCTTACTAAAGTAAGTGACTGGGGTGAATGAGCGCAGCCAACACTGAGGCAACTTGAAGGATGAAGTGTATATTAGTTGTCCAGCTCACTCATATCCTTAACCTGATCGCGGTTAATCTGTTCCGTCTTACCCGTTTGCGCATTTTTATACGACACCAGGCCAGTATCATCATCGACTTGCGGTTTGCCGTCAGTGACGATTGTTTTGCCATCGGTGGTTTTAACCGCCTGGTTTGAGGAACAACCGGCTACGGTAAATAGTGCTGCTGCGGTAAAAATTGAGGTGATCAGGATATGTTTTTGCATGGTGTTCTCCCTGCTTTTCAGTTGTTTTCAGTGATATACCCAGTTAACTGTAGGCTAACTGACTGAGTTGCAGGGAAAATACAGAACACTCCTAATAACTCGCCCTGGTCACGGGCTTACTGCGAATCGTCATTTGACTGGTTTGCGCCAGCGTCAGACCTCGCGTTTCCGGGGCGAAAGCGATGGACACCAGCAGGCCAATCAGCGAAATTCCTGCGCCCATCAGCATGACATTGCTGATCCCGTATTTGGTAATGAACACCGGCAGCGCCCAGGTTGAAACAATGGTGCCAATGCGGCTTAAGGACATAATCACCCCGACGGCAGATGCGCGAATGTCGGTAGGGAACAGTTCATTTGGGTACAGCCACTGAAGATTTCCCGGTCCCCCCGAGAAAAAGGCGTACACGGCAAACGCCAGCACCACCAGCCACGCTCCCATATCAGGAATTAACCCCAGCACGGCCAGCGCCAGCGTCATCATAATAAAGCTGCCAATTAACAATGGCCGACGGCCCGCGCTATTGAGCCAGAACATGGGCGGAATGCACCCCAGCATAAAGCACAGGCTTATCACCACATTGCCCAACGCCGCGCTTTTCCCGGCACCAAGCCCCAACAGTCCAACAATCTGCGGACCAAAGGTATAAATGGCGAACATCGGGATCACCTGACAGGTCCAGATAGCGGCAACAAACAGGACAAACGGGAAATGACGGCGGTTAAACAGCTGCAGGAAGCGCGTCTCCTGCGGCGCCTCTTCGTCGAACACCACCGGTTCGCCGAACAGTTTGATCATCATCGCTTCACACTCTTTCACCCGACCTTTACGCAGCAGCCAGCGCGGCGATTCAGGAAGATCGAAGCGCCCAATCAGGATCAAAATACAGGGGATCACCGCGCTGCCCAGCATCCAGCGCCATCCGCCCTCAACATCATACAGCCAGTAACCGACCAGATCGGCACAGGTGGCGCCGACATACCACATCGCGGCGATAAAACCGATGGAGAAAGCGCGCTGGCGGGTATTGGAGAACTCGGTAATCATCGATGTAGCAATTGGATAATCGGCACCAATCACAATGCCGATCAGCACACGCATCACCAACAGTTCAACGGGTGAGGAAACAAACATGGTTGCCGCCGATATCACGCCAATGGCGATAATATCGATGATGAACATTTTTCGCCGCCCGACCTTATCGGAAATGTAGCCAAACAGCGACGTCCCCACAAACAGACCGGCGAGCGTGCCGGCCCCCAGCAGACCAATCCACTGTGCGTCCAGTTTCAATGCTGGCGTGAGCTGTTCCAGCGCCACGCCAATCATCACCAGCACATAACCATCCAGAAATGGCCCACCGCTTCCCCACAGCATTATCCGGCGGTGAATAGAGGTAAATTTGATGTCATCAAAGTTCCTGGGCTGCTGCATAGCGACTTCCTGTTTCAACACGGGCAAAGCGTCATCTGTAGGCCGGAAAGGCGTTTACGCCGCCATCCGGCATTGGCGCCACATGATTGCCGGATGGCGACGCTACCGCGTCTTATCCGACCTACGGGTGCACAACCTCGTACTTATTAGCCGTAGCGAAACTCCACGCCAAATGTCCCGCGCGGGTATTCCCATTTTTCCAACGCTGTATCAAGGCCGAGAATGCGGCACGTTCCGCACTCCAGGCATCCGGCGTAATCAAAACGAACGCTGCCGTCGTCCTGCTTTTTATACAGTCCGGCTGGACAAGCCTTAATCAGTACTTCCAGCGCCTGTTTATCAGGATCGGTTTTGAGAATGATGTGCGGGCTGTCTTCATCCACATTGAACTTATTGACGCCCAGTTTGACGTCCACATTGACGGGAGATGTCATAATACGGTCACTCCTTTCAGGCCATCTTTCATCAGGTTGATGAAGCCCACTTTCTTCGCATGACGCAGGATTTTTTTGCGCATTGGCACCGGAGCGGAACCATCTACGGTGAACAGGTCGCGCGCGATACTGACCGCCATTTCGGGATAGGCGGTAAACATGCGTGGGTTATCAAGGAAAGCGGGAAGCTTCTGATACATGCGCATATCGCGCATTGGACCATCATCGAGATGCTGACGGTATTCGCCCAGCGACTGCTTGCTGAAGTCGTCGCGCTTCATCGCGGAAAGCACCGTTTTCGCCGCCGCTTCGCCTGCAGATATGGCGAGATCCATACCACGGATGGTAAAGCCGAGGTTCATACACATTCCGGCAGCATCACCGGCAATCAGCACTCCGTCACCCACCAGTTCAGGCTGCATATTCATACCGGCCTCCGGTACGACGTGCGCGGCATATTCCACCAGCTTGCCACCAGCGATCAGTGGGGCAACCGCCGGATGCTGTTTGAAATCTTCCAGCATTTGTGGGACCGATTTTTTAGCATCTTTCAGATGATGAAGACCGCAGACCAGCCCCAGAGAAAGGGTCGTTTCATTAGTATAGAGGAAGCCCCCGCCCATCAACCCATCGGTTGGCGAACCGGCAAACAGGCAGGCTGCGCCTTCGTTCCCCTGTAACTGGAAACGATCTTCAATCACCGATTTTGGCAATTCGATCAGCTCTTTTACGCCAACGGCAACATGCGATGCCTCAACGCGCTTTGCCATGCCCAGTTTTTCTGCCAACAAAGAATTCACCCCGTCAGCGAGGATCACCACTTTGGCTTCCAGAATATCGCCGTCGGCTTCCACACCCACGACTTTGCCTTCGCGCTGCACAACATTATCCACCCGAATACCGGTGATAAGCTGGGCTCCCGCCTCCTCGGCCTGCTCCATCAGCCAGGCGTCAAATTTGCTACGTAAGACGGAATAAGAAACCTGCGACGATACGGCCTCTTCACCATTGCAATAGTCGATGGTCATCGCCCCTTTGTCGGTCATAAAGGCGAGTTTTTCGTGGGTGATGATGCGTTCAATGGGGGCCTGCTCAGCAAAGCCGGGAATGATGCGTTCCAGGCTATGGGCATACATGCGCCCACCAGTGACATTCTTCGCGCCAGCAGAATTGCCGCGCTCGATGACCAGCACCTGTGCACCTTCCCGAGCCAGCACCAGCGCCGCAACCGAACCGGCCAGACCTGCACCCACGATGATGGCATCAAAGATATCTTCGGACATACGTACTCCTGTCAGTGGCAGGATACTTTCGCACCCTGCCCGAATGGTTTAACGCGCCAGAGCAGCCGTCAGCGCAGGCAGGATCTTCAGCGCATCGCCAACGATGCCAAAATCTGCGTACTGGAAGATCGGCGCATTTTTATCTTTGTTGATGGCGAAAATCGTCTGCGCGCCGTTGGCGCCGACCATATGTTGGATCTGTCCGGAGATCCCCACGGCCAGGTACAGTTCTGGTTTGAGCATCAGGTTGGAAATGCCGACGTAGCGTTCGTGCTCCATCCACTTCTCGTTTTCCGCCACTGGACGGGAACAGGCCAGCTCAGCGCCAATCGCCTGGCACAGCGCTTCGGCCAGCGAGATATTTTCTTTGCTACCGATACCGCGCCCCACGCTGACCACCAGACGGGCTTTGTCGAGATCAACGCTATTGCTCTGACGCGCCTGAGTGGCCGTACGGGTCACGGCGATAGCCGGAGTCTGCCACTGGACGGTGTGCACCTCGCAGCTGCGAGCGGTATCCGGTTGCTGCGCGTCAAACGTTCCACTGCTGAGTGTGATCACAGCAAACGGTGAAGCGATTGTTTCTGCTCCCATCGCCAGGCCGCCGTAGACCATATGTTTGACCGCCGCTTTTCCGTCCTGTACTTCGACTGCGCTGGCGTCGTTTGAAACCGCAGCCGACAAGCGAAAGCCCAGCTTTGCCGCTAACAGCTTGCCCCGACGCGTATTCGGCAGCAGCACCGCGCCGCCCTCGCTGTGCTGACGAATGGTTTCGGCCATCGCATCGGCGTAGTCTTCAACCATACGGTCTTCTGGTTTGCCGCTGAGCAGCCAGACATGATCCGCCCCTAAATGGCATGCCGCCGCGCTGTCCTCATCACTGAGCACAAACGTGTTAACGTTTTCACCTAAAGCCTGCGCACCATTCATCAGTTCCGGCAGACGAGAAGGGGTATCGCTGAATACCCAGACACTGGAAAATTTGTTCATAACATCCCCTGATAATTAAATGATTTTGCGAAGATTCTCGACAAACGCAGCAATCTGTTCTTCACCGTCACCTTCAATCACAACGCGCTGACGCTCGCGCTGCTTCGGTGCGGCAACCTGATGTTCGGAATACGCTTGCGCGCCGTTCATCCCAATGTCCGCAGACGACCAGACCTGAACCGGTTTTTTCGCCGCGCCAAGAATGGCTTTCATGGAAGGG
Organism: Citrobacter sp. Cpo089; assembly: GCF_030332695.1. Classification (NCBI taxonomy): domain Bacteria; kingdom Pseudomonadati; phylum Pseudomonadota; class Gammaproteobacteria; order Enterobacterales; family Enterobacteriaceae; genus Citrobacter; species Citrobacter sp. Cpo089. The sequence continues at coordinate 140,596 of NZ_JAOWHJ010000054.1, read as the reverse complement.
ATTTGAGGGGTGTTGATGTCGGTAGAGACCGCGATCACCGCAGGAAGCGGGATACTCAGGGTTTCAACTTCATCTTCCAGTTCACGCTCTACCGTCAGCGTGCTGTCGGTAAGAGAGAGGATTTTACTCACGCCGTTAATCGCCGGCACGTTCAGCATTTCGCCCACCAGCAGACCAACCTGCTGAGCATAAAGATCGGAAGAACCGTCGCCGCAAATAAGCAGATCAAAACCTGATTTTTGTGCGGCGGCAGCCAGCGCAGTGGCGGTTTGTTGCGGCAGCGCCTGTTCAAATTGATCGTCAATGACAACAATCAGTTCATCAGGGCCACGGGAGAGCACATCTTTGCGCCCTTTTGCATTGGTCAGCGCTTTGCCGCCGACGCTCATGGCCACAACCTGAGCCTCTCCCACCTGCTGTTTTAACTGGCAAGCCGCTTCGATCGCATTCAGATCATATTGGCTGATTTTGCCATCCGCTTTGCTGAAATCGAGTGTTCCATCAGCATTATTAATCGCAATATCCTGCTCATCAGGTACGCATTTGTAGCAAGTAATTATCTTCATTGCATCTCCAGAAATCATGAAGGAAACGTATTTATATCGGCGGTGTTAAATACAGATATCACGCTCTTTAATTCGGAAATAAAACATTAATCACCAATATTGAAAATGTCACACATTGATATTCGTAACTTTCAATAGTGTTATGCACCTCACCAATATTGAAAGAAACATGTCAATTACGAAAATTTTCAATATTGTTTGCTGGTTCAACAATATTGAACGCCAGTCACTTAAAAAAGTTAAAAACTCAACATTAATATTATGATTAATAAAAGAATTATTTGGATTTTCAGACAAAATAACCAGCATAAAAAAGTGTGACACAGATAACAGAATAGCCGGAAGTGAATACCCATTATGAGTTACTCACTGAGGCGCCCCAGAGGTTAAAAAGTTATCAACAAATCATTAATAACAAATAAACAAACAATCACATACGGGCACGCTAAATAAATTTCGTTTTCACACTGGAATTCACTTATGAAAAATGAAAAGAGAAAGTCGGGAATTGAACCGAAGGTTTTTTTTCCGCCATTAATAATTGTTGGGATACTTTGTTGGCTAACAGTAAGAGATCTTGATGCCGCTAACGTCGTTATTAATGCGGTATTCAGTTATGTCACCAACGTCTGGGGTTGGGCATTCGAATGGTATATGGTCGTCATGCTCTTCGGTTGGTTCTGGTTGGTCTTTGGCCCATATTCGAAAAAGAAATTAGGCGACGAAAAACCCGAGTTTAGTACCGCCAGCTGGATTTTTATGATGTTCGCTTCCTGTACATCCGCCGCGGTGCTGTTCTGGGGTTCCATCGAGATCTACTACTATATCTCTACCCCGCCTTTTGCTCTCGCCCCCAACTCCGTTGGCGCAAAAGAGATAGCTCTGGCGTACAGCTTGTTCCACTGGGGACCGCTGCCGTGGGCAACCTACAGCTTCCTTTCAGTCGCGTTCGCCTACTTCTTCTTTGTACGCAAAATGGACGTTATCCGCCCCAGTTCCACACTGGTGCCGTTAGTTGGCGAGAAGCATGCTAAGGGCTTGTTCGGCACCATCGTCGATAACTTCTATCTGGTGGCGCTGATCTTCGCGATGGGCACCAGCCTCGGTCTCGCTACCCCGCTGGTAACCGAGTGTATGCAATGGCTGTTCGGTATTCCGCATACGCTGCAACTCGACGCCATCATCATTACCTGCTGGATCATATTGAATGCCATTTGCGTGGCCTGCGGCCTGCAAAAAGGGGTCAAGATCGCCAGCGACGTACGTAGTTATCTAAGCTTCCTGATGCTCGGCTGGGTGTTTATCGTCAGTGGCGCCAGCTTCATCATGAACTACTTCACCGACTCGGTCGGCATGCTGCTGATGCATCTGCCGCGCATGCTGTTCTATACCGATGCCATCGGCAAAGGCGGCTTCCCGCAGGGCTGGACTGTTTTCTACTGGGCGTGGTGGGTTATTTACGCTATCCAGATGAGTATCTTCCTGGCACGTATTTCTCGCGGTCGTACCGTACGTGAACTGTGTTTCGGGATGGTACTGGGCCTGACCGCTTCCACCTGGATCCTGTGGACCGTCCTTGGCAGCAACACGCTGCTGCTGATGGATAAAAACATTCTCAACATCCCGCAGCTAATTGAACAACACGGCGTGGCGCGCGCCATTATCGAAACCTGGGCTGCTTTACCGCTCAGCACCGCCACCATGTGGGGATTCTTTATCCTCTGCTTTATTGCCACCGTCACGCTGATTAACGCCTGCTCCTACACCCTGGCGATGTCCACCTGTCGCGAAGTTCGTGATGGTGAAGAACCGCCGCTGTTGGTGCGTATCGGTTGGTCCGTTCTGGTCGGCGTCATCGGCATCGTTCTGCTGGCGCTGGGTGGGCTGAAGCCCATTCAGACCGCAATTATCGCCGGGGGATGTCCGCTGTTCTTCGTCAACATCATGGTGACGCTGTCCTTTATTAAAGACGCCAAAGTGCACTGGAAAGACAAGTAATTCTTATTAACCCAATTGATCAAGAGGCTGAAAGATGGATTTCAACTTAAATGACGAGCAGGAACTGTTTGTCGCCGGTATTCGTGAACTGATGGCCAGTGAGAACTGGGAAGCTTATTTTGCCGAGTGCGATCGCGACAGCGTCTACCCTGAGCGTTTTGTAAAAGCGCTGGCGGATATGGGCATCGATAGCCTGTTGATCCCGGAAGAACATGGCGGACTTGAAGCCGGTTTTGTCACCGTTGCCGCTGTTTGGATGGAACTCGGACGTCTTGGTGCACCGACTTACGTGTTGTACCAATTACCAGGCGGTTTTAACACTTTTCTGCGTGAAGGTACCCAAGAGCAAATTGATAAAATCATGGCGTTCCAGGGGACCGGTAAGCAGATGTGGAACTCGGCGATCACAGAACCGGGAGCGGGATCGGATGTTGGCAGTCTGAAAACCACTTATACACGCAAAAATGGTAAGGTTTATCTTAATGGCAGTAAGTGCTTTATCACCAGTAGCGCCTATACCCCGTACATCGTAGTGATGGCGAGAGATGGTGCATCGCCGGATAAACCTGTTTACACCGAGTGGTTCGTTGACATGAGCAAGGCGGGTATCAAGGTCAACAAACTGGAGAAACTCGGTCTGCGCATGGATAGCTGCTGTGAAATCACCTTTGACGACGTTGAACTGGACGAGAAAGACATGTTCGGTCGGGAAGGGAATGGTTTCAACCGTGTGAAAGAAGAGTTTGACCATGAACGCTTCCTCGTCGCGCTGACCAACTACGGTACGGCAATGTGCGCTTTTGAAGACGCCGCGCGTTACGCCAACCAACGCGTACAGTTTGGCGAAACGATCGGCCGTTTCCAGCTGATCCAGGAGAAGTTTGCACACATGGCGATCAAACTGAATTCCATGAAAAACATGCTGCTGGAAGCCGCATGGAAAGCGGATAACGGCACCATTACTTCGGGTGACGCGGCAATGTGTAAATACTTCTGCGCCAATGCCGCGTTCGAGGTGGTAGACACCGCCATGCAGGTACTGGGAGGTGTTGGTATCGCGGGCAACCACCGCATCACGCGTTTCTGGCGTGACCTGCGCGTTGACCGTGTTTCTGGTGGTTCTGACGAAATGCAGATCCTGACGTTGGGTCGTGCGGTACTCAAGCAATACCGATAGAACGACGCAACCTGTAGGCCTGATAAGACGCCTTAGCGTCGCCATCAGGCACTCAATGCCGGATGGCGGCGCGAGCGCCTTATCCGGCCTACATGGACACCCATAAATGCCAGGAGAAAAATGATGAATCATTTACCAATGCCAGCCTTCGGCCCGCTTTCCGGGGTACGCGTTGTCTTTTCAGGGATCGAAATTGCCGGTCCTTTCGCCGGACAGATGTTCGCCGAATGGGGCGCCGAGGTTATCTGGATTGAAAACGTCGCATGGGCCGATACCATCCGCGTGCAGCCTAACTACCCGCAGCTCTCACGCCGTAACCTGCACGCCCTGTCGCTGAATATTTTCAAAGATGAAGGCCGGGAAGCGTTTCTGAAGCTGATGGAAACCACCGATATTTTCATTGAAGCCAGTAAAGGCCCAGCCTTTGCCCGCCGCGGTATTACCGATGAAGTGCTGTGGGAACATAACCCGAAACTGGTTATCGCCCACCTTTCCGGCTTCGGCCAGTTTGGAACCGAGGAGTACACCAATCTTCCGGCGTATAACACCATCGCACAGGCGTTCAGCGGCTATCTGATCCAAAACGGCGACGTGGATCAGCCAATGCCCGCCTTCCCGTACACCGCCGATTACTTCTCCGGGATGACCGCAACGACAGCAGCGCTGGCAGCCCTGCACAAAGTGCGCGAAACGGGTAAAGGTGAAAGCATCGATATCGCTATGTACGAAGTGATGCTGCGCATGGGTCAGTATTTCATGATGGATTACTTCAACGGCGGCGAAATTTGCCCACGCATGTCCAAAGGCAAAGACCCATATTACGCTGGCTGCGGCCTGTATAAATGCGCCGATGGCTATATCGTCATGGAGCTGGTCGGCATCACGCAAATCAACGAATGCTTCAAGGATATTGGCCTCGCCCACATTCTTGGCACACCGGAAGTCCCGGAGGGCACCCAGCTTATTCATCGTGTGGAATGCCCTTACGGCCCGCTCGTGGAAGAGAAACTGGACGCCTGGCTGGCAACGCACACCATCGCCGAAGTCCAGGCGCGCTTTGCTGAGCTGAACATCGCCTGCGCGAAGGTGCTGACTATTCCTGAACTGGAAAGCAACCCGCAGTACGTTGCCCGTGAATCTATTACTCAGTGGCAAACAATGGATGGCCGCACCTGCAAAGGGCCAAACATCATGCCGAAATTTAAAAACAACCCGGGGAAAATCTGGCGCGGCATGCCGTCACATGGCATGGATACTGCCGCCATTCTGAAAAATATTGGTTATAGCGAAGCAGACATAAATGAGCTGGTCGGCAAAGGCCTGGCCAGAGTTGAGGAATAAACGCGACGCGCTGACCCCTCGATGGTTAGCGCTCACGCCTGATTTCAGTGGATAAAGCAATATGGATATCGTTGGCGGACAAAACTTACGTCAGATGTGGGACGACCTGGCCGGGGTGTACGGAGATAAAACGGCGTTAATTTTCGAATCCTGCGAAGGAGTCGTTCGGCAGTTTAGCTATGCCTCGCTCAATGAAGAGATTAACCGCACCGCAAACCTGTTCCATTCCTTAGGGATCCGCAAGAGCGATAAGGTCGCATTGCATCTGGATAACTGTCCGGAATTCATTTTTTGCTGGTTTGGGCTGGCAAAAATTGGCGCCATCATGGTACCGATTAATGCCCGCTTGCTGGGTGAAGAAAGTGCCTGGATCCTGCAAAACAGCCAGGTAAGTCTGCTGGTCACCAGCGCCCAGTTTTATCCTATGTACCGCCAGATACGGCTGGAAAATAGCACCCCGCTTAATCATATCTGTCTGATTGGCGAACAGCTTCCGGCTGACGACGGCGTGAGTCACTTTACCCAACTGCAATCCCGCCAGTCCGCCACGCTGTGCTATACACCTGCGTTATCCACTGACGATACGGCGGAAATTCTGTTTACCTCAGGCACCACCTCTCGACCTAAAGGGGTGGTAATTACCCACTACAACCTGCGTTTTGCGGGCTATTACTCTGCCTGGCAAATTGCTCTGCGTAATGATGACGTCTACATGACGGTGATGCCCGCTTTTCATATCGACTGTCAGTGTACCGCCGCAATGCCCGCATTCTCCGCAGGCAGCACCTTTGTGCTGCTAGAGAAGTAGAGTGCCAGGGCGTTCTGGAATCAGGTGCATAGATATAAGGCGACAGTTACCGAATGCATTCCGATGATGATCAGAACGCTAATGGTGCAGCCCGCTGCACCAACCGACAAACAGCATCACCTGCGCGAAGTGATGTTCTATCTCAATTTATCCGAGCAGGAAAAAGACGATTTTACCGAACGCTTTGGCGTCAGGCTGCTGACCTCCTACGGTATGACTGAAACCATCGTCGGTATTATCGGCGACCGTCCCGGAGACAAACGACGCTGGCCCTCCATTGGCCGCGTGGGATTTAGCTATGAAGCCGAAATCCGTGACGATCACAACCGTCCCCTGCCCGCCGGAGAAATTGGCGAAATCTGTATTAAAGGCGTGCCGGGCAAAACCATCTTCAAAGAGTACTACGCGCAGCCGGAGGCTACCGCCAAAGCGCTGGAGCCCGGGGGCTGGTTACATACCGGTGATTCGGGCTATCAGGATGAGGATGGCTATTTTTATTTCGTCGACAGACGCTGCAACATGATTAAACGCGGCGGGGAAAATGTCTCCTGCGTCGAGTTGGAAAATATTATTTCTGCGCATCCGAAAATTCAGGACATTGTGGTTGTCGGTATTAAAGATTCAATCCGTGATGAAGCCATTAAAGCGTTTATCGTCCTTAATGAAGGTGAAACATTAAGCGAAGCCGAGTTCTTCAGCTTCTGCGAAAACAATATGGCGAAATTCAAGGTTCCCTCTTTTATGGAGATAAGAGCCGACCTGCCGCGCAATTGTTCAGGAAAAATAATCAAAAAAAATCTGAAATAACCCTTCCGACAGGAACTCCTCCTGCCGGGAAATCTATTTATCTGGAGATGAACTATGAGTGAATCATTACATCTGACCCGTAACGGCCCGATCCTGGAAATTACCCTCGACCGACCTAAAGCCAATGCCATTGACGCCAAAACCAGCTTTGCCATGGGTGAAGCGTTTCTTAATTTTCGTGACGACCCGGAATTACGCGTAGCGATTATCACCGGCGACGGTGAGAAATTCTTTTCTGCGGGCTGGGACTTAAAAGCGGCGGCTGAAGGTGAAGCGCCGGATGCCGATTTTGGCCCAGGTGGCTTTGCCGGTTTAACCGAAATTTTCGACCTCGATAAACCGGTCATCGCTGCGGTAAACGGCTATGCGTTTGGCGGTGGTTTTGAATTGGCGCTGGCAGCGGATTTTATCGTCTGCGCGGATAACGCCAGCTTCGCACTACCGGAAGCCAAGCTCGGGATCGTGCCAGACAGCGGTGGCGTACTGCGTCTGCCTAAGCTGCTGCCACCGGCAATCGTCAACGAAATGGTGATGACCGGCAGACGAATGAGCGCCGAAGAAGCGCTGCGCTGGGGCATCGTCAACCGCGTTGTCAGCCAGAGCGAACTGATGGATAGCGCGCGTGAACTGGCGCAGCAGTTGGTGAATAGCGCCCCGCTCGCGATCGCCGCACTGAAAGAGATTTACCGCACCACCAGCGAAATGCCGGTGGAAGAAGGCTACCGCTACATCCGCAGCGGCGTGCTGAAGCACTATCCATCTGTACTGCATTCGGAAGATGCGCTTGAAGGTCCGCAGGCGTTTGCCGAAAAACGCGACCCGGTGTGGAAAGGTCGTTAATGAGCCGATGCCGGATAGCGATTCGCTGATCCGGCAATAAAACCGAGATAAAACGATGAGCTACTACGCCTTTGAGGGCCTGATTCCGGTGGTACATCCGGATGCCTTTGTCCATCCCAGCACCGTGCTGATTGGCGATGTCATAGTGGGTGCCGGAGTTTATATTGGCCCCCACGCGTCATTGCGCGGTGACTATGGTCGCTTGATCCTGGAGGCTGGTTCTAATTTGCAGGATGGCTGCATCATGCACGGCTACTGTGACACCGATACCATTGTGCATGAGAACGGACACATCGGCCATGGCGCAATCCTGCACGGTTGCGTGGTGGGCAGAGATGCGCTGATCGGCATGAACAGCGTCATTATAGACGGCGCAGTGATTGGCGAAGAGAGCATTGTCGCCGCCATGAGCTTTGTCAAAGCCGGATTTCAGGGAGAGGCAAGGCAGATGCTGGTTGGCTCACCCGCTCGCGTATTGCGTGAAGTCACGGACCAGGAACTGCACTGGAAACGGCTAAACACCAAAGAGTATCAGGATCTTGCAATCCGCTGCCACACAGGTCTACACGAAACACTGCCCTTAACGCGGGTCGAAGAAAACCGGCCACGCCTGAAAGGCACAACGGACGTAAAACCCAAATCAGCACAGTAATTGATGCCGGATGCGCTCACGCTTATCCGGCCTACGCATCAATCACCGTTTATGCCGCCATCAGGCAAACTGATTATTAGCGACGCATACTCTTGGAGAGCATCATCTGCCATTTCTGCTCACGGTTGAGCTCTGTTGGAGGAACGGCAGACAGGCGTGGCGTTTTCGCCATGCTCACCTTTTTCTCCTGCAAATTGTGATTCAGTCGGCTGTAGAGATGAGAGTCAATACTCACGACTTTCACCAGACGCTGGCACTGACAACCCCGACCGGCAATCTGATTAGGGATCATCTTAACTTCACAAACAATTTCTCCCACTTCCGACAGAATATAAGAGAGCGTATTAATTGCTTTGCAGTGCTCGATATCAAAATGGCGGGAAATTTCCTTTGCGGTGATCCAACGATCCTCGGCCATCATCCAGTCAGCAATTAACAAATAAAGCGGTCTTTCAACATATTTTTCACACATAAGCACACCATTTTCACAAATTAAAAATCTGGCTACGGCCTGTCCAAATTAATAAAAACTAAGCCATATTAAAATTGTGGATATAAAGGATAGTATGCGACTTGAATGTTGATTAGTGTGAGCAATATCGTGCTTATTACATTGAAAATGTGGTTACGGAAACGGACTTGTCCAGGAATGACCTTACGCAAGACAAAAAAAGGGTTTCTTTACAGAAACCCTTTCAAAATTATATTACAGGTCTGGTTAGAGCAATATTCACCGGACCTTTTGTTTATTACTTTTTGATCTGCGCGTGCATTTCCTGCACCGATGTTACCTTCTCGGTGGCATCGGCATTCAACGCCATCGCTGTGGCGAAACCGCCGTTCAGCGTAGTGTCATAATGCACTTTGTACTGCAGCGCGCTGCGGCGAATCAGCTTGGAGTCTTCAATCGCCTGACGACCTTCGGTGGTGTTGATGATATAGGTGTACTCGCCATTCTTGATACGGTCCTGAATGTGCGGACGACCTTCATGCACCTTGTTCACCAGACGTGGATTGATACCCGCTTCACCCAGCACAATCGCGGTCCCGTGCGTCGCATCCAGCTCGAAGCCAAACTTCAGCAGTTTCGCTGCCAGGTCCACCACGCGCTCTTTATCGCCTTCGCGAACGGAGAGCAGCGCACGACCCTGTTTTTTCATGGTGGAGTTGCTGCCCAACTGTGCCTTGGCGAACGCTTCCGCGAAGGTACGGCCCACGCCCATCACTTCCCCGGTAGAGCGCATTTCTGGCCCTAACAGCGGGTCAACGCCCGGGAATTTGTTGAACGGCAGCACCACTTCTTTTACCGAGTAGTACGGAGGGATTACTTCTTTGGTTACGCCCTGCTGTGCCAGCGTTTTCCCGGCCATCACGCGCGCCGCGACTTTCGCCAGCGGTACACCAGTTGCCTTGGAGACGAACGGAACGGTACGTGCCGCACGCGGGTTCACTTCAATCAGGTAAACTTCGTTATTCTTCACCGCAAACTGGACGTTCATCAGACCGCGAACCTGCAGTTCGAAGGCCAGTTTCTGCACCTGTTGGCGCATCACATCCTGAATTTCCTGGCTCAGGGTGTACGCAGGCAGAGAACATGCGGAGTCACCGGAGTGTACGCCCGCCTGTTCGATATGCTCCATGATGCCGCCAATCAGCACCATTTCACCGTCGCAGATAGCGTCCACGTCCACTTCAACCGCGTCATCAAGGAAACGGTCCAGCAGTACCGGCGCATCGTTAGAAACGCTGACTGCGGTCTGGAAGTAGCGACGCAGGTCGGCTTCGTCGTAGACGATTTCCATCGCGCGACCACCGAGAACATACGACGGACGCACTACCAGCGGGTAGCCAATCTCTTTCGCCTTCTCAACAGCCTGTTCGATAGCCGTTACGGTAGCGTTCGCCGGTTGTTTCAGCTTCAGACGGTCAACCGCCTGCTGGAAACGCTCGCGGTCTTCGGCGCGGTCGATGGCATCCGGGCTGGTACCGATAACCGGTACACCTGCCGCTTCCAGCGCACGCGCCAGCTTCAGCGGGGTCTGTCCGCCGTACTGTACGATGACGCCTTTCGGCTTCTCGATACGCACGATTTCCAGTACGTCTTCCAGCGTGACCGGCTCGAAGTACAGGCGGTCAGAGGTGTCGTAATCAGTTGAAACGGTTTCCGGGTTACAGTTGACCATGATGGTCTCATAACCGTCTTCACGCAGCGCCAGCGAGGCGTGTACACAGCAGTAGTCAAACTCAATGCCCTGACCGATACGGTTTGGACCACCGCCCAGCACCATGATTTTATCGCGGTCAACGGACGGGTTCGCTTCGCACTCATCTTCATAGGTGGAGTACATGTAAGCGGTGTCGGTGGCAAATTCTGCCGCACAGGTATCCACGCGTTTGTAGACCGGGTGCAGATTGTACTGGTCGCGCAGTTTACGGATTTCCGCTTCGCGAACGCCGGCCAGTTTCGCCAGACGCGCATCGGCGAAGCCTTTACGCTTCAGTACGCGCAGGAAGTCAGCGTCGAGGCCGTTGATGCCAAGGTCGGTGACTTTTTCTTCCAGACGTACCAGCTCTTCAATCTGCACCAGGAACCAGCGGTCGATGTTGGTCAGGTTGAACACGCCATCGACGGACAGGCCAGCACGGAAGGCATCGGCGATGTACCAGATACGCTCAGCGCCAGCGTCTTTCAGCTCACGACGGATTTTAGTCAGTGCTTCCGGGTCGTCCAGGCTTACTTTCGGGTCGAAGCCGGTCGCGCCCACTTCCAGACCGCGCAGCGCTTTCTGCAGCGATTCCTGCTGGGTACGGCCAATCGCCATCACTTCACCGACAGATTTCATCTGCGTGGTCAGGCGGTCGTTAGCACCAACGAATTTCTCGAAGTTGAAGCGTGGTATTTTCGTCACAACGTAGTCGATGGACGGTTCAAACGAGGCCGGAGTACGGCCACCGGTGATGTCGTTCATCAGTTCGTCGAGGGTGTAACCTACGGCCAGCTTGGCGGCGACTTTCGCAATCGGGAAGCCGGTAGCTTTGGACGCCAGCGCCGAGGAGCGGGATACGCGCGGGTTCATCTCGATGACAATCAGGCGACCGTTTTTCGGGTTTACCGCAAACTGGACGTTAGAGCCGCCGGTTTCTACGCCGATTTCACGCAGTACCGCCATCGAGGCGTTACGCATGATTTGATATTCTTTGTCGGTCAGCGTCTGGGCAGGTGCTACGGTGATGGAGTCACCGGTATGGATGCCCATCGCATCGAAGTTTTCGATGGAGCAGACGATGATGCAGTTGTCGTTTTTATCACGCACCACTTCCATCTCGTACTCTTTCCAGCCAATCAGTGATTCATCAATCAGCAGCTCGTTGGTTGGGGAAAGATCCAGACCGCGTTCGCAGATTTCTTCGAACTCTTCGCGGTTGTAGGCGATACCGCCACCGGTGCCGCCCATGGTGAAGCTAGGGCGGATAATGCACGGGAAGCCAACGTCAGCGGCAACCGCCAGCGCTTCTTCCATGGTGTGAGCGATGCCTGAACGTGCGGTGTCGAGACCAATCTTCTTCATCGCGATATCGAAGCGACGACGGTCTTCCGCTTTATCAATGGCATCCGCCGTTGCGCCAATCATGGTCACGCCGAACTCAGCCAGTACGCCCTGGCGTTCCAGTTCCAGCGCACAGTTCAGCGCTGTCTGACCGCCCATGGTTGGCAGCACCGCATCCGGGCGTTCTTTCTCAATAATTTTGCGTACCACTTCCCAGTGAATCGGCTCGATGTAAGTGGCATCGGCCATTTCCGGGTCGGTCATGATGGTTGCCGGGTTGGAGTTCACCAGAATAACGCGGTAACCCTCTTCACGCAGGGCTTTACACGCCTGCGCGCCGGAATAGTCAAACTCACACGCCTGACCGATAACAATCGGACCCGCGCCCAGAATCAGGATACTTTTTATGTCTGTACGTTTTGGCATGGCTCTTTTACTCCTGATTATTTCGCGGACTGACGGTATTGCTCAATTAACTCGATAAAGTGGTCGAACAACGGTGCAGCGTCGTGCGGACCCGGACTCGCTTCAGGGTGCCCCTGGAAGCTAAACGCCGGTTTATCGGTACGATGAATCCCCTGCAAGGTGCCGTCGAACAGTGACTTGTGGGTCACGCGCAGGTTGGCAGGCATGGAGGCTTCATCTACAGCAAAACCGTGGTTCTGTGCGGTGATCATCACGGTATTGTTATCAATATCTTTTACCGGATGGTTGCCGCCGTGGTGGCCAAACTTCATCTTAATGGTCTTCGCGCCGCTCGCCAGCGCCAGCAGCTGATGGCCGAGGCAGATGCCAAATACCGGAATATCGGTTTCGAGGAATTTCTGAATCGCGGTAATCGCGTAGTCGCACGGCGCCGGGTCGCCAGGGCCGTTGGACAGGAAAATACCGTCCGGATTCATCTTCAGAACGTCTTCTGCTGAGGTTTTCGCCGGTACAACCGTCAGGCGGCAGCCGCGGTCCGCTAACATACGCAGAATGTTACGTTTGGCGCCGAAATCGTAAGCCACAACGTGGAACGGCATTTCATCGGCAGATTTCGCTTCCGGCAGGTCACCGGCTAGCGTCCAGCTCCCCTGCGTCCAACTATAAGGCTCCGCGGTGGTCACTTCTTTCGCCAGATCCATACCGTTCAGGCCTGGGAAAGCTTTTGCTTTTTCCAGTGCCAGCGCCGCATCCGGGTTATCTCCCGCGATGATGCAGCCGTTCTGTGCGCCCTTTTCACGCAGCAAACGCGTCAGCTTACGGGTATCGATATCAGCAATCGCCACAATGTTATGGCGCTTGAGGTAAGAAGAGAGGTCTTCAGTATCGCGGAAGTTGCTGGCAATCAGCGGCAGGTCGCGGATGACCAGGCCTTGCGCATGTACCTGAGAAGATTCTGCATCGGCTTCATTGGTGCCGACATTACCGATATGAGGATAAGTAAGAGTGACGATTTGGCGGGAATAGGAAGGATCAGTGAGGATTTCTTGATAACCGGTCATTGAAGTATTGAAAACGACTTCCCCAACCGCCGAACCTGTTGCCCCTATGGCCCGACCGTGAAACTGGGTTCCGTCTTCCAGAACCAATAGCGCTGACTTAATCAAAACACCCTCCAGAGAATATTCACTCACTTTATTTGCATATTAATTCATTAACACCTCATGAATCAATGCAAATTTGCTTACCTATGGATTTCTGGCAAACGGCGGCATTCTAGAGATAGCCCACGTAAAAGTCTACCCAAAAGGGCAATTTTTATTATTATTTTGCGCCACTGGGATAAATCACACGATTTAACAGGCAAAAAGATCAGCTAACTCGGGGTGGAAAACGCTTGCGGCAGGCAAAGAGTGTAAAAACAGAATGCGGGAGAGAAAAAAGTGGACCATTCGGTCAAAATTTACATTGAGATAACAGAATCACCCAACAAAATACGGAAAAATAACCAATAAAAAGAAAAAACACATTAAGAAGCTAAAAATAAAAGGGCAATAAAATATTGCCCTATGTAATCAAACAATTATGATTACAATAACCACATCACGAAGGGTAATTAAAGCTATAAACTGCGTAAATCAAGCACATCTTTCATATCAAAAAGACCATTTGACTTTGATTTTAGCCAAATTGCCGAACGCACTGCGCCATTGGCAAAAGTCATGCGGCTGGACGCTTTATGCGTGATCTCAATACGCTCGCCAATATCAGCAAACATCGCGGTGTGCTCACCGACGATATCCCCCGCCCGCACCGTGGCAAAACCGATCGTGCCCGGTACGCGCTCGCCGGTGTAACCCTCACGCGAATAGACGGCACACTCTTTTAAATCTTTATCCAGCGCCCCGGCAATCGCCTCGCCCATCGCCAGCGCAGTGCCTGACGGCGCATCAACTTTATGGCGGTGGTGAGCTTCAATAATCTCAATATCGGTGTAATCGCCCATCACTTTCGCCGCCTTCTCCAGCAGCTTAAGCATAACGTTCACGCCGACGCTAAAGTTCGCGGCGAAAACGATCGCAATCTCCTGCGCGGCATCACGAATAGCCTGTTTACCGGCATCGTCAAAGCCGGTGGTGCCAATCACCATCCCTTTACCGTGCTGACGACAAAACGCCAGATGCGCCAGCGTGCCTTCCGGACGGGTAAAATCGATGAAAACATCGAAATCATCTTTCACCGCGTCAAGGCTGCTTTGCACGGTAACGCCCGTTTTTCCGGCCCCCGCTAATTCTCCGGCATCACTTCCCAGTAAGGACGAGCCTTCGCGCTCTAACGCGGCACCCAATTGAACACCTTCCATCGCCATGGCGGCCTGGATTAACTGCCGTCCCATGCGGCCACCGGCGCCGGCAATTGCGACACGGATTTGTGCTTCATGCATAGCTATTCTCTTTTATAAAAATTGCGTAAACCGTTTTCAGAGTAACCAGCGCGCCCGGAGGCCGCTAGCTGAAAACACCCATAATTAGAATTTAATGATAAACAGAGGGGAATATCAGTAAAAGACATGATTCATCCCGCAGGATGAATCATTGCTGGAGCACAGGAAAGAAGTCAAACTTACTCAGTATGGCGCAAAATGATGGGAAAACGACGGAAATACGAGCACAAACCAGCCAGTCTGCGTAGATATTTTCGCGAGTGTGGTTTTATGGCACGAGCGTGTAGTTGACGATCATTTGCCCTTTTTTCATCTTCACCTGAGTAATCGTCACCGGTCCAATCTCAGAGAGATGGGCAACATGCGTCCCTCCGCAAGGATAAGCGAGGAGATGACCAAATCCAACCTGCCGCAACCCGTCGGTGAATGTCACTTGTCTGGAGAGATTGTCTGCCTGCCAGGCGTTGATTTTCTCCTGCAGCGATAGCGTATCCGGTAACGTACCGTTTTCACCGGCGGCGAAAGTAATGCGCCCCTCATTGGGCCAATGGTGTGCTTTCACCGGGAGCCAGCCGAACGCTGTACCCGCCAGGCCGATAAGATGTCCTGCCGAGTGCAGGCGGGCGTGCAGTTGACGCAGCGCGGCATCCACACGCAGGTTCACGATGCCGGGGAGGAGCGGTTTTGCCACGATGTGCACCACATCGTCACCGCGCGCGAGGACTGTTTCAACCCGCTCATCATCAATCCAGCCCGCATCCGCAGGCTGCCCGCCTCCCTGCGGGTGAAAAAGGGTTCTATCCAGTACCACCGAGTACCGTCCATCCGGTTCAGCCGAGCAACTCAGTAAGTTAGCCTGGCCTTCAGTGTTATCGCTGGTGTAATAAAGACGTTCAGTCATGATTGCTCTCCTCTTGATGGGAAGAGTATATTCACTTTACTGACGGCGATAATCCTACGCTGGTTCAATGCATCTTTGCCTGGTACGCACAAATGAATCCTAACCTTCTTCCCGACCTTGCCACCTTTGTGTTGATTATCGAGCAAGGGAGCTTCTCCGCCGCCGCCAAAGCCTCGGGTGCTACGCCTTCCGCTATTAGCCGCAGCGCTTCACGTCTCGAGAAGGCGTTGGGCAGTAAGCTGCTGCACCGTACGACGCGCAAGTTGGCGCTCAGCGAAACGGGCAAAATTGTGTATGCACACGCGCAGGAAATGCTGCATGCGGCACAAATGGCTGTCGACTCAGGCAGCAGTCGACAAACCATCGCGCAAGGGCAACTGACCCTCAGCGTGCCGAAAGCGGTGGGGCGATTTGTCATTCATCCGCTGATGGCCGAATTCTTTGCGCGCTACCCGCAAGTGGACGTCTGCCTTCGGCTGGAAGACCGGTATATGGATTTAATCGACGACGGCGTCGACCTTGCACTGCGCATCAGCCAGTCGCCCTCCCCGGGCCTGTACGGGAAACCGCTGATGCCGGTCAGTCATGTGATATGCGCAACCCCCGAATACTTACGCAAGCACGGTACGCCCGAGCATCCGCAGGCACTGCGCGAGCATAGCTGTATCAGTCTTGGCGAGACACCTGCGGATTCACGTTGGAAGTTTCGACGCGGTGAGCGCATGGAGACCATTCAGACTTATGGCCGTTACGCCGCCAACCACACCGGTGTGCGTCTGGACGCGGTAAAAAAGGATCTGGGAATCGGCAGCCTGCCACTGTTCACCGCCAGCGAGGCACTCGCCAATGGCGAGATTGTCCAGGTTCTGCCAGAATGGGAATTTATCAGCGACTACAGCGGGGAACTGTGGCTGCTATGGACGCGCAATCAACATATGCCCGCCAGAATGCGGGCGATGATTGATTATCTCAGTGAGAAGGTGCCGTTGCACAACACCTGATTACAGCGCGCGGGCAAATACCTCTGCCACCCACTGCTGGAAACCTTCAACGTTCAGGCCCAGCGCAACCTGCGCATTTGCCGGATGCCCCAGGCGCCCTTCGATGTCCACCACCGTCGTACCCGAGGTATATTCGCCCTGGGTTTCAACCGCCACGAAACACGACTGCAGGGTAAACAGTTCCGGGCGCACCAGCCAGGCAATAGCGCACAGATCGTGCATTCGCAGCCCCGTATTCATACTGCCGCTACGGTAATGGCTAAACAGCGCATGCAGCATTTTCCCCGTCTGGTTAAGCTGGGGGAGCGTCGCCAGATAGTCCGGGGCGAGCATAGCCTGATTAGTAACATCCAGCCCACACATCACAATCTCCAGTCCACTCTGGAAGACTTTCGCTGCGGCCTCGGGATCGATAGCAATATTAAACTCGGCGTTGGGTGTGAAGTTCCCGCGCCCGGCAGAGCCGCCCATAATCACCAGACGCTGAATGTTGAATACGCATTCAGGATAATGAGTCAGCAGCAGCGCAATGTTGGTCAGCGGGCCAATCGCTACAAGCGTCACGGGCTGCGGGGCATGCATCAACGCATCGCGAATCGCCTGGAAAGCGGGTTTTGCCATCGCCTGGCGGTCGTGTTCGACAAATTCATACCCTTCCATACCGGACTCGCCGTGCACGGAAGCGGCATCACGCAGCGGCCGCACCAGCGGCATTGATGCCCCCTGCGCCAGCGGAACATCCGCATTCCAGAAGTGCAGCAACTGCAACGCATTACGGGTGGTTTTTTCCACCGAAACATTGCCTGCTACCGTGGTCATCAGTTGCAGATCCAGCTCAGGGGCAAACAGCGCGGCGGCAATGGCGGCGGCATCATCAATGCCGGGATCGGTATCAAGAATGATCGGTAAGCGCATGGTTTCTCCATAAAAAAATGCCAGACGTTAAGTCTGGCATCTTCTCATAATCGTAACCGAAAAGACTTACTCTACTTCACGAACATCCACACGCAGCTCTTTCGGCACTTCGAAAACGATGTTCTCTTCGCGGCCTTCCAGTGGGATCGCTTCCCCACCGCCAAGCTCTTGCAGGCGAGCAATCACATTTTGCACCAGGATATCCGGCGCCGAGGCTCCGGCCGTCACGCCCACACACTTCGCTTCTTTCACCCACGCTTCCTGGATGTCGGTCGCATCGTCAATCAAATACGCAGCTTTCCCCATGCGCTGGGCCAGTTCAGCCAGACGGTTGGAGTTAGAGGAGTTCTTCGAGCCGACCACCAGCACAACATCAGCCTGTTCCGCCAGCGCGCGAACCGCTTCCTGACGGTTGGTGGTGGCATAACAGATATCGTCTTTGCGCGGCCCGACAATTTTCGGGAAGCGTTGACGCAGCGCATCAATAACGTCAGAAGTGTCGTCAACGGAAAGCGTTGTCTGTGTCATGAAGGATAATTTTCCTTCATTTTTCACATTGAGTTTCAGCACATCATCCGGTGATTCAACCAGATACATTCCCCCTTGCGGGTTGCTGTACTGACCCATTGTGCCTTCAACTTCCGGGTGCCCGGCGTGACCAATCAGAATGGATTCTTCACCACGACGGCTGGCGCGGGCAACTTCCATATGCACTTTCGTTACCAACGGACAGGTTGCATCAAAAACCGTGAGGTCGCGGCCTTTGGCTTCGTTACGCACCGCCTGAGACACGCCGTGAGCGGAAAAAATCAGGATCGCGCCATCCGGCACTTCGCTGATTTGCTCAATAAAAATAGCGCCGCGCTCGCGCAGGCTATCCACCACATAGCGGTTATGCACCACCTCGTGACGGACATAAATCGGCGCGCCATAAATAGCCAGCGCGTTTTCCACAATGCTGATAGCGCGGTCTACGCCAGCGCAAAAACCGCGCGGGTTGGCCAACAGGATCTGCATTTTACGCCTCCAGTGCCGGTTCGATGTCCAGCACTTCAATATCAAAATGAACGGTATGCCCGGCCAGCGGATGGTTGAAATCAACCGTGATCGAGTCACCGTTGATTTCGCGGATCACACCAGGCATCTCACTGCCGTCCATTGCGGTAAAGAGCATGATAGCGCCAATTTCTGGCTCGCCCGCGTCCATAAATTCCCGACGCGAGAAATACTGAATTAAGTCCGGGCTTGACACGCCAAAGGCGGCATCCGGTTCCAGAGCAAAAGTGGTTTTATCACCTTCTTTTAGCCCCAGCAGGTGTTGTTCCAGTCCTTCAGACAGAGAACCGTCACCCAGGCGAAACAGCGCAGGCTTGCCGTTATTGCGGGTTGACTCTGCGGTTGAGCCATCGTCGAGCTTAAGGGTGAAGTGCACCAGCACCGCACTGTTACTCTGTACTGATTTAGACATGCAGGTTGCTCTTTAAAATTGCTGCCGCCTGTTTGCCCGGTGGCGCTACGCTTACCGGGCAAACAAGGATCGCAGTATATTGTAGGCCGGATTAGCATAGCGCCATCCGGCATTTTTTTATGCGGCTTTTTTCTCTTTCGACGGCAGGAAGCCTTCGAGCACAATCAATGCCGCGCCGATACAGATAGCAGTATCGGCCAGATTGAAGGTCGCGAAATGCCAGTCGCCGACGTAAAAGTCAATCATATCAACCACGAAGCCGTGCCACAGGCGGTCGAACAAGTTGCCCAGCGCACCGCCAATGATTAACGCATACGCGATGTTGTTCAGCTTCTGCGTCGCCTTCGAGCGATACATCATCACCATCAGGATGACGCAAATACCGATGGCGATGCCGGCAAAGAACCAACGTTGCCAGCCGCCGCTGTCGGCTAAGAAGCTAAACGCCGCACCGTAGTTACGCGCGTAGTGCAGATTAAGCGACGGAAACAGCGACACCGTATCCCCCAGAGCAAAGTTCTGGAGGATCAGGTATTTGCTGCCTAAATCGATAATCAGCACGACTACCACCAGCCACAGCCAGCGTAGTCCTGTTGAACAAAGAGGCTTACTCATCAGGCAAACTTACGTTGTTCGCCATCACCGGCGATGTTGCTGACACAGCGTCCGCAGATATCTGCATGTTCCGCCACCTGGCCGACGTCGGTAGTGTAATGCCAGCAGCGCGGGCATTTCTCACCTTCGGCTTTGCTCAGTACGATTTTCAGACCTTTGAGCAGTTCGCTCTGCTGAGCATCAGCAGGAGCCGCTGCATAATCCGCAACCGTCGCACCAGAGGTCAGCAGTACAAAACGCAACTCTTCGCCCAGCGCGGTCAGTTTCGCCGCCAGCTCAGGTTCAGCGTACAGGGTCACTGCCGCTTCCAGAGAACCACCGACTTTCTTATCCGCACGTGCCTGTTCGATGACTTTGTTCACTTCGCCACGCACTTTCAGCAGCTCGTCCCAGAAGGCATCGTTCATCGCCTCGGTTTCGCCTAAGCCAAACAGACCTTCGTACCATTCACCGGTAAAGACATACTTCTCACGATCGCCCGGCAGGTAGCCCCAGATTTCATCGGCGGTGAAGGACATGATCGGCGCCATCCAACGAACCAGCGCTTCAGCGATATGGAACAGCGCAGTCTGGCAGCTACGACGCGCCACGCTGTCCGCTTTCGCGGTGTACTGACGGTCTTTGATGATGTCGAGGTAGAACGAACCCATTTCGACGGAGCAGAAGCGCATCAGGCGCTGTACCACCTCGTGGAAGTCATAGGCTTCATAGGCTTTCAGGATTTCGTCCTGCGCCGCTTGCGCACAACCTACCGCCCACCTGTCCAGAACCACCATCTCTTCCGGTTTCACCATGTCTTTTACCGGATCGAACCCGTTCAGGTTCGCCAGCAGGAAGCGCGCGGTGTTACGGATACGACGATAGCTGTCGGCAGCACGTTTCAGAATTTCGTCAGAAACGGCCATTTCACCGGTATAGTCGGTTGAAGCCACCCACAGACGTAGAATATCCGCGCCCAGTTTGTTCATCACATCCTGCGGAGAAACGGTGTTACCGATAGACTTGGACATCTTACGGCCCTGACCATCAACGGTGAAACCGTGGGTCAGTACCTGGCGATAAGGTGCTTTGCCTTTCATGGCGGTGGAGATCATCAGAGATGACATGAACCAGCCACGGTGCTGGTCAGAGCCTTCCAGATACATATCTGCCGCATGGCCCGCAAACTCAGGACGCACGTCCACGACGGAGGAGTGGGTTGAACCAGAGTCGAACCACACGTCCAGCGTATCCGGGACTTTGACATACTGGTCAGCTTCGTCGCCGAGGATATCTTTCGGATCGAGATCCCACCACGCCTGGATGCCGTCAACTTCAACGCGTTTAGCCACTTCTTCCATCAGTTCGATAGCGCGCGGATGCAGCTCTTCGGTGTCTTTGTGAACAAACAGAGACATCGGCACACCCCACGTACGCTGACGGGAGATACACCAGTCAGGACGGTTAGCAACCATCGATTCAATACGCGCCTGGCCCCAGTCCGGGATCCACTGCACGCCTTTGATCTCTTTCAGAGACTGTGCGCGCAGGCCTTTTTGATCCATGCTGACGAACCACTGTGGGGTCGCGCGGAAGATGATCGGTGACTTGTGACGCCAGCAGCATGGGTAGCTGTGCTGCATCTTCTCAACGTGCAGCAGCGCACCTTTTTCGCTCAGCAGCGCAACGATTTTGTCGTTGGCTTTAAAGACGTTCACGCCGTCCAGATCCGGATAGGTACCCGCCAGGTATGCGCCGTCCGGGCCAACCGGGTTAGCGATTTCCAGACCGTATTTCTGGCTGATGACGTAGTCATCCGGACCGTGACCGCCAGCGGTATGAACCGCACCGGTACCCGCATCCAGCGTAACGTGATCGCCAAGGATAGCCGGTACATCGAAGCCCATAAACGGATGGGTAAAGCGCAGCAGTTCCAGCTCAGCGCCTTTAACGGTGCCGAGAATGGTGTATTCAGCCGCGCCAATACGCTGCATAACGCTTTCAACCAGATCTTTCGCCAGAATCACAGCCTGGCCGTCAATCTGCACCAGCGCATAGTCAAAATCAGGTGCCAGAGAGATTGCGCGGTTCGCCGGTAACGTCCACGGGGTAGTGGTCCAGATAACCAGAGAGATCGGGCCGTTGACGTCAGAAACGCCAAATTTCGCTTTCACCGCATCCTGATCGGCAGCGTGGAACGCTACGTCGATGGACGGGGAGGTTTTGTCATAATACTCAACTTCCGCTTCCGCCAGCGCGGAACGGCAGTCAACGCACCAGTGCACCGGCTTCGCACCTTTGTGCAGGTGACCGTTACCGATGATTTTACCCAGCGCACGAATGATGTTGGCTTCGGTTTTGAAGTCCATGGTCAGGTACGGATGCGACCAGTCGCCCAGTACGCCAAGACGGATAAAGTCTTTACGCTGACCGTCAACCTGGGTCGCTGCGTATTCGCGGCACTTGGCACGGAACTCAGCGGCGGTAAACTTCTCGCCCGGTTTGCCGTATTCCTGCTCTACTTTCAGCTCGATCGGCAGACCGTGGCAGTCCCAGCCCGGAACGTAAGGCGAGTCATAACCCGTGAGTCCTTTGGACTTCACGATAATGTCTTTCAGAATCTTGTTAACCGAGTGACCAATATGAATGCTGCCATTCGCATAAGGAGGGCCATCATGCAGAATGAAGGTTTTTTTGCCTTTTTTGGCCGCACGAATGATGCCGTACAGGTCATCATCAGTCCAACGCGCCAGCATTCCCGGTTCGCGCTTGGCGAGATCGCCGCGCATCGGGAACCCTGTTTCCGGCAAATTCAGGGTTGATTTATAGTCACTCATCAGATTCTCGGTTCCGTATTTAAAACTCGTATAGGCATTAAGCCGGTTTTGTTAGCCCAAAAAATTCACGGGCAGTCAACTCATCACGCGCAATCTGCGCTTTTAGCTCATCCAGCGAGGCAAATCGCTGTTCGCTGCGTATTTTTTTACGCAGTACTACATCTATATGGCGACCATACAGGTCCATTACAACGTCCAATAGATGCACTTCCAACTGTTGGCGTACGCCTGCTACCGTCGGGCGGGTGCCGATGTTGGCGACGCCGGGCAACGGTTTGTCACCCAGTCCCATCACTTCAACTGCATAAACCCCTTTCACCGGAGAAACCTGGCGACGCAGCGGTAAGTTTGCCGTCGGAAAACCGATGGTGCGCCCTAATTCATCACCGTGAACGACACGTCCTGAGATAGTAAAAGGATGCCCAAGCAGGCTTTCGGCCAGTTGCAGGTTATCTTCTGCCAGCGCCTGACGTACCGCGGTGCTGCTAATGCGCACACCGCCTTCGCAGAAGGTTTGGGTGCTGGTGATATCAAAACCATACTCAGCGCCCGCTTCCTGTAATAACAAGAAATCGCCCGCACGGCTAGCGCCAAAGCGGAAATCATCACCAACGGCAAGAAATTGTACACCAAGGCGCTTAACCAGCAGATCGCTGATGAAGGTCTGCGCCGTTAATGCCGCAAAGCGCCTGTCAAAACGCACGCACAGCACGTAGTCCACGCCGCATTCCGCCAGATAACGCAGTTTTTCGCGCAGGCGAGTGAGGCGCGCAGGTGACTTGTCGGTCGCAAACAGCTCTAGCGGCTGCGGCTCGAAAATCATCACCATCACCGGTAAATTGCGTTTGCGCCCTTCTTCCCGTAAACCCTGCAGCAACGCACGGTGACCACGGTGCACGCCGTCGAAATTACCAATAGTCAGCACACACCCATGCGGGGCCTGACTGAGATTATGTATGCCTCGTATCAGCTTCATGTCTGGCTCAAAACAGTGAAAATCGTGAAAGTATACCCTGTACCGCGGTCAACGTTAACCGGCGATTGTTTCTACGAAACAGAAAGAGGATTGTTTTCATTGTTATGAAACAAATTGCAGACCTTCACGGGCACGCCAATGCAATTTTTCTCGTGGAAAAGCTGTATTCACGCCACGCAAGCTGGTAGAATCCTGCGCCATCACTACGCAACGAGTGCTGCAATTTAAACGGCGCTTATTTGCACAAATCCATTGACAAAAGAAGGCTAAAAGGGCATATTCCTCGGCCTTTGAATTGTCCATATAGAACACATTTGGGAGTTGGACCTTGGCTAATATCAAATCAGCTAAGAAGCGCGCCGTTCAGTCTGAAAAGGCCCGCAAGCACAACGCTAGCCGTCGCTCTATGATGCGTACTTTCATCAAGAAAGTATACGCAGCTATCGAAGCTGGCGACAAAGCTACTGCACTGAAAGCATTTAACGAAATGCAACCAATCGTGGACCGTCAGGCTGCTAAAGGTCTGATCCACAAAAACAAAGCTGCACGTCATAAAGCAAACCTGACTGCACAGATCAACAAACTGGCTTAATCGCCTGCTTGTTGTCGCTTTGTAAAAAAACCCGCGCAAGCGGGTTTTTTTATGTCTGTCATTTGTTCGTTGGCGTAAAAAGCGCCGAGTAGTCCGCATTGCAGATACGCTGCACCGCCGGATGCTGGATCATCCTTTCCGCAAATATGGCGTGATACTCTTCCATCACATTTTCTACGCGGCCAATTTCAACAATAGAATCATCGGCATAGAAATTGTGCGAATACAGCGTAGGTGCAACAAAAATAGCATTATGCGTTGCCCCAAACGCTTTCATCAGGGCAGCGTCATCAAACTCACCGAGGATTTCGACATTCAATCCTTGTGAGTTGATCCAGTTCAGCAGCTTACGTCCGAGCATCGAACGGCGCCCTGGGATCAGCAACCGACGCTCCTCAAGGCAGGCCGGGAATGGTTTTTCAGGCAGCGGTTTGGTGCACCAAAAACTCACGCTGCACTCGCCTATCCGCACTGAGAACAACCCTTCCTGCTGCGTAGAGTCGATCGGGCAGTCGGAGATGATCATATCCAGCTTATGTTGGCTGAGTTGATCCAACAGCATCTCATGCGTTGATTCAAAACAACGCAGATGGATTTGTTCATCTTCAACCACAGCGGCATCCAGCACGCTGCTGACCAGCTGCTTCGATAGCGCATCCGCCACGCCGACATCGAACAGCAAATTAGACTCTTTGCGGTAGTTCACGATATCCAGCATTTCCTGGCTTAAGGTAAACATCTTATCCGCGTAACGAAAAACCAATTCGCCTAACTCACTGGGCTCCAGCCCACGCCCCTTCCGCTTAAACAATTTTCCCTGTAAGCGTTCCTCAAGCGCTTTAATCTGCCCGGTAATGGTCTGCGGTGTCAGATAAAGCGCTTCTGCTGCACCAACCACTGACCCTTCTTTATAGACATGCCAAAAGTAGTACAGATGGTTGTAATTTATATGAGACATACTCTCTCCCTGAAAATTGTCACGAAAGGGTTATCCCGTCAGGCTGATGCGTTCAACCGGGCACGTAACCAGCAGTAACCTATCACTGCCGACAACAAGGAGCCGATCAGGATCCCCAGTTTTGCCCAGTTAATCAGCTCAGGATCGACGTTGCCAAATGCCAGGCTGGCAATAAAAATCGACATCGTAAAGCCAATGCCGCAAAGAATACCGACCGCCATAATCTGCTGGAAATTCGTTCCTTCCGGCAATTGCGCCACCTTGAGGCGTAACGCCAGCCAGCAAAACAGACTGATACCCAACGGTTTGCCGATCAACAGGCCGGCAATGATCCCCAGCGGTAATATCGAGGTCAGTCCATCAATAGTGACGCCCTGCAGTGAAACGCCTGCGTTAGCGAAGGCAAACAGTGGCAGGATCAGGTATGCCACCCATGGATGCAGAACATGCTCCAGTCGCTTCGCCGGTGAACGTCCGTGTTTTTCCTTCAATGGAATGAAGAAGCCCACGATCACGCCCGCCAGTGTTGCATGCACGCCAGACTTCAGTACGGCAGTCCACAGCACTACGCCGACCAGAATATAAATACCGGTGCGTCTCACTCCGCACAGATTCAATGCCGCCAGAACGAGGATCGCGCACGCGGCAACGCCCAGCGACAGCAGCGAGAGATCGCTGGTATAGAACAGTGCGATGATGACGATAGCGCCGAGGTCATCAATAATCGCCAGCGCCATCAGGAAGATTTTCAACGCCAGTGGTACACGACTGCCCAACAACGCCAGCACACCTAACGCAAAAGCGATATCCGTTGCCGCCGGGATCGCCCACCCTTCACGGGTGATGGGATCGGCATAGTTGAATGCCAGGTACAGCAGCGCCGGGACAATCATGCCCCCGATAGCAGCAATGATCGGGAACGCCGCCTGACGCAGACTGGCCAGCGAACCTTGCATTAACTCGCGCTTTACTTCCAGACCAATCAACAGGAAGAACACCGCCATCAACGCGTCGTTGATCCACAGCAGCATATTTTTGTTGATCTCAAGCGCGCCAACCCGCAGTTGAACGGGCGTTTCCAAAAAGGCGTGGTACCATCCACTGGTAACCCCGATATTTGCCATCAGCATAGCGACCACGGCTGCGATGATCAGAATGATGCCCCCCGAGGCGTCACTACTAAAAAAACGATGCAGATGTTTCACTTTTATTCTCTCTATTAGGTGAATACTTCGTAAATACTATCTTACACCCTCAAAAAGCTCGTTAAAATTAGATTATTCATTATGGATAGATCGGATTTTACGAGTAAAAATTTCAGCAATCATCAAGATGTTCTGCCTGTGCCATTACCGCCAGAGAGAATGATTCCTCCTCTCAGATCTTCAAAAATTCTTGGATCAGAGTATTCTCGTATTCATTGATATATTGGGATAATAATCAAAGAGCTAAGATGGACTCGACACCTCTCCCGCAAGAAATATTGAGAACCTGGCAACGCATAGAATTTTTTCAGCCTTATACGCTTGAAAGAAAAGATAAAAGCCTGCTGATCCCACTAAAAAAACTCATTACATTAGGTGATGCTTCACTTCCGTGGCATTCAGAGAAATTACGCCAGCAATATGACATTCCGCCGAAGGCATCATTTATTGTTCACGTAGGGCTATTTGAGAAAAATATCGTCAGCCGTATTAGTCAGGAGGTTCTTGGAACAAATGAGGAAAATGACGACGAATGCGAACAGCGCTTGGATCAGGAAGGGACAACCTGTTTTGCTAAGATGCAGTTGAACGGAGAAGGTGTACCCACGAGAGATAAACTGTCGGTAAGTTCGCTACCCTGGGCGTTGGGCCATCTTAAAAAACGTCAATTCCACAAACTCGACTCATCAGTCTTCGCGGTCGATTGTATGCATCTTGCCGATACATTCAATGATTTCTGCGTTACGTTAGAGCCCGTAAGGGAAAAAGGCCCGGGAGTATTGCGCGCAAGCAATATTCTCACGCTGCTCGACACTCATTTAACATCATGGGCGGACTTTGCACCTGAATGGCAATATGCAATACAAATTGACTGGTTTAACGGCAACAATGAGAGCCAGGACACGGAACAAGAAGAAGCTAGCGAAACGGAAGACCTCATAAGCGACAATGAAAAGGCATTAGTACTTCCCATCTTAAATAGCTTCTTTTTTGAGGATATTGAAGATGCAATGTCATCATTGGAAGACACTCGATGCCGAACACTCAATACTTACCTCACTCACCTTGTTCACAGAAACCCGGATCTCTATTCTCAGAAAGGACTAACAGCCATTATCGATAAGCTGCATCCGACTAAAATGCCTCTGGGGCGTTGGCCTTCAGAGCCAGAGCACGCGATGTCATTAATGCAGCAGTTTGCAATAAATACGGCGGTAGAAGAGCTTGCTGAAGGTGGGTTACTATCAGTAAATGGGCCTCCGGGAACGGGGAAAACGACGTTGCTGCGTGATTTAGTTGCGCATAATGTCGTTGAACGAGCGAGAGTCCTTGCGGGCTTCAGCAATGTGGAAGATACGCTTACCCATGAAGGCTTTATCGTCCCGGAACTGACCGGTTTCGAAATGATTGTGGCCTCATCCAATAATGCAGCCGTAGAAAATATCTCTAACGAATTACCGCAAAAGAAATCGCTGGCCGAAGAATTTCGTTCTCTTGACTATTTGTCACCGACCGCAAATCAAGTTGCAGCAAAATCCCTGCCCAAATCTGCGCATAAAAGAGATAAAGATGGAAAAGGAACTGAGCGTAATTACCATCTCTTTCGTCCTCTTGCGACAGAAAAACAGTGTTGGGGATTAATTTCAGTAGCTCTTGGAAGAAAAACAAATCGTACAAAATTCGCCCAAAGATTACTGTTTGATGAGCATTTTTTACGCGACACATCAGTCGAAATGGCTAGACCGGACAACGAAAACTTTCTCAGCCTTTGGCGCTGGAAGTCTTGCCACAATAAACTCTCTTTTACCGCAGCAAAGCAGCATTTCATTCACTGCCTGAAAACAACAGAAGAGCTGCAAAAACAGTTAGCAGAATTAGCCGAACTGCTGGCAAAAAAACCTTACTGTTCATCTGATGTTTTGTCTTCGGACATGGCAAAAGCGGCAGTGCGATGTCAAGAGCGGCTTAGCGCACTTAAGGAATTTGAAGCTGAGCAGGAC
This sequence comes from Citrobacter sp. Cpo089, assembly GCF_030332695.1. Taxonomy (NCBI): domain Bacteria; kingdom Pseudomonadati; phylum Pseudomonadota; class Gammaproteobacteria; order Enterobacterales; family Enterobacteriaceae; genus Citrobacter; species Citrobacter sp. Cpo089. The sequence goes on along the minus strand of NZ_JAOWHJ010000054.1, from coordinate 112,543 downwards.
GTAATTGAAAAACAGATTCAGCATGCCAAGCAACAGCAAAAAATAGAAGAAGCCGATGCACCTGGCCTGCTGACTCGTTTGCTCAATCGTAAAAAGGTACAGACTTACCAGACATCATTACGTAACACACAACAGCATCTTTTAACGCTTAGCGCATCATTAATACACAAAACACAGCTCATTTCTGAACAGCGTAAACAACTGAATGAGGCAGACGCCCAAAAACGCCGCTTACAGCAAGAAATAGACAGGATTGCCCTGCAGCGCGAGGAAATAGAACAAAAATTGCGGGGCCTGAAGGATAAGTTTTCAGGAATAGCTCTACCTGATAGCCATAAACCCATCGATAATGCTGGCTTACAGCGCACCGCATTCTGGCAAAACGCTCAGATCAACCGCCAACGCTCACTGTTGTTTATGGCTGCGATGGATCTTCATCAAGCCTGGCTTTACGAGGCAATGGGGAGCGTTGATCGCTTTAGAGAAATGTTCCTGCTCCGCCTGAGGAATTTTTTAAATTCCCCTCATCTTGAGCCCACGCCACTCCCCTGGTGGCAAACGTTATGCATGTTTGTCCCGGTACTCTCTACAACCTTTGCCTCAGTGGGACGTATGCTGCATGGAGTAAAAGGCGGCGAGCTTGGCTGGGTAATGATCGATGAAGCTGGCCAGGCATCACCTCAACAGGCCGTCGGCGCTATATGGCGCGCCAAACGCGTACTTGTTGTGGGCGATCCGTTACAGATTGAGCCTGTATTCACCACCTCTCCATCACTGGTTAGGCACCTTTGTCAGGACCTTCTACACGAGCATGCTGAAAAGTGGAATCCAGAAAAGCTCTCAGTCCAACAGGTTGCCGATCGCGTCAATCATTGGGGCTGCAAATTAGAGATGATGAACAATAACATCTGGATTGGGATCCCATTATGGGTACATCGCCGTTGTATCGAACCCATGTTCAGTATTGCTAATAAACTGGCATACAATAACCGGATGATTCACGGGCTTGATACAGACAAAATCTGTAGTCGTCTTGTCAATGGCGAACTTGAAAACCACTGGTTGGTTTCAAGAGGCGGTTTGGGAGACAAGCAGTACCGAGATAGTCACGGTCAAAGCCTGATTACACTGCTGGACCGTCTACTCACGGAAAATATAGATCTGGGGTCTATTTACGTTATTACTCCATTCAAGGCTGTTAAATATGCTTTGTTGGAACTGATTGAACAAAGAGAGCTGGCCAGCTGGCAACAATACTCACCGCGACTAAAACATAAAGAAATTAAAGAGTGGCAAAAAAGCTGTGTTGGTACAGTCCATACTTTTCAGGGGAAAGAAAACGACATCGTTATTTTTGTTCTTGGATGTGATGTACACAATCGCGGCGGCGCAGAATGGGCTTCGAGCAAACCTAATCTTCTGAACGTGGCCCTTACCCGTGCTAAAAAACACATTTTTGTTATTGGAGACCCATTGGTATGGAAGACATTACCCGGATTTGCAATTGTCGCACATACCTTGCCGGAGAAAGCAGAGACAAATATCGTTGTTGAACAGGTAAGCCTGGAGTGGAAGTGAGAACAGAACCAAAAATAAAAGCCTGAGATTTTCCAATTTCAGGCTTTTTAGAATATACGGCAGTAAGCTTAGCGCGTCAGATCATCAAAGAACTTCTTCACACCGTCGAAGAAGCTTTTGGAGCGCGGACTGTTTTGTTCGCCGGTCGGGCCGCCAAAGCTGTCCTGCAGATCTTTGAGCAGTTGCTTCTGCTTGTCGTTCAGGCCCACAGGGGTTTCAACCACCACGCGGCACAGCAGGTCGCCCTGAGCGCCACCGCGTACAGACTTGACGCCCTTTCCACGCATGCGGAAAAGTTTGCCAGTTTGCGTTTCGCCCGGAATTTTTAACTTCACGCGACCGTCCAGCGTTGGGACTTCAATCTCGCCGCCCAGCGCTGCCATCGCAAAGTTAATCGGTACTTCGCAGTACAGGTTATTGCCTTCACGTTCGAAAATTGGGTGCTGTTTTACCTGCACCTGAACGTACAAATCACCTGCTGGTGCACCATGTTCACCGGCTTCACCTTCGCCCGCTAAACGAATACGGTCGCCGGTATCAACCCCTGCCGGGATCTTAACGGACAGCGTTTTGCTTTTCTCAACACGACCATGACCGTGGCATTTGTTGCACGGATCTTTGATCAGCGTACCGCGACCCTGGCAGTGTGGACAGGTCTGCTGTACGGCAAAAAAGCCCTGACGCATCTGTACCTGACCAGAACCATGACAGGTTGGACAGGTCTGCGGCTGAGTACCTGCCTTCGCACCGCTACCGTGGCAGACGTCACACTCTTCCAGAGTCGGAATACGGATCTCTTTGGTGACGCCACGCACGGCTTCTTCCAGAGTGAGATCCATGTTGTAACGTAAATCAGCACCACGTGAGGCGCGCTGACGACCACGACCGCCGCCAAAAATATCGCCAAACACGTCACCAAAGATATCGCTGAAGTCAGCCCCGCCGCCAAAACCGCCGCCACCGCCCATGCCGCCTTGCTCAAACGCAGCATGACCGTACTGATCGTAAGCCGCACGTTTTTGCGCATCGGTCAGGATTTCGTACGCTTCTTTGATCTCTTTAAACTTGGCTTCGGCCTCTTTATCACCCTGGTTGCGGTCCGGGTGAAATTTCATGGCCAGGCGCTTGTAGGCCTTTTTGATTTCACGCTCTTCCGCTGATTTGGAAACGCCTAAAATCTCGTAATAGTCTTGCTTAGCCATCTCTTTTTATCTGCCCCTAACATGCGTGCACGGGCGGAGAGGAAACCTCTTCGCCCGTGCCAGTAATTACCCGTTCAAAGGGCGATTATTTTTTGTCTTTCACTTCTTCAAACTCGGCGTCGACAACGTCGTCATCTTTCGCGTTGTTTGCAGAAGCATCAGCGCCTGCTGCGCCAGCCTGCTGCTGTGCGTGCTGCTGCTGAGCGATTTCCATCAGTTTCTGGGAAACCTGTGCCAGCGCCTGCATTTTCGCTTCGATATCCGCTTTGTCTTCGCCTTTCAGAGAAGTTTCCAGCGCGGTCAGTGCAGACTCGATGGCAGTTTTGTCATCAGCTGGCAGTTTGTCGCCTGCTTCTTCAACCTGCTTACGAGTGCTGTGCAGCAGATGGTCACCCTGGTTACGAGTCTGAACCAGCTCTTCAAACTTACGGTCAGATTCTGCGTTCGCTTCTGCTTCGCGAACCATTTTCTGAATTTCTTCTTCGTTCAGACCAGAAGAAGCCTTGATGGTGATCTTCTGCTCTTTACCGCTGTTTTTGTCTTTCGCGGAAACGTGCAGGATACCGTCGGCATCGATGTCAAAAGTAACTTCGATCTGCGGCATACCGCGCGGAGCCGGGCTGATACCATCCAGGTTAAACTGACCCAGATCTTTGTTATCAGCGGCGCGTTTACGTTCACCCTGCAGCACGTGGATGGTTACCGCAGACTGGTTGTCTTCAGCGGTAGAGAACACCTGGCTGTGCTTGGTCGGGATAGTGGTGTTTTTCGCGATCAGTGGAGTCATCACGCCACCCATGGTTTCGATACCCAGAGACAGCGGGGTAACGTCCAGCAGCAGCACGTCTTTCACATCACCGGTCAATACACCACCCTGAACGGCAGCACCGATTGCCACTGCTTCGTCCGGGTTAACGTCTTTACGCGGCTCTTTACCGAAGAACTCAGCAACTTTCTTCTGTACCATCGGCATACGAGTCTGACCACCGACCAGGATAACGTCCTGAACGTCGGAAACAGACAGACCAGCATCCTGCAGAGCAACTTTCAGCGGCTCGATAGAACGGTTAACCAGGTCTTCAACCAGGCTTTCCAGTTTCGCACGGGTCACTTTGATGTTCATGTGTTTCGGACCAGTCGCGTCTGCAGTAATGTACGGCAGGTTCACGTCGGTCTGCTGAGCGGAAGACAGTTCGATCTTCGCTTTCTCAGCGGCTTCTTTCAGACGCTGCATCGCCAGCGGGTCATTACGCAGATCGATACCCTGATCTTTCTTAAATTCGTCAACCAGGTAGTTGATCATACGGCTGTCGAAGTCTTCACCACCCAGGTGGGTATCACCGTTGGTTGCCAGAACTTCGAAGGTTTTTTCGCCGTCAACTTCGTCGATTTCGATAATAGAGATATCGAAAGTACCACCACCGAGGTCATAAACCGCGATAGTACGGTTGCCAACTTCTTTATCCAGACCGTAAGCCAGTGCCGCTGCGGTCGGTTCGTTGATGATACGTTTTACTTCCAGACCTGCGATACGGCCAGCATCTTTGGTTGCCTGACGCTGAGCATCGTTGAAGTATGCAGGTACGGTGATAACCGCTTCAGTTACCGGTTCGCCCAGGTAATCTTCAGCCGTTTTCTTCATTTTTTTCAGCACTTCAGCAGAAATCTGCGGCGGTGCCATTTTCTGACCTTTTACATCAATCCATGCATCACCGTTGTCAGCACCGATGATTTTGTACGGCATGATGGCTTCATCACGCTGTACTTCTTCATCCTGGAAGCGGCGGCCAATCAGGCGTTTAATCGCAAACAGGGTGTTTTGCGGGTTTGTCACTGCCTGACGTTTAGCCGGCTGACCAACCAGAGTTTCACCATCCTGGGTATAAGCAATGATAGAAGGCGTGGTGCGATCGCCCTCGGCGTTCTCCAGCACACGTGCAGTAGTGCCATCCATAATCGCTACACAAGAGTTGGTAGTACCCAGGTCGATACCAATAATTTTACCCATCTAAACGTCTCCACTAAAAATTCGGTCATCATGTGGTTGTGAATCTGTAATAAGGGCGAAACGTGCGGTTTCAACTACCCTGAATCGTTTTTTTTCAGACTCACCACTGCGGTTGTCTACAAGATGGGGTCGTAACCCACGTCATCAAGGGGGGCATGAAAATTTTTTTTAGCACAGTGGCGATAAAATTAAGGTAAAAAGGCAGAAAGGCAAAAAAACGAATAGTTTCCAATCAAAATCAATTCACAAAACAAATCAACACCAGCACGGTTATTCATGTGAAAATTGTAATAAAAAGAAAAGATTACGACCATGAAACGGTTTCCCGTCGGCGGTAAGATGGTCTGATGTCACACACTTTTACAGCCGTCAAAGAGAAATTCCATGAAATCCGTGTTAACCCTTTCCACCAGCCTGCTTATGGGCCTGCTGCTGAGCAGCGCCGCGCACGCTAACGATCATAAAGTTCTGGGTATGGTTGCGATGCCCCGCAACGCAACCAACGACCTCACGCTGAGAATTCCCGTTTGCCGGGTTGTGAAGCGCATTCAGCTCACCGCCGATCGCGGCGATATTAAACTTAACGGCGCATCCGTCTACTTCAAAGCAGTACGCACTTCCAGCCAAAGCCTGAACGTCCCGTCATCCATTAAAGAGGGACAAACGACCAACTGGATCACTATTAATAGCGACAACGACAATAAACGTTGCGTGTCTAAAATCACCTTCTCAGGCCAGTCAGTAAACTCCTCTGACATGGCAACGCTGAAAGTTATTGGCGACGACTAATTCCGCACATTTTGATTCAGAAGCCATAGAAAACATGCGGGGCAGACACGCGGTTGATGCGAAAGCCTTTGAACTGGAATAACCACTGCCGCGCGCATGAAGCAGCTCCATCTGGCTATGGGTATTTCTCACCAGATCGTCCACCAAATCCCTCAGTTCCCGGTGGTACTTCAAATCGTCTGTCTCAGCAAAATGCTCAACCATGCGTAAGCGTGATGCCCATCACAGGGAAAATAATTCATTTTCCCTTCGTTAGATCATAGACAGTGCCCTCTCCCCTGATTATCATGCCGCGCCCCGAAGACAGTGATCGTTATTTGGGGAAACTATTTCACCATTCAATCAATGATGATTTTGAGGAATTATGGGCAACACTAAGTTGGCTAATCCGGCACCGCTGGGCCTGATGGGCTTTGGCATGACCACCATTCTGCTTAACCTGCACAACGCGGGTTTCTTCGCCTTTGACGTTATTATTCTGGCGATGGGCATTTTCTACGGCGGTATCGCGCAAATATTTGCCGGTCTGCTGGAATATAAAAAAGGCAACACCTTCGGTTTAACCGCCTTTACCTCCTACGGTTCGTTCTGGCTGACGCTGGTTGCAATCCTGATCATGCCGAAAATGGGCCTGGCGGATGCAACCAATGGTCAGTTCCTGGGCGTGTACCTGGGTCTGTGGGGCGTGTTCACACTGTTCATGTTCTTCGGCACGCTGAAAGCTAACCGCGCGTTGCAGTTTGTCTTCCTGAGCCTGACAGTGCTGTTCGCACTGCTGGCGGTTGGCAACATTGCAGGTAACGAAGCGATCATTCACGTTGCTGGCTGGATTGGCTTAGTGTGTGGCGCAAGCGCCATTTACCTGGCGATGGGTGAAGTGCTGAACGAACAGTTTGGCCGTACCATCCTGCCGATCGGTGAAGCGCACTAAACTGACGCTATCCCCCCGAACGGGGGGATATTCCTTACAAGCGCTGTAACTCTCCCTGCACGCTCGTATCGCGATGATAAATATCCTGTCGCAGCCAAATCCCCAGACCTAACCCCACCAGCGATAACGCCAGCACATACCAGGCCGGAGCCATTGGCGACACGCTCATTAACATCGTCACGGCGATTGGTGTCAGACCACCAAAAATGGCGTACGACACGTTGTAAGAAAAGGAGATTCCGGTAAAGCGGACCTCCGCCGGAAACGCCCGCACCATCACATAAGGCACTGCTCCCACCACACCAACGCACAACCCTACCAGCCCGTATAACAAGAACAAGTGCTGAGGATGGCTGCCGGTCAGGTGATAGAAAAACCAGCTTGAACAGGCCAGCAGCAGGCTGCCGACAATAAAGATTTTGCTGGCGCCGACCCGGTCGACAATAAACCCGGCCAGCAGACAGCCGACGCACAGCATAATGGTCGCGACACTGTTGGCTTGTAACGTCAACGCCGGTGCAAAACCATACTGCTTCTGCAACCAGACTGGCGACATCAGGATCACCACCACAATCCCGGCCGATAACAGCCAGGTCAGCAGCATGGAAATGACCACCGCTTTTTTATGCTTGCTCACCACCGACTTCACCGGTAGCTCTTGCGCCAGCGCTTTACGCTGCTGCATTTCGAGGAAGATGGGCGTTTCCTGCAACCAGCGACGCAGGTACATCGCCACCAGCCCAAACACGCCCCCCAGCAGGAACGGGATACGCCAGCCGTAGTCATGCACCGCCTGCTGCGTCAGGCTGGTATTCACCAGAGTTGCGACCACCGATCCCAGCAGAATCCCCACCGTCAGCCCGGCGGTCAGCGTGCCACAGGCAATGCCGATGCGGCGCTCCGGTACGTGTTCCGCCACGAACACCCACGCGCCCGGCACTTCTCCGCCGATGGCTGCGCCTTGCAAAATGCGCATCAGCAGTAACAGCAGCGGCGCGAGGATCCCCATTGAGGCGTAGGTAGGCAAAAGACCAATCGCCAGCGTCGGTATCGCCATCAGCAAAATGCTCAGGGTGAACATTTTCTTACGCCCGACCAGATCGCCAAAGTGCGCCATGATGATGCCACCCAGCGGACGCGCCAGATATCCGGCGGCAAAAATGCCGAAGGTTTGCACCTGACGTAGCCATTCAGGAATGTCTGCAGGGAAGAAGAGTTCGCCAACAACAGCGGCAAAGAAGACGAAGATAATGAAATCATAAAACTCAAGCGCACCGCCGAGGGCAGCAAGCGTAAGAGTTTTATAATCCTGGCGATTCAGCGGTCGAGTGTGTTGTGACATAGCAAACCATGAGTCAGTGGAGTTATTGAATCTGTCAGTCGATATATGTAAAGCAAAAATTACTATATCGTAAACAATTCAATACTCCACTGTCATTGGCACTTATGTCACGATCGGACTACTTTCAGGCGTTTATATCGCGGATTGCGCTTTTAGGACGAAAAGATGCTACAATAGCCGGTGCGGTTTCCACATACGGCCCATCCAGCAACTGTATACAATACGGTACACTTGCAAATATACCCGGCACGATAACCTTACCGTCGGCATCTTTCACGCCTTCCAGCGTTTCTTTGATCGATTTCGGCTGCCCTGGCAGATTCAGGATCAACGCCTGTTTGCGAATCACACCAACCTGGCGGGAGAGAATAGCCGTTGGCACAAAGTGCAGGCTTATCTGGCGCATCTGCTCGCCAAAGCCCGGCATCTGGCGGTCGGCTACGGCCAGCGTGGCATCAGGCGTTACATCGCGGCGGGCCGGACCCGTTCCGCCGGTAGTCAGCACCAGATGACAGCTCATTTCATCCACCAGCTCACATAAGGTCTGTTCGATGATCGCCTGTTCATCCGGGATCAGTCGCGTTTGCAGCTCAAAAGGGATGGTAAGGGCAGATGCCAGCCACTCTTCAAGGGCCGGGATGCCTTTATCCTGGTAAACGCCGCTGGAAGCACGGTCAGAAATGGAAACCAGGCCAATGCGTAAAGTATTCATGATTATTCCGTTTAAACAGTCTCGTTAAACAGAATGATACACTGCGAAGGGAAGGACAGACAGGTTTCAGAAGAGGTAGCGTGACCCCTGTCAGGGCCACGCGTTAATGATTACAGCAGATCGCCGATCATTTTTTCCAGTTTACCCTGGTCTACAGCAAACTTACGGATACCGTCCGCCAGTTTGTCTACAGCCATCGGATCCTGGTTGTGCTGCCACAGGAACTCAGCTTCAGTGATACGTGCAGGGCGCGCTTTCACTTCGCCGGAGAAGGACAGTTTACGTTCGATAGTGCCTTCGCTTTCCGCCAGCTCTTTCAGCAGTGCCGGAGCAATCGTCAGACGATCGCAGCCTGCCAGCTCAATGATTTCGCCGACGTTACGGAAGCTCGCACCCATCACCACGGTTTCGTAACCGTGCTGTTTGTAGTACTCGTAGATTTCCGTTACGGAAACCACACCCGGATCTTCTGCCGGTGCATACTCTTTCTTGTCAGTGTTGGCTTTGTACCAGTCCAGAATACGACCAACAAACGGAGAAATCAGGTATACGCCAGCTTCTGCACATGCGCGCGCCTGCGCGAAGGAGAACAGCAGAGTCAGGTTACAGTTGATACCTTCTTTTTCCAGCTGCTCAGCGGCACGGATGCCCTGCCAGGTTGAAGCCAGTTTGATCAGAATGCGATCGTTGCTGATGCCAGCATCGTTGTACATTTTGATCAGACGTTTTGCTTTCGCGATGGACGCGTCGGTGTCGTAGGACAGACGAGCGTCAACTTCAGTAGAAATACGACCCGGGACCAGTTTCAGGATCTCCAGACCGATATTTACTGCCAGTTTGTCGGTCGCGTCGACGATCTGCTGTGCGCGATCGTTGCTCTGCTGCTTAGCCCAGGCTACAGCATCATCAATCAGCTTGCGGTATTCTGGGATCTGCGCTGCGTTAAGAATGAGAGAAGGGTTAGTTGTGGCATCCTGAGGCTGATACAGCTTCATTGCCGCGATGTCTCCGGTGTCGGCCACTACTGTGGTGAACTGACGAAGGGAGGTCAATTTGTCCGTCATGATAGCGATTCTCTTTAAACAGCTTGTTAGGGGGATGTAACCGATCTTCCCTGATGATAGCACGACGCACTCTCAGCGCAACCGCCTGGATTGTCCGACCCGCTGCTCAGCCCTGATTACGCATCTCACAGCCCGTGATGCGCAATTAAAGATATACCCATTGTTATGGTAAACTCCCGCAATCAATCACCTTATAAGGTATATACTGGTCGATAATTGGTAGCGCTTACACGGGATTATTCGCGCTTACCGGCATCAACAAGAGGGATGTTAATGCCTGATTTTTTCTCATTTATTAATGAAATACTCTGGGGATCGGTGATGATCTACCTCCTGCTTGGCGCAGGATGTTGGTTCACCTGGCGTACAGGGTTCGTGCAGTTCCGCTATATTCGCCAGTTTGGCAAAAGTCTTAAAAACAGCATCAGCCCGCAGCCGGGCGGTTTAACTTCCTTTCAGGCATTGTGCACCAGTCTTGCCGCGCGCGTCGGTAGCGGAAATCTGGCGGGTGTGGCGTTGGCGATCGCCGCCGGCGGCGCGGGAGCCATTTTCTGGATGTGGGTCTCGGCGGTCATTGGTATGGCAACCTCATTCGCTGAGTGCTCACTTGCCCAACTGTATAAAGAGCGCGACAGCAAGGGACAGTTTCGCGGCGGTCCTGCATGGTATATGGCCCGTGGGCTGGGCATGCGCTGGATGGGCGTGCTGTTTGCCATCTTTTTACTCATTGCCTATGGCCTGATTTTTAACAGCGTTCAGGCGAACTCAGTCTCTCGTGCGCTGGATTTTGCTTTTGATATCCCTCCCCTCTTCTCCGGTATCGCACTGGCAATCGCGTCATTAGTGGTCATCGTCGGCGGCATTAAAGGCGTCGCACGCCTGATGCAATGGTTTGTTCCGATGATGGCGCTGCTGTGGATCGGTTGTAGCCTCGTCATCTGCCTTTGGCATTTCGGACAGCTCCCCGGCATTATCATGACCATCATAAAAAGCGCCTTTGGCTGGCAGGAGGCCGCGGCCGGTGCCGCCGGGTATACGCTGAGCCAGGCTATTGCCAGCGGCTTTCAACGCGGTATGTTCTCTAATGAAGCCGGAATGGGCTCAACCCCGAACGCAGCTGCCTCGGCAGCATCCTGGCCGCCACACCCTGCAGCACAAGGCATTGTGCAAATGATTGGTGTATTGGGCGATACGCTAATTCTTTGTACGGCCAGCGCAATGATCATTTTACTGGCGGGTAATGGCACCACTTATGTGCCAATGGAAGGCATCCAGTTGCTGCAAAGAGCCATGGTCTCGCTGACGGGTGAATGGGGAGCCGGATTCGTGGCTTTTATTGTGATTCTGTTTGCCTTTAGCTCTATCGTCGCCAACTACATTTATGCGGAAAACAACCTCGTTTTCCTGAAGCTGGACAACATCCGCGTCATCTGGCTATTACGTATCGCTACCGTGAGTACCGTTGTTGGGGGAACGTTAGTCAGCTTCCCACTCGTCTGGCAGTTGGCCGACATCATTATGGCTTGTATGGCCATCACTAACCTGACGGCGATTCTGCTGCTTTCTCCGGTTGTCCATACCATCGCCAGCGACTATCTGCGCCAGCGTAAACTCGGGGTGCGTCCAGAATTCGATCCGCGCCGTTATCCTGATATCAGACAACAGCTTGCGCCCGATAGCTGGGATGAAACGCCGCGCGAATAGCGCGGCAATCGCAACCATCGATCAATTCAGTCGTTTTTTTTGCTAAAGTCGCAGTAAATTTCCTGCAAGGACTGGATATGCTGATTCTGATTTCACCTGCAAAAACGCTCGACTACCAAAGCCCGCTGGCAACGACACGTCATACGCTGCCCGAGTTGCTGGATCACTCTCAGCAGCTTATTCACGTGGCACGCCAGCTCTCTGCACCTCAGATTGGCAAGCTGATGGGGATTAGCGACAAGCTGGCGGATCTGAACGCCACCCGTTTCCATGACTGGCAGCCTGACTTCACGCCGGACAATGCACGTCAGGCCATCCTGGCGTTTAAAGGCGACGTCTATACAGGGTTGCAGGCTGAAACCTTCAGCGAGGCGGATTTCGACTTCGCTCAACAGCATTTACGGATGCTGTCCGGGCTATACGGCGTTTTACGTCCGTTGGATTTGATGCAGCCTTACCGTCTGGAGATGGGCATTCGTCTGACCAATGCGAAGGGTAAAGATCTCTACCAGTTCTGGGGAGATACCATCACCGATAAACTTAACGAAGCGCTGGAAGCGCAAGGCGACAGCGTGGTGATCAACCTCGCCTCGGATGAGTATTTTAAATCCGTGAAGCCGAAAAAACTCAACGCTGAGCTTATCAAACCAGTCTTCCTCGACGAGAAAAACGGCAAGTTCAAAGTCATCAGTTTCTATGCCAAAAAAGCGCGCGGCCTGATGAGTCGCTACATTATTGAGAACCGCTTAACACAGCCGGAACAGCTGACCGCATTTAACAGTGAAGGTTATTTCTTTGATGAAGAAGCATCAGGAAACAGCGAACTGGTATTTAAACGCCACGAGCAATAGTAAAAAGGCCGGATGACGGCTAACGCCTTATCCGGCCTACAGATTTTGTCGGCCCGCTAAGCAAAGCGCCAGCGGGCACAACCATTACCCGCGGGTCATCATCAGCTTACGCAGTTCAGCAAAATCAGCAGGCAGGTGATGAGAAAGCAGCGGCAGATCCGCGCGTTCCGCCAGTTCTTTTGGCAACGCCAGCGTCAGGTCAAGAATCTCTTCAACGCTTTCTTTAAACTTCGCCGGATGCGCAGTACCGAGGAACAGGCCATACTCGCCAGGGTTTAGCTGGTCACGCAGCGCGCGGTAAGCCACCGCCGCATGCGGTTCTGAGGTGTAGCCCATCTCATGTAACTCACGCATCGTGTCCTGAGTCGTGGCATCGTCAACGGCGGCATAACCCAACTCATTCAGACGCCAGATTTTACGGCGGAACAGTTCTTCCACGCGCGGCCAGTTGTTCGGCTGGCTGACATCCATCGCATTCGACAACGTCGCCTGAGTCGCTTTCGGTGCCCACTCACCTTCTGCAAGGAAGCGCGGAACCGTATCATTAACGTTAGTCGCCGCGATAAAACGCTTCACCGGCAAGCCCAGTGATTTCGCCAGCAGCCCGGCAGTCAGATCGCCAAAGTTACCGCTGGGAACGGAAATCACCAGTTGATTACGCGCCTCTTGCGGCAGTTGAGCCACAGCCTCAAAGTAGTAACAGATTTGCGCCAGCAGACGGCTAATGTTAATTGAGTTAGCCGAGTTCAGTCCCAGAGCCACCTTCAGCTCTTCGTCATCAAACGCCTGTTTCACCAGCGCCTGGCAGGCATCAAAATCGCCATCAATAGCCACAGTTTCAATGTTACCGCCCAGCGTACAGAACAGTTTTTCCTGTAATGGGCTGATCTTGCCGTTCGGGTAGAGGATCACCACGCGCACATTTTTCAGGCCATAAAAGGCATGCGCAACGGCCGCCCCGGTATCTCCGGAGGTCGCCGTCAGAATCGTTACCGGTTTGTCGCCACTAATGTGCGTCAGCATCTGCGCCATAAAGCGCCCGCCAAAGTCTTTAAATGCAAGCGTTGGGCCGTGGAACAGTTCCAGACAGCCGACATCCGCGGCAACCTGAGCAACCGGTGCCGGAAAGGCAAATGCCGCACGCACGCGCTCTTCCAGAATTTCCTGAGGGATCTCATCACCAATAAATGCGGACAGGATCTTCGCGCTGCGGCTAACGAAGTCCTGCTTCAGCATCTCATCCACTTCTGTCAGATTGAATTCCGGTAGATCGTGCGGAAAAAACAATCCCTGATTCTTGCCCAGTCCTTGCGTAACAGCCTGTGCAAAGCTGACCTGTTCGTTGTGATCTTTCAGATTATACAGTTTCATTGATTATCCCAGTACCCGTGCGCCCGCCGTGTCCAGCCGGCAAATATGAACAAAGCCTTCCTGATTTTGCAGGTAATTTTTACCCAGCCAATCTGCTACGCGCTGTGCCGTATCCGGCTTATCGCACAAGGCGAACAACGTCGGCCCAGACCCAGATATACCGCTGGCCAGTGCGCCAATTTCGGCTACCGCCTGACGCGCCTGGCTAAAGCCTGGCAGCAAGCGGGTACGATACGGCTCAGCAATGACATCTTTCATCAGCTTCGCGGCCAGAAGAGGCTGACGGGAATAGCAGGCATGGATGAATCCCGCCAGATGCCGCCCGTGAGCGATACAGTCCTGACGGCGATACTGCGCTGGGAGAATCGCCCGCGCTTCAGCCGTCGACACTTTAATCCCTGGATACGCCAGTACCCACAGCCACTCATCAAAGCCTGGCACCTGCTGGCTAATAATGCCGTTTTCTTCAATCATTAACTGCATACCGCCCAAAAAGCACGGGGCGACGTTATCGTAATGAATACTGCCGGAGATACGTCCTTCAAGTTCGCCCATTATCGCTAACAGGCGCGTATCGTTGAGCGGCTTACCGCAATGTTCGTTCATAGCGACTAACGCCGCCACGACGGAACAGGCGCTGGAGCCTAACCCGGAGCCAATCGGCATATTTTTTTCCAGCGTCATCGCCACCGGAACGGTTTTACCCAGCTCCTGGCAGAATCGCTCCCAACACTGGTAGACAATATTTTCACGTGGCTCGGACGGCAGCTTATTGGCAAAGCGCCCAAGGTTGTTCAGGCTAAACTGGTCAGCCGCCTCAACGGACACCACATCACCCAACAGCGAACCATCCACCGGAGTTACCGCCGCACCGAGGACATCAAACCCGACGCTCATATTGGCACTGGAAGCCGGGGCATAAACTCTCACCATGTCAGACTCCTAACTTCCATGAAAGGGTGCGTAGCAGGTCGGCAAAGACGCCCGCCGCCGTCACATCGTTACCCGCGCCATATCCGCGCAGAACCAACGGTAACGGCTGATAATAGTGGCTATAGAACGCCAGCGCGTTTTCACCGTTTTTCACTTTAAACAGCGGATCGTTGCCGTCTACTGCATCAATTTTCACGCGACAAACGCCGTCCTCTTCGATATTGCCAACATAGCGCAATACTTTTCCCTCATCACGGGCTTTCGCCACGCGCGCGGCAAAGACGTCATCCAGCTGCGACAATTTCGCCATAAACGCGGAAACATCACCGGAGTCATCAAACTCTTTTGGCAGGACCGGCTCAATGACAATGTCAGAAAGCTCCAGCTCACGACCGGTTTCACGGGCCAGGATCAGCAGCTTACGCGCCACGTCCGTACCGGAAAGATCGTCACGCGGATCGGGTTCGGTATAGCCCATCTCACGCGCCAGGGTGGTGGCCTGCGAGAAGCTCATGCCTTCATCCAGCTTGCCGAAAATAAACGACAGTGAGCCAGAAAGGATGCCTGAAAAACGTTGCAGTTCATCACCTGCGCTGAGCAGATTTTGCAGGTTTTCAATAACCGGCAGGCCCGCGCCCACGTTGGTGTCGTACAGGAATTTACGACGTGACTTCGCGGCGGCAAAACGCAGCTGATGGTAGTAATCCATCGACGACGTATTGGCCTTTTTGTTCGGCGTAACCACATGGAAGCCTTCGCGCAGGAAGTCGGCATACTGGTCTGCTACCGCCTGGCTTGACGTACAGTCGACAATCACCGGATTGAGCAGATGGTATTCTTTCACCAGACGAATTAAGCGCCCAAGATTGAAAGGCTCTTTCGCGCTCTCCAGCTCCGACTGCCAGTTTTCCAGATTCAGACCGTGGACGTTGGTCAGCAGCGCCTTCGAGTTCGCCACGCCGCACACACGCAGATCGATATGTTTCTTTTTGAGCCAGGTTTGCTGACGTTTAAGCTGCTCCAGCAGCGCACCGCCCACGCCGCCTACGCCAATCACAAACACTTCAATCACCTGGTCGGTGTTGAACAGCATCTGATGGGTAACGCGTACGCCGGTGGTCGCGTCATCGTTATTCACCACCACCGAAATAGAACGCTCAGACGAGCCCTGGGCGATCGCTACAATATTGATGTTCGCCCGAGCCAGCGCGGCAAAGAACTTCGCCGAGATGCCGCGCAGGGTGCGCATACCATCGCCAACGACCGAGATGATGGCCAGACGCTCAGTCACCGCCAGCGGCTCCAGCAGGCCTTCTTTCAGTTCGAGATAGAATTCATCCTGCATGGCGCGTTGCGCACGCGCGCAGTCGCCCTGCGGGACGCAGAAGCTGATGCTGTATTCAGAAGAGGATTGGGTGATCAGCACTACCGAGATGCCCGCACGCGACATTGCGGCAAAAACGCGCGCCGCCATGCCCACCATACCTTTCATTCCAGGGCCGGAAACGCTAAACATCGCCATGTTATTGAGGTTAGAAATACCTTTTACCGGCAAATCATCGTCATCACTGCTGGCACCGATCAGCGTGCCGGGCGCTTGCAGATTGCCGGTATTTTTAATCAGGCACGGGATCTGGAACTGGGCAATAGGGGTAATGGTGCGCGGGTGCAGCACTTTAGCGCCGAAGTAAGAAAGCTCCATCGCTTCCTGATAAGACATCGACTTCAGCAGTCGGGCGTCGGGTACCTGACGCGGATCGCAAGTATATACGCCGTCGACATCGGTCCAGATTTCACAACAATCGGCACGCAAACAGGCGGCCAGTACGGCGGCAGAGTAGTCAGAGCCGTTACGCCCCAACACCACTAACTCACCTTTTTCATTTCCGGCAGTAAACCCTGCCATCAGAATCATGTGGTCCGCAGGAATACGGCTGGCGGCGATGCGGCGCGTAGATTCGGCGATATCAACGGTAGATTCGAGGTAATGGCCGACAGCCAGCAATTTCTCCACCGGGTCGATGACCGTTACGTTATGCCCGCGTGCTTCCAGCAGGCCGGCCATGATAGCAATCGACATTTTTTCACCACGGCAGATAAGCGCGGCATTGATGCTGTCCGGGCACTGTCCCAGCAGGCTGATGCCGTGCAGGACGTGCTTAATCTGAGCAAATTCTTGTTCAACAAAGGCTTTGAGCTGCGCCAGCGGAAAACCTGGTTGCTCGGCGGCAAGACCCACCAGCAGCTCGGAGAAAATGCGTTCGGCATCGCTGATATTGGCTAAAGCATCCTGACCACCGATGGTCTTCTCAATCATTGCCACCAGATGGTTGGTAATTTTTGCGGGGGCAGAGAGAACGGTCGCGACCTGCCCCTGTCTGGCATTGCTTTCCAGAATATCGGCAACCCGCAGAAAGCGCTCTGCATTTGCCACTGATGTACCGCCGAACTTCAACACTCGCATGGTTTACCTCATTGCCTTTGGTCGAAAAAAAAGCCCGCACTGTTTAGGTGCGGGCTTTTTCTTGTGTTTCCTGTACGCGTCAGCCCGCACCGTTACCTGTGGTAATGGTGATGGTTGTAGTAATGGTGATGCTGATGCGTTTCATGATGTTGTGTGCTCTGTAATTATTTACCCTAAATAATTCGCGTTGCAGGAAGGCGGCAAGTGAGCGAATCCTCAGGAGCATAGAAAACTATGTGACTGAGGTAAGCGAATGCAGCCAACGCACATGCAACTCGAAGTATGACGGGTAATCTGTCTTGTATTCTTTTAGGGTTAAAGTATCTGCTGACCTAAGTCAATAAATTTTTAAATTGATCACATTCCGAAACTTGTTCATGAGCGACTGCTTGCTCTTTTACTTTCAACCAATACAGCATGTCGAGCCCACTTGAACCAAGATCAAAACACTACAAAACAAAAATTATTCAACATTTTATTTTGTGATGTTTTTTTCAATATCATGTAAAAAACGGTGCAACATTGCCGTGTCTCGCTGCCCCAACAGACCCATTCGCTGTTGCAACCAGTCCGTCAGCTTGATGTCGTCAGAAACGTTCAGCGTGGCTAATAAACGCAAAACGCGCGCGCGCAATGCCTGCAACTGAAGCTCATCCGTCACCTCAACGTTTTTGGCCGGTTGTTGTATTAAACCTGCTAATTGATAGCAATACACCATCACCGCCTGCCCCAAATTGAGTGAAGGATAGTCAGCGACCATCGGTACACCAGTGAGTACATCTGCCAGCGCTAATTCTTCATTGGTCAGCCCCGAATCTTCACGACCAAACACCAGCGCAGCATGTTCCATCCACGTGGATTTCTCCTGTAACAAGGGAACCAGTTCGACCGGGGTGGCGTAATAATGGAACTTCGCCCGGCTACGCGCGGTGGTCGCAACGGTAAAATCAACGTCGTGAAGCGCATCGGCTAACGTTGGAAAAACGTTAATATTATCAATAATGTCGCCCGATCCATGCGCGACCCATCGCGTGGCGGGTTCCAGATGCGCCTCGCTGTCAACGATACGTAATTGAGTGAATCCCATGGTCTTCATCGCACGGGCAGCCGCGCCAATATTTTCCGCTCTGGCAGGGGCAACCAGAATAATTGTTAAACGCATTTCGATACTCTTTTTGGTCAGTCTGCAAGTAATAATGTGACGCACATCAACATATTACGCAGCGCAAATTTACATTTTTTTAACAGAAGTCACTGAAAAAGGATTTCGCATCCGGTAAAAAATGCTAAACTATTTCTAAACTGTACTATTGCTTTTTATGTTAACAGAAGTTGTATATCCCTCTGTTTATCCATGATAATTTATTTTAAAATGGATCGCATTGGTTGGATTCATTACATTTATTAATTAGCTCGTGCAACTAGTTGTAATATTGCAATTTTGTGATGAAAGCAAACATTTGGATACGTTGATTTCATCAAACTGTTAACGTGCTACAATTGAACTTGATATATGTCAACGAAGCATAGTTTTATTGGGTGTCCGGCATGTCTTAGCCTGTTATGTTGCTGTTAAAATGGTTAGGATGACAGCCGTTTTTGACACTGTCGGGTCCAGAGGGAAACTACCCACGACCAAGCTAATGATGTTGTTGACGTTGATGGAAAGTGCATCAAGAACGCAATTACGTACTTTAGTCATGTTACGCCGATCATGTTAATTTACGGCATGCATCAGGCAGGTCAGGGACTTTTGTACTTCCTGTTTCGATTTAGTTGGCAATTTAGGTAGCAAACATGCAGACCCCGCACATTCTTATCGTTGAAGACGAGTTAGTAACACGCAACACGTTGAAAAGCATTTTCGAAGCAGAAGGCTATGATGTATTCGAAGCGACAGATGGCGCGGAAATGCATCAGATTCTCTCTGAATATGACATCAACCTTGTGATTATGGATATCAATCTGCCTGGGAAAAATGGCCTACTGTTAGCGCGCGAACTTCGCGAACAAGCTAACGTTGCGCTGATGTTCCTGACGGGCCGTGATAACGAAGTCGATAAAATTCTCGGCCTCGAAATCGGCGCAGACGATTACATCACCAAGCCGTTTAACCCGCGCGAACTGACTATCCGTGCTCGTAACCTGCTGTCCCGTACCATGAACCTGGGTACTGTCAGCGAAGAACGCCGTAGCGTCGAAAGCTACAAGTTCAACGGCTGGGAGCTGGACATCAACAGCCGCTCTCTGATTGGTCCTGACGGCGAGCAGTATAAACTGCCACGCAGCGAATTCCGTGCAATGCTTCACTTCTGTGAGAATCCGGGCAAAATCCAGTCTCGCGCAGAACTGCTGAAAAAAATGACCGGTCGCGAACTGAAGCCGCATGACCGTACCGTTGACGTGACTATCCGCCGCATTCGTAAACATTTCGAATCTACGCCGGATACGCCAGAAATCATCGCCACCATTCACGGTGAAGGCTACCGTTTCTGCGGAGACCTGCAGGATTAATTCAATCCTTACAGGTAAAAAAACGGCGCATTATGCGCCGTTTTTCATTTCACCACAGCCCTATTTCCATAAGCGAAACTCGTCACTCTGCGCAGGCTGAGGCTCCGGAATTTCTGTCGGCTTTGGTTTTGGCTGTGCCAGCGAGTGCCAGTCAAGATGACGCGTCAGGAACATCACGCCACACAACGCCACCAACAGCACGCCGGTTCCCAGCAGTAAAGAGCTGTCCTGTGAACGTAGCAGCACCCACATCACCCCATCCAGCCCCAGTAGCGCCACGGTGAACAAAATACTGTTCCGCCAACTCTGTAATATCGCCTGCAGATACACCCCGTTCATCAACGCCCCCACCAGGCTTGCCGTAATCCACGCCGCCGTAAAACCAATGTGCTCAGACAATGCCAGTAGCAGCAGATAAAACATCACCAGCGATAGCCCCACCAGCAGATACTGCATCGGGTGCAGACGCAGGCTGGTCATACTTTCAAGCACGAAGAAAGACATAAAGGTCAGTACAATCAGCAGGATGGCATACTTGGTAGCCCTGTCCGTTAACTGATACTGATCCGCTGGCGTGGCGACGGCAACGCTAAATGCAGGCATTCCCTTCCAGCCAATCTTTTCGCCATCAAAGCGTTCGCCGAGGTTATTCGCGAACCAGCTGCTCTGCCACTGGGCCTTAAATCCTGATTCGCTGATTTCGCGCTTCGCCGGGAGGAAATCCCCCAGAAAGTTGGGATGCGGCCAGTTGCTGGTTAAAGTCATTTCACTGTTACGGCCAACCGGAACAACGGAGAAATCTCCTGTTCCGCTCAAATTCAACGACAGCGCCATGCTCAGGTTTTGCTCCGCCCAGCTCGCGTCAGGTAGCGGAATGTGGATCCCTTGAGCCCCTCCATCCAGCCCCGTCCCTGGCTCAACAGCCAGTGATTCCCCATTGATCTGCGGCGCTTGCACCACACCGATCCCGCGCGCATCCCCCACGCCAACCACGATAAACGGTTTGCCGACGCTGACGTTGGGATGGTTTAAATCACGCAAACGTTCAGCGTTAAACTCGGCCTTCACCGAGAGTTCATTGTGCCAGACCTGGCCCTCATAAATGCCGATTTTACGCGCTTCAACGTTCTGATTCCCCTCAACCACCAACGAATCCGGCAGCCAGAAATGGATATAGCTGCGCTTACGCTGGATCTCTTTGCCATCCTCCAGCGAGGTGTAAAGCTCTGTCACCGGAATGGCTATCAACGGCCCGACCATCTTTTGCGGCCCGCTGGTGCTCTGGCGGATAGCATCTTCGACTTCATCACGATAATCCGATCGCTCAACGATTATCTGCCTGACCATCGTCAGTGGTATTAACAGCAGTATTATGGCGCCGCCTAAGGTGACGATTTTCCAAAACAGGGGTGATTTAAACATAGCGTTCTCCTTTGCAATATCAGCAAGGTAGAACAGCTATGTGCGGAGAATTTGAAGTTATGTGAAGTGACGGTGAAGCGTAAACGAGGCCTGTGCGCCGCCCTCTGGTCGGTTAGATAATGTCACCGTACCTTCATGCAATCGTGCAACTTCACTGACAAACGCCAGCCCCAAACCGCTGCTCTTGTGTCCATTCTCGCGGGGCAGCGAGTAGAAGCGCTCAAAAATACGCGGCAATGCAAAATCAGGGATGCCGCTACCGCTGTCGGTAACCTGCAATGTGACCCGCTCCTCCTGCTGATGCGCGCTCAGCGTAATCGTCCCGTCCTGTGGCGTGAAGTCGATAGCATTGTCGAGTAAATTCCCCAACGCCTGCTCCAGTAACGCAGGATCGGCAGCGACGCTAAGCGATGAAGGCAAAATGGTCAGCGTGATGTTTTTTGCCGCCAGTTGCACGCTACGCGCCTCTTTGAGCTGAGCAAATAGCGTATCTACCTCCACCGCCGTCAACGTAACGTCCTGTCGATTCTCCAGTCGCGCCTGGCGCAGCAAAGTTTCGACCAGCGCCTGCATACGCGCATTTTGCGTCAGAATATTATCGGTAAAACGCGCTACCACGTTTGGCGGCGGGCCTTCTCGCAATATCTCTGCCGCGCCACGAATGGCCGCCAGCGGACTTTTCAGCTCATGCGTTAACGCGTAGACATACTGCTCAATGTAGTTCTTGCCTTCGAGCTTCAGACGCATACTTTCCAGCGCCTGCGCCAGTTTGCGTAACTCGCTGCTGCCTAAATCAGGCAGTGGGACGGGGCGATTCTCGGTAACGGAGTCGGCATAACGCGCCAGCCGGGCAATAGATCGGTTTATCCACCATACCATCCCGAAGCCAATCACCAGGGCAATGCCCAGCAATACGGCGCTGGCCCACAGCATTCGCCGTTCACTGCGTTTAATCACCGGTGCCATCGCCGCATTTGGTTTGCCGACACTGAGCACGCCGATAATACGCCCACCGTCTACGATCGGCGCGGCAACGTACATCACCGAGCTTTCCGGATCGTTCGGGTTTTGCGGCGTACTGCGGGCGCCATACTCACCACGCAGCGTTAACCACACGTCGTTCCAGCGGGAATAGTCCTGACCGACGGCCTGGTTGGCGGAATCAAACAACACCTTGCCCTGCGCGTCGGTCATGTAGACATGGTATTCGTTACGCACTTTGTTAATGCCACTGATGTTGGCGTTAAATGGGCGGTTATGCAGCTGCGCAAATGCCTGCGCCAGCTTGCCGTTAGCCGGTGAGTCAGAGAGCACGTCATCACGCGCCAGTGCAGCCAGCAGCGTGGCGGTATCAATTAAAGTACCTTCGGTCGCCCGACGGACGCCTGGCTTAATTTCCTGCACAAAGATAGACAGAACAAACCAGGCGGCGACCGCGACAATCAGAAAATAGCCGAGCAGCAAACGCATGCCAATGCGCATCAGCAATTCCTCAGGCTGTATCCCATACCGCGATGTGTATTGATGGGGGAAAGCTCCGGATTGATAGCCCGCAGCTTGGCGCGCAGCGTTTTGATGTGAGTATCAACCGTTCTGTCAAAGGTATCCTGCGCGTCTGCCCAGACTAAATCCATCAGTTGCTGGCGAGAGTAAATACGTCCCGGCGACATCAGCAATGTTTTCAGCAGCAGGAATTCATAACGCGTCAGGTTCAACGGCATGCTGAACCAGGTAATCTGCGCGGCCAGCTCATTAAGTTCAAAATCCCCACAGCGTGTCATCGATGAAGGCGTGGAGAATTTTTGCACCCGCCGCAGCAGCGTACGCACACGAGCGCACACCTCGCGCGGCGAGAAAGGCTTGGCAACATAGTCATCTGCGCCAATTTCCAGCCCCAACAGGCGATCCACTTCATCGCTGCGCGCGGTCAGAAAAAGGATCGGCAGCGCCGGGTGGCGTTCCAGTAAACGTCGGCACAGTTCAAAACCGCTGATATCCGGTAGCCCGACATCCAGAATGATGGCATCAGGGCATTGCTGGCGAGATTTCTCCAGCACGGGAAATCCGCGCTCAAACGCCTCTACGCTAAACCCTTCCTGTTGCAGCATGTAGATAAGCGTATCAGCGATTCCCTGCTCATCCTCAACCAACCAGATCAACGGCTGTTGCATTGTGCTTCCTTGTTATTGCCGCCACGACATGATGGGTACCGCACTGATGGCATTTTTGGGCGATCCATCGACAACTTTATCTGAATAGGCCAGATAGGCCAGCGCATTACGTTTCGCATCGTAAAAACGCACGACCTGTAAAGATTTAAACACCAGCGAGGTACGTTTCTTAAATACCACTTCGCCCTGAGCTTTACCGTTCTTGATTCTGTCGCTCAGTTCTACCGGCCCAACCTGCTGGCAAGAGATGGCGGCATCGGAAGTATCTTCCGCCAGCCCCAGTCCACCTTTGATGCCGCCGGTCTTCGCACGACTCACATAACAGGTCACATTGGTAACATCCGGATCGTCAAACGCTTCGACCACAATTTTATGATCCGGCCCAAACATTTTGAACACTGTATCGACAGATCCAATCTGCTCCGCATGGGCGACCTGCGCCAACATCAGCAGAATTGAGGAAATGACTAAGCTCTTATATTTCATATTGTTACCATTCTTAAAAGTTGTTCTGCGTGATTATTAAACATTTTAAGATAAAATGTATACAGATCACAGGATTACAATAATCACGCTTTCGTATGTCCGAAAAAAGCACTTATGAGCAAAAAAAACACTGAATGCTAAAACAGCAAAAAATGCTATTATCCTCATACCTGACGTCAGGTACTCGTTGTTGAAAGGATGAGGATATTTTATGGATCAGGCTGGCATTATTCGCGACCTATTAATCTGGCTGGAAGGTCATCTGGATCAGCCTTTGTCGCTTGACAATGTGGCGGCAAAAGCGGGCTATTCCAAGTGGCACCTGCAGAGAATGTTTAAGGACGTGACGGGCCATGCTATTGGCGCCTATATCCGCGCCCGTCGTTTATCGAAATCCGCAGTGGCGCTGCGCCTGACTGCGCGTCCAATTTTGGATATTGCGCTGCAATATCGCTTCGACTCTCAACAAACTTTTACTCGCGCATTCAAGAAACAATTTTCGCAGACACCAGCGCTGTATCGCCGCTCCCCGGAATGGAGCGCATTCGGTATTCGCCCACCAATGCGACTGGGTGAATTTACAATGCCTGCGCACGAGTTTGTCACCCTGGAAGATACGCAACTGCTCGGCACCACGCAAAGCTATTCCTGCTCGCTGGAACAGATTTCAGATTTCCGTCATGAAATGCGTATTCAGTTCTGGCGCGACTTCCTTGCTCAGGCTCCGGCGATCCCGCCAGTGCTGTACGGGCTTAACGAAACGCGTCCGAGCATTGAAAAAGATGACGAACAGGAAGTGTTTTACACCACAGCACTGACGCCGGAACAGGCCAATGGCTATGTGCCGTCGGCGCAGCCTATCCTGTTACAGGGTGGCGAGTACGTGATGTTTACCTACGAAGGGCTGGGAACCGGTGTGCAAGAGTTTATCCTGACGGTTTACGGCACATGCATGCCAATGCTGAACCTGACGCGCCGTAAAGGACAGGATATCGAGCGATACTACCCGGCAGAAGATGCCAAAGCGGGAGATCGCCCGATCAACCTGCGCTGCGAATTCCTGATTCCGATTCGCCGCTAGCGCTGCAGTTCATCCAACGCAGGGGCGTCCAGATGTGAGATATCCCCTGCCGTTTCAACGACCCATCCCGGCGCCAGCCATAAGCTTTCCTGGTAATCAACTCGAGAAATAGAACAGTTGCGCAGACGCAAGCGACGTTCAGCCCATGCCGGTAATCCCAGAATTGTACTCACCAGGCAACCCAGCGCGATACCGTGACTGACCAGCAGCGGACGACTTCCCGGCGGCAATTCCAGACAGGATGCCAGCGCCGCGTTGACGCGATCGCTCAATTCCTGCATCGATTCCCCTTCCGGGATACGACCATCCACCGTGCCATTCACCAACTGGC
Organism: Citrobacter sp. Cpo089; assembly: GCF_030332695.1. Classification (NCBI taxonomy): domain Bacteria; kingdom Pseudomonadati; phylum Pseudomonadota; class Gammaproteobacteria; order Enterobacterales; family Enterobacteriaceae; genus Citrobacter; species Citrobacter sp. Cpo089. Next base: position 87,589 of record NZ_JAOWHJ010000054.1, on the reverse strand, counting down.
GACGCCAGCCCTCTTCCTCTGGCGTCAGCGTATCGATGTGACGTTTTTCCAGCACTCCCATATTTAGCTCGCGCAGACGGGAGTCATAGGTGATATCACAGCCACAGGCCTGGGCGATGATTTCTGCGGTGCGTCGTGTACGACCAAGATCGCTACTGATGACATGCGTAATACCAAACGAGCGGGCGCGTTCACCCACCTGCATGGCTTGTTGTTCACCTTTAGCGGTTAGTGGGCTGTCTGACTGGCCTTGAATACGTCGCTCGGCGTTCCACTGCGTTTCGCCATGGCGAACAAGGTATACCTGTAACATGCTTTTTTTCCGTTATATACTCGTCATACTTTGAGTAACAGATGCGTTGGTTTCGCTCGCTCACCCCAGTCACATAGTTATCTATGTTCCTGAGGATTCCCTTGCTTACCGCCTTTCTGTTACTCAAATTATTTAGAGTAGACTCTGCGATGAATTTTCAAACTGAGCTTAATTATGCACAAGGTTATCTCTGCGACCACCAATCCTGCCAAAATTCAGGCAATTCTGCGGGCATTTGAAGAGATTTTCGGGGAAGGATCCTGCCATATTGAACCCGTCGCCGTCGAGAGTGGCGTGCCGGAACAACCTTTCGGAAACCAGGAAACGCGCACTGGCGCACGAAATCGCGTTGTTAACGCTCGCCGCCTGCACCCGCAGGCTGATTTCTGGGTCGCCATTGAAGCAGGAATTGACGATGACGCCACCTTCAGTTGGGTGGTGATTGATAACGGCATTCAGCGCGGTGAAGCCCGTTCAGCCACGCTGCCATTGCCGACTGTCATTCTCGACAGAGTCCGCAAAGGTGAAGCACTCGGCCCGGTGATGTCGGACTATACGGGTATTGATGAAATTGGCCGTAAAGAAGGCGCAATCGGCGTTTTTACCGCGGGCAAGCTGACGCGCTCAAGCGTCTATCACCAGGCGGTGATTCTGGCGCTCAGCCCGTTTCATAACGCGATATACGATGAGTCATTGTAATTTGTAGGCCTGATAAGCGTAGCGCCATCAGGCAAGCAGCGCGCACCATTGCCGGATGGCGGCTTCGCCTTATCCGGCCTACGAGAGAATCAGACACTTTTTAGCAACACCTGTTCCAGCCACTGACGCAAATCCACCGGTGCGGATTTGAGGCTGTTCGACCCCCGCGTAATAGTGGCAATTCCCGCCCCGAGCTCGTTTTTAAGCTCACGCTGGCTCATCTCGCCGCGCAGCAGCTCTTCAATGATACGCACACGCGTGCCCAACGCTTCACGCTCATCCGGCGTTAACATCAAATTGAGCAGTGGCAGGTGTAAATCTTGTTCGTAGGCGTGTTTAAGCAGATCGACAAAACGTAACCACTCCTGGTGACGTTGTTCTGCCATCTCTGCTGAATAGGGTGATTGCTGAGTCATAAGATATCGCCATCGTTGCGGGGGAAGCGTGCTTGCTTCCCCCTTTTGTACTCTTTAACGAGTACGATAGCATAACACAATCGACACGATCAGTAACGACGTTGCCATTCTGCCTCGCTCATCAACTCCGGTTTATCGCCGAGGAAATAGCGATAGTACGCATCATAAGCCAGCACATTCTTCACGTAACCACGCGTCTCTGAGAATGGAATACTTTCGACAAACGCCACAGCATCAATGCGTCCAGCGCTATTGCCAAGCCAGGTGCGAACGCGCCCCGGACCGGCGTTATAGGCTGCCGACGCAAAGATGCGGTTATTGCCGAATTGCTGATATACGTACTGCAAATAGCTGGTACCAATGTTGATGTTGGTATCAGGATCCAGTAGCTGGCTCGGACTGCTGTAACCTGGAATCGAGAACATTTTCACCGTATGCGTCGCCGTGCCCGGCATAATCTGCATCAGCCCGCTGGCGCCGACCGGTGATTTCACTTTCGGGTTCCAGGCGCTTTCCTGACGCGCTATCGCCATCGCATAGCTCGGCTGAATATCCTTGCCGCTGGTGTAACGGGTAAACAGATCTTTATAGGCCAACGGGAAACGCTCTTCCAGATGATCCCACAGCTTACCGGCGATCGTCGCCTGAACGCTAAGATCCCACCAGTGATTGTTGAACGCGTAACGCGCCAACTGAGCCTGCTCGGACTTGGTACGGCTGGTGACCAAATTTGCCCATTCACTGCGCGCGGTATTATCCATGTTCCAGTACATTAGCTCGCGTACGCGTGCCATTTCTGGCCCCTGAGTCAGCGCAGAATCAACGTTCGCTGGCGCTTTATCCACTTTCAGCTCGTACTCTTCGCCCAGGCGCTGTGCCGCCACCATCGGATAGAAACCGCGTTGCTGCATGAGCTGGTGCAGGATCTCTTTGGCTTCCGCATCACGTCCGCGCTCCAGCAGCAGATCCGCCTGCCAGTAGCGCCACTCGTCTTTTTCTTTTGCTTCCATTGGCAGACGTGCCAGCCAGGTATTCAGGCCACGACGATCGCCGGTTCCCAGCGCCATGCGCACCCGGCGCTCCACAAGCGAGGTGGAATTGGAGCGCATAATCGCATCATCACGCCATTTGGCCTGCTCGTCGGTGACATCATTGCCCATCAGACGCCAGGCAACAATATCGCGCAGCTCCTGGGTTTGCTCATCATTAAGCTGTTGCGCCTGCACCAGGGACGGGATCATCAGGCGGGCGTTTTCCACATCCTGACGCGCCACGCTGGCAAAGGCGACCGCCGCCATCTGTCGGGTGAAATCCGTGGCGCCGGTGGTACGTGCAAAAGTCATCACCGAATTCGGATCGTTGGCCAGCGAGATGATCGCAGAGGCAATGGTTTGGTATTGCGCGGGCATCTGTCCGGCTAGCGCCGTCACCAGACCGGTATTCCCGGCTTTCATCGCCAGACGAATACGCTCCAGATACGCCAGCGGATCCTGAGTGCCTGAGGCGCGCCATACGCCAAATAATTTGTCACAGGCGTTCGGCTGACTTTTCCCGGTCAACCACAGCTCTTTCGCGCCCTGCCAGGCTTCTTCGGTTTGCCCGGTACTCCATTTCGCGAAGTAATAGTTACATTGCGCTTCCGTGGTACCCGGTTTTTCCGGGCTGAACGCCAGCAGTCCACGCCAGTCTTCGCGGCGCGCCAGTTCATTCACGAAACGCGATTGCAGCGTACGCGCAGGGGGCAGTGTCGGATTGGCACGCACAAAATTGGTAACGGTAATGGTGGGCTGATTCATCAGATCGTCAGTGATCTGACGATATTCCAGATACGGGTACAGAGGATAGTTCTTCAGGCCGGGTATCATCTGCTCTACGACATCCATCTGTCGGTTGTCCCAGGCTTGCTTGATTTGCGCATAACGATTGCGCTGCTCATCCAGAGAGTCGGCTCGCGCCACCTGACTGACCGTCAGCAGACATACGCTGGCTGCCAGCAGGCGCCAGGTAAATTGATTGGCTTTGTCCACAAGCTCTTCCTCTTCTCATGTTACGTCTGTGCAGCATCATGCCGCTTAATTAATTCATGCTAACCAGACATTGCAGAATGCGCCACGTCACGGACACTTTTTTACTTTTGTTGCGAGTGGGATCTGCTGGCTGGGATTGGGCAATGAAAAAGGCTACACTTCGCCTTTGATAACTATTCATCATCACGATAAACATAGAGGCGAGTCCAACGTGGCCCAATTCGTTTATACCATGCATCGTGTCGGCAAGGTCGTTCCGCCGAAACGTCATATTCTTAAAAACATCTCACTGAGCTTCTTCCCTGGCGCCAAAATCGGTGTTCTCGGTCTGAACGGTGCGGGTAAATCTACCCTGCTGCGTATCATGGCCGGTATTGATACCGATATCGAAGGTGAAGCTCGCCCACAGCCAGGCATTAAAATCGGTTACCTGCCGCAGGAACCAAAACTAAACCCAGAGCATACCGTTCGTGAATCCGTTGAAGAAGCGGTTGCCGAAGTGGTTAGTGCGCTGAAAGGTCTGGATGAAGTGTACGCCAAGTACGCCGAGCCGGACGCCGACTTCGATAAACTGGCCGCACAACAGGGCAAGTTTGAAGAAATTATCCAGGCGCACGACGGCCATAACCTGAACGTGCAGCTTGAGCGTGCCGCTGACGCCCTGCGTCTGCCGGACTGGGACGCTAAAATTGAGAATCTCTCCGGTGGTGAACGCCGCCGCGTTGCGCTGTGCCGCCTGCTGCTGGAAAAACCAGACATGCTGCTGCTCGACGAACCGACCAACCACCTGGATGCGGAATCCGTCGCGTGGCTGGAACGCTTCCTGCACGACTTCGAAGGCACCGTAGTGGCGATTACCCACGACCGTTACTTCCTCGACAACGTTGCGGGCTGGATCCTGGAGCTGGACCGTGGTGAAGGTATTCCGTGGGAAGGTAACTACTCTTCCTGGCTGGAGCAGAAAGATCAGCGTCTGGCCCAGGAAGCCTCTCAGGAAGCGGCTCGCCGTAAATCTATTGAGAAAGAGCTGGAGTGGGTACGTCAGGGCGCTAAAGGCCGTCAGTCTAAGGGTAAAGCCCGTCTGGCACGCTTTGAAGAGCTAAACAACACCGAATACCAGAAACGTAACGAAACCAACGAACTGTTTATTCCACCTGGAGCACGTCTGGGCGATAAAGTTGTTGAAGTCACCAATCTGCGTAAATCCTACGGCGATCGCGTTCTGATCGACGATCTGAGTTTCTCCGTACCGAAAGGTGCAATTGTCGGCATCATCGGTCCGAACGGCGCGGGTAAATCTACCCTGTTCCGTATGATGTCAGGTCAGGAACAGCCTGACAGCGGCACCATCACGCTGGGTGAAACCGTCAAACTGGCCTCCGTTGACCAGTTCCGTGACGCCATGGACAACAGCAAAACCGTGTGGGAAGAAGTGTCCGGCGGGCTGGATATCATGCGTATCGGCAACACCGAGATGCCAAGCCGTGCCTACGTGGGCCGCTTCAACTTCAAAGGTGTGGATCAGGGCAAACGCGTAGGCGAGCTGTCCGGCGGTGAGCGTGGTCGTCTGCACCTGGCGAAGCTGCTGCAGGTTGGCGGCAACATGCTGCTGCTCGATGAACCAACCAACGACCTGGATATCGAAACCCTGCGCGCGCTGGAAAACGCCCTGCTGGAATTCCCGGGTTGCGCGATGGTTATCTCGCACGACCGTTGGTTCCTTGACCGTATCGCGACCCACATTCTGGATTACCAGGACGAAGGTAAGGTTGAGTTCTTCGAAGGTAACTTTACCGAATACGAAGAGTACAAGAAACGCACGCTGGGCGCGGATGCGCTGGAGCCGAAGCGTATTAAGTACAAGCGTATTTCTAAGTAATTAGCGTTAAGCGCCGGATGGCGGCGTTACGCCTTATCCGGCCTACGAGGTTAGTGCGACTTGTAGGCCGGATATGCACCGCGCCATCCTGTCTATGAGGTTAGTGCGACTTGTAGGCCGGATAAGCGCAGCGCATCCGGCATTAAAACCTACCTCTAAAACCTACCTCTGCTCACCCATCAACTCTTTCACCAGCTCCACGCAGCGCAGGAAGCGGCCGTCGTAGTCAGGCTCCTGAACGTGCACAAAATTGATATTGTTTTCCTGCAGCATCTCGACCAGCAGCGTCTGAAACGCTTTTCTGTCAACCGAGCTACCGAGACTACGCAAGCCATCCGCTACCCACGGGGTATTATTCTCCAGCAGGATCACCAGATCGAAGCGATACTCGTCAATCAGGGCCTGCACAAACGGATGTTCGCGCCCTTCATACTTTTTGCAGAAGGCCTGAGTGGTCACGAAATCGGTGTCGATGAACGCCACTTTATTGGCGTACTTAACAGCAAAATCAATGTATTGCGCTTGTCCCAGGGCGATTTTATCGTAGTCAGAATACTGCAACGCCATCTCATCACCGCCCAAATGGGAGAAAACGTAATCACGCCCATATTCCCACGCACTGGTGGTATTAAAGATGTTGGCGAGCTTGTTCACCAGCGTCGATTTGCCGCTCGACTCCCCACCGAGGATCGCCACGGTGCGCACGAAAAACGGCTTCACTTCGGTCGGAATATACTCCCAGTAGCGAAACGGGTTTTCACGGATTTGCCCACCGCTGATGCTCATAAACGTTCGCTTGGGATCCACCAGCACGGTTTCAATCCCCAGATGTTCCAGATACTGTGGGGCATCTGATTCTTCAGAGGTGTAGATCCAGTTTGGCTGGATCCCTTTCTTCTGCATAAACGTTTTGATCCCGTTGCTCCACACGTCCCAGCCGTGCGGATACGGCTCCATGCCTTCTTCGTTGAAGGCATGAATACGGATATTTTTCTGATACTTAAAGGTTTGCAGCAGCCAGCGTAAACGATCGGGCACCGTAGGCTGTTGCGACATGGCACTGTCTTCAAACAGGCTCCGATCGCGCGTGTCGTCATAGCCCATGATGATATGCAGTTCATCGACCTGGCTACAGGCGCGCTGGATAAGATAGATATGCCCGGTGTGCAGCGGATAAAACTTGCCGAATACCACACCGATATTTTTCTGCTGGCGCGGAAACTCCAGCCCGAGAAAACGGTGCAACGCCTCCAGCTTCTGCGCGCTGGGGCTTTTGATTTTGGCATTCAGCAGTTGGCTTAGGTATCCCTTGGTCATGCCACTGGCATCCGCCACCTGTTGCAGGGTACAGCCCTTTTGCTTTATGGCGGTTTTCAGATATTCAAATGACACAAGAGCCTCCTGCTGGAAAAATCGCGTAACACTGCCTGATGGCGCTTCGCTTATCAGGCCTACAAAATCAGTACGTACGGGTATTTGATTATAGGTCGTCAAACACGCTTAACGCATCCGCAAGCTTCTTAACGCCAAAGACCTGCATCCCTTCCGGTACTTTTTTCGGTACGTTAGCGGCAGGGACAATCGCCCGGCGAAAGCCGTGCTTCGCCGCTTCCGAAATACGCTCCTGGCCGCTGGGTACCGGACGGATTTCGCCCGCCAGCCCCACTTCGCCAAAGACCACTAAATCCTGCGGCAGCGGCCTGTCGCGCAGACTGGAAACCATTGCCAGCAGCAACGCCAGGTCGGCGCTGGTTTCGGTGACTTTTACGCCGCCGACTACGTTAACGAACACGTCCTGATCCGCCATCTGCAAGCCACCGTGACGATGCAGCACCGCCAGCAGAATCGCCAGACGGTTCTGTTCCAGACCGACCGCCACGCGACGCGGGTTCGCCATCATCGAATGATCGACCAGCGCCTGAATCTCTACCAGCAGCGGGCGCGTGCCTTCCCAGACCACCATCACCGAACTGCCGGAGGTGACCTCATCGCCACGGCTTAAGAAGATAGCGGAAGGGTTGCTGACTTCACGCAGGCCCTGTTCGGTCATGGCAAAGACGCCCAGCTCATTCACCGCACCAAAGCGGTTTTTATGGCTACGCAGAGTACGGAAACGGGAATCGGCGTCACCGTCGAGCAGTACCGAACAGTCAATACAGTGCTCCAGCACCTTCGGCCCGGCCAGCGAGCCATCTTTGGTGACGTGGCCGACCATGACAATCGCCACGCCGCGCGTTTTGGCAAAGCGCGTCAGGTAAGCCGCCGTTTCGCGCACCTGCGCCACGCTGCCCGGCGAAGACTGAATATCCGCCATGTGCATTACCTGAATGGAGTCGATCACCATCAGTTTCGGCTGTTCTTCTTCGGCAATCAGGCAAATTTGTTCAATACTGGTTTCCGACAGCATGTTCAGATTCGCCGTCGGCAAGCCAAGCCGGTGCGCGCGCATCGCCACCTGTTGTAGCGACTCTTCGCCAGTAACGTACAGGGTTTTCATCTGCTCAGCGAGTTTACACAGCGTTTGTAGCAGCAGCGTTGATTTCCCCGCGCCGGGATTACCGCCAATCAGGATAGCGCTGCCGGGTACCACCCCGCCACCCAGCACGCGGTCAAACTCTTTAAATCCAGTGGAAAAACGCGGCAGTTCTTCAAGGCTGATGTCAGACAGCTTCTGCACTTTTGCCACGCCCGCATTCCCGGCATAGCCACTGAGCCGCTCGTTACGCGCCACCGTTGGCGATGCGGCAAGGCGCACCTCGGTAATGGTATTCCAGGCCTGACAGGCGCTGCATTGCCCCTGCCAGCGCGGGTAATCGGCCCCGCATTCATTACAAACAAAGGCGCGTTTAGGAGCTTTTGCCACGTTTTACCTCTTTCGTTAACGCTTTTGCCGGATGGCGTGGGTGCTTATCCGGCCTACGGACAGCTTGCCACCGGGCAATTTAATCATTTCTGATTCATGCTGCCGGAGAGAATGCAGAACACGCCCATCAGGTCAGCGTGGCGGATAGTAATCTCCGTCTTTTCATTCACTTTCGGTTTAGCATGATACGCAATACCCAGCCCGGCCGTTTTGATCATCGGCAGGTCGTTGGCACCGTCGCCGATCGCCACCGTCTGCGCCATCGGGATCTCATATTCTTGCGCCAGGCGGGTCAGGGTATTGGCTTTGTACTGGGCATCGACGATATCGCCGATCACGTTGCCGGTAAATTTACCGTCCATGATCTCCAGCTCGTTTGCTACCACCGCCGTCAGACGCAGTTTATTACGCAGGTAATCGGCAAAGAAGGTAAAACCGCCAGAGGCAATAGCCACTTTCCAGCCGAGCGTTTCCAGTTTTAACACCAGTTGAGTCAGGCCGGGCATCAGCGGTAGCGTTTCGCGCACCTGGTGCAGAATATTGGCATCAGCGCCCTTCAGCGTCGCCACGCGGCTACGCAGGCTGGCGGTAAAGTCCAGTTCGCCACGCATCGCGCGTTCCGTGACTTCCGCAACCATCTCACCGGTTCCAGCCAGTTTAGCAATTTCATCAATGCATTCGATCTGGATTGCCGTTGAGTCCATGTCCATCACCAGCAAACCCGGCGTGCGCAGATGCGGAATTTTGCCTAACGGGGCAACATCCAGTTTGGCATCATGCGCCAGTTTTGCCGCGCGCGGCGTTAACGAACCAGCCAGGCGAATCACCTGATAATCCTCAACGCACCAGGCAGCAACAATCACCATCGCTGCACCCAGTTTGCTCTGGTATTGCGTTAAACGTTGTTTATCCAGACCACGACCGTACAGCAGCCAGCCACTGCGGCCCGCGTGGTAGTCCAGCGGCATGACTTCATCGCCACTTAAAGAGAGAGGCAGACCTGGCCACAGAGAAACATCTTCAGGTAGATCGCACCAGGTTATGTTAGGCATTAAAGCTCCTGTAAAATCGTTCGGGTCGGAATCATCAGGGGAAAATAACGCATGAGGCTACCCTGTAACCAGCGCTTCTGGCAACATTAAGTCTCAAATTTTCAGCAGGTGGAATATGGCTCGCGCAAAACTGAAATTCCGACTTCATCGTGCAGTGATTGTATTGTTCTGTCTTGCGCTGCTCGTCGCCCTGATGCAGGGCGCATCCTGGTTTAGTCAAAGTCACCAGCAGCAGCGTAATCCGCAGCTCGAAGAGCTGGCCCGTACGCTGGCCCGCCAGGTGGCGCTAAATGTTGCTCCGCTAATGCGTACCGAAACGCCGGATGAAAAACGCATCAAAGCGGTACTCACACAGCTGACGGAAAGTAGCCGTATTCTGGACGCTGGCGTGTACGATGAACAGGGAGACCTGATTACGCGTACCGGCGAGAGCGTCAACGTTCGTGACCGACTGGCGCTCGACGGCAAAAAAGCCGGAGGTTATTTTAACCAGCAGATTGTCGAACCCATTCAGGGGAAAAATGGTCCGCTGGGCTATTTGCGCCTGACGCTGGATACCCACACCCTCGCCACCGAGGCGAAGCAGGTAGATAACACCACCAATATCTTACGCCTGATGCTGCTGCTGGCGCTGGCGATTGGCGTCGTGCTCACCCGTACATTATTGCAAGGCAAGCGTACCCGCTGGCAGCAATCCCCTTTCCTGCTGACCGCCAACAAACCGGTGCAGGAAGAAGACAACGAGAAAAAAGAGTAAAAGCAGTAAAAACTGTAAAACAGAAGGGAAATCAACCATGACTACACTACGCCTGCTTATCTCAGACTCTTACGATCCGTGGTTTAATCTCGCGGTCGAAGAGTGCATTTTTCGCCAGATGCCCGCCACGCAGCGCGTCCTGTTCTTGTGGCGTAACGCCGATACGGTGGTGATTGGCCGGGCGCAAAACCCGTGGAAAGAGTGTAATACCCGCCGTATGGAGGAAGACAACGTGCGGCTCGCCCGCCGTAGCAGCGGCGGCGGCGCGGTGTTCCATGACTTAGGCAATACCTGCTTTACCTTTATGGCCGGTAAACCGGAGTACGACAAAACCATTTCCACCACGATTGTCCTCAACGCATTGAATTCTCTGGGTGTGACGGCGGACGCCTCCGGGCGTAACGATCTGGTTGTGAAAACGCCAGACGGCGATCGCAAAGTTTCAGGCTCTGCTTACCGGGAAACGAAAGATCGCGGATTCCACCACGGCACGCTGCTTCTAAATGCCGATCTCAGCCGCCTGGCAAACTATCTCAATCCCGACAAAAAGAAACTCGCAGCAAAGGGGATTACCTCTGTCCGCTCACGGGTGGCGAATTTAACGGAGCTGTTGCCGGGCATTACCCATCAACAGGTCTGTCAGGCCATCACGGAAGCCTTTTTTACCCACTACGGCGAACGTGTCGAAGCGGAAATTATCTCGCCGGATAAAACGCCGGATCTGCCGAACTTTGCCGACACCTTTGCCCGCCAGAGCAGTTGGGAGTGGAATTTTGGTCAGGCACCTGCATTCTCGCACCTGCTTGACGAGCGTTTCACCTGGGGCGGCGTCGAGCTACATTTCGACGTCGAAAAAGGTCATATCACCCGTGCACAGGTCTTTACCGACAGCCTCAATCCCGCGCCGTTAGAAGCGCTGGCGGGTCGTCTGCAAGGATGCTTGTACCGTGCTGATATGCTGCAACAGGAGTGCGAGGCGCTGCTGGTTGATTTCCCGGAGCAGGAAAAAGAACTGCGGGAACTGTCGGCATGGATTGCACTCGCCGTACGTTAATAAAAAAAAGCCGGATGGCGGCTACGCCTTATCCGGCCTACGATCGCGAGGCCCGGTAAGCGCAGCGCCACCGGGCATAACACTGTCTTACTCTTTATCGCCCAGCAGAACGGATTCCAGCGCGATTTTGATCATGTCGTTGAAGGTCGTCTGACGCTCAGCGGCAGTGGTCTGCTCGTGGGTACGGATATGGTCGGACACGGTGCAGATAGTCAGCGCTTTCGCACCAAACTCAGCAGCAACGCCATAGATGCCCGCCGCTTCCATTTCCACGCCCAGTACGCCGTATTTTTCCATCACGTCGAACATTTCGCCGTCCGGAGAGTAGAACAGGTCAGCGGAGAACAGGTTGCCTACGCGCGCGTCAACGCCCAGCGCTTTTGCCGCATCAACCGCGTTACGCACCATGTCAAAGTCAGCGATAGCCGCAAAGTCATGATCTTTAAAGCGGATACGGTTAACTTTGGAGTCGGTGCAAGCGCCCATACCGATAACCACGTCACGCAGTTTAACGTCCATACGCACAGCGCCGCAGGAGCCTACGCGAATGATTTTCTTCACGCCGAAATCGGTGATCAGCTCTTTGGTGTAGATGGAGCAGGACGGGATACCCATACCGTGACCCATAACGGAGATCTTACGGCCTTTGTAAGTACCGGTAAAACCTAACATGCCGCGAACGTTGTTCACTTCACGAACATCTTCGAGGAAAGTTTCAGCAATATGCTTTGCACGCAGCGGGTCGCCCGGCATCAATACGACGTCAGCGAAATCACCCATTTCTGCATTAATATGTGGAGTTGCCATTTTTTGTCCTTATTTCGTTGTTATTGCCTGATGGCGGCTACGCCCTATCAGGCCTACAAAACGTATGCAAAACAGTGAAATACCTTAAGGATTTCGCGTTGTAGGAAGGCGACGAATTCGTGAATCCCCGGGAGCATAGATTCACTATGTGACCGGGGGGAGCGAATGAAGTCAACGCATCTACAGCGCGAAAGACAACGGGTATTACAGCATGTTTTTACCGTAGTCCATCGGTGACGTACCAAAGTAGCTCGCCAGCGTCTGACCGATATCAGCGAAGGTTTCACGGTGACCTAACGAACCAGGTTTCACTTTCGGGCCGTAAACCAGTACCGGGATGTGTTCACGGGTGTGGTCAGTGCCGGTCCAGCTTGGGTCGCAGCCGTGGTCAGCGGTCAGGATCAGAATGTCATCTTCACCCACCAGCTCCATCAGCTCAGGCAGACGGCGGTCGAACAGTTCCAGGCCCGCTGCATAACCGGCGATATCGCGACGATGTCCCCAGGAAGAGTCGAAATCAACGAAGTTGGTGAAGACGATGGTCTTATCACCTGCTTCTTTCATCTCTTTGATGGTGGCGTCGAACAGCGCATCCAGACCGGTGGCTTTCACTTTTTTGGTGATGCCGCAGTTAGCGTAGATATCCGCGATTTTGCCGACGGAAACCACGTGACCGTCTTTTTCGTCGACCAGTTTCTGCAGCACGGTCGGTGCTGGCGGCTCAACGGCCAGGTCGTGACGGTTACCGGTACGCTGGAAGTTACCGGCTTTATCACCGATAAACGGACGTGCGATAACACGACCGATGTTGTAACCACCTTCGGTCAGCTCTTCACGTGCGATTTCGCACAGCTCGTAAAGTTTATCCAGGCCAAACGTCTCTTCGTGGCAGGCAATCTGGAACACGGAGTCAGCGGAGGTATAGAAAATCGGCTTGCCGGTTTTCATATGCTCTTCACCCAGTTGATCCAGGATCACGGTACCGGAAGAGTGGCAGTTGCCGAGGTAGCCTGGCAGGTTGGCACGTTTTACCAGTTTATCCAGCAGTTCCTGCGGGAAGCTGTTTTCATGATCGGAGAAATAACCCCAATCAAACAGAACCGGGACACCCGCGATTTCCCAGTGGCCAGACGGCGTGTCTTTCCCGGAAGAAAGTTCATGCGCCCATGCGTAGGCACCAATCACTTCCGCGTTACCGTCCATACCAGCAGCAATTTTACCGGTAGAACCTTCGTGAGCTTTCACCAGGCCCAGACGGGTCAGGTTAGGCAGATTCAGTGGACCTTTGCGACCATTGTCAGCTTCACCTTTCGCACAGGCTTCTGCAATGTGTCCCATAGTGTCTGAACCTACGTCGCCAAAGCGATCCGCATCTTCAGTCGCACCAATACCAAAGGAGTCCAGCACCATAATAAATGCACGTTTCATCTTGTTCTCCATACATCTGCGCCGCAAAAAAGCGATCAGATCAGTATACAGTTATTCGGTAATACGACGATAGACTGTCGGTGTAATTTCTGGCGCTTTATCGTCAAGGCTAATTGCCGCTTTGACCGCTTTCGCCGCTTCCTGCCAGCTGGCTTCGTCTTTCGCGTGGATCACCGCCAGCGGGCGTTGTCCGTCTACGCTGTCGCCCAGACGCGCCATATCGCTAAAGCCAACGCTGTAATCAATGGTGTCCGAAGCCTGACGACGACCGCCACCCATGGAAACGACCGCCATCCCCAGCGCGCGGGTATCCATCGCGCTGACAAAGCCTTCGGTATCAGCATATACCGCTTTGCTGAGCATTGCCGTCGGCAGGTACTTCGCATAATTTTCGACGAAATCGGTCGGGCCTTTTTGCGCCGCAACCATGCGACCAAAAATCTCTGCCGCTTTACCGTTGTCCAGCACCGCCTGCAATTTCGCACGGGCTTCGGCGTCATCTTTCGCCAGATTGCCGGAGATCAGCATTTCCACGCACAGCGCCATGGTGACGTCTAACAGACGTGGATTACGGTATTCACCGGTCAGGAACTGCACCGCTTCGCGGACTTCGACCGCGTTACCTGCGCTGGAGGCCAGCACCTGGTTCATATCGGTTAACAGCGCGGTGGTACGGACACCCGCACCGTTTGCCACGCCGACAATCGCCTCAGCAAGGGCTTCAGAAAGCTCGTAGGTCGGCATAAAGGCGCCGCTGCCCACTTTCACATCCATCACTAGCGCATCCAGCCCTTCCGCCAGTTTTTTCGCCAGAATGGAACCGGTAATCAGCGGGATGGAATCCACCGTCGCGGTAATATCGCGGGTGGCATAAAAACGTTTATCCGCCGGTGCGAGCGAGCTGGTTTGCCCAATAATCGCCACACCCACGTCTTTAATAATTTCACGGAAGCGCGCGTCGTCCGGGAAGATGTCAAATCCAGGAATCGCTTCCAGTTTATCGAGTGTACCGCCGGTATGCCCCAGGCCACGCCCGGAGATCATCGGAATATAGCCGCCGCACGCTGCGACCATCGGGCCTAACATCAGTGACGTTACGTCACCTACACCGCCGGTAGAGTGTTTATCCACAATCGGGCCGTTCAGCTGCAGGCTTTTCCAGTCCAGCACGGTTCCTGAATCACGCATTGCCATGGTCAGCGAAACTCGCTCAGGCATTGTCATATCGTGGAAGAAAATGGTCATCGCCAGGGCGGCGATTTGCCCTTCAGAGATGGTGTTGTCGCGAATACCATTGATAAAGAAACGAATTTCTTCATCGCTCAGCGCATGACCATCACGTTTTTTACGAATAATTTCTTGTGCGAGAAACACGGTAACCCCCAGGGGAAAAGAGTAGAAGGCCGTTGTAGGCCGGGTAAGCAACGCGCCACCCGGCAGTCGTCTTAATGCCGGATGGCGGCTACGCCTTATCCGGCCTACGTCGCTACAGCTCCGGCAATATAAGGCTTAGTAGCTGCTTGCGCTCTTGCCGTCGCCGTGACCCAGCGCTTTCAGCAGACTCGCCAGCAGGCTGGATGCGCCAAAACGGTAGTGACGAGAATCAGCCCAGTCAGCGCCAAACAGTTCATCGGCAATCGCCAGGAACTGCTGTGCATCTTCTGCAGTGCGTACGCCACCAGCCGGTTTGAAACCTACAGTTTTAGAAACACCCATGTCGCGGATCACTTCCATCATGATGCGTGCGCTTTCCGGCGTCGCATTGACCGGCACTTTACCGGTAGAAGTTTTGATGAAATCAGCACCGGCTTTGATGGAGATTTCAGACGCTTTGCGAATCAGTGCTTCTTCTTTCAGCTCACCGGTTTCGATGATGACTTTCAGCAGCACGTTTGCTGCCGCACACGCGTCTTTGCAGGCTTTAACCAGATCGAAACCAATCTGTTCGTTACCGGCGATCAGCGCACGGTACGGGAACACCACGTCAACTTCATCTGCGCCGTAAGCAATCGCCGCGCGGGTTTCAGCCAGCGCAATCTCGATGTCGTCGTTGCCATGCGGGAAGTTGGTTACGGTTGCAATGCGGATGTCCGGCGTGCCCTGCTCTTTCAGGGTCTTACGCGCAATAGGGATGAAACGCGGATAGATACAGATTGCGGCAGTGTTGCCAACCGGGGTCTTCGCCTGATGACACAGCGCGATCACTTTTTCATTGGTGTCGTCGTCATTCAGGGTGGTCAGGTCCATCAGTTTCAGTGCACGCAGGCTGCTTGCTGTTAAATCGGTCATAACATTCTCCAACGGCATCGCCGTATAAAATTTCACCTTGCGAGTTTGTTAGTATTCTAACATCCGCTCGCTATTACACTTCGATATACATCACAGTTAATGAAAACCACATACAGATTTGCATTACTCTAATGAGATCTACTTCAAATAAATCACCTTTTCTAAAGGGATGCGGTGGCATCAGGCGCATCCGGATCAAAGGTTGCGGCGGCGTTGCTTTCTACAATGGCGTTACACCTTCGGGATAAAAAGGAATCAACGATGCCCACCTCAAGCGAACTCGCGCTGCAACAGCGTTGCCAACAAATCGTGACCAGCCCAGTGCTCAGCCCTGAGCAGAAACGCCACTTTCTGGCACTGGAAGCTGAAAACGCGCTGCCTTACCCGCAACTGCCTGCACAGGCACGTCAGGCGCTGGATGATGGGGTAATCTGCGATATGTACGAAGGTCATGCCCCGTTCAAACCACGCTATGTTTTACCCGATTACGCGCGTTTTCTGGCCAATGGCTCATCGTGGCTGGAGCTGGAAGGCGCCAGGGATCTTGATGACGCGTTATCCTTACTCACTATTCTTTACCACCATGTTCCGTCAGTGACGTCGATGCCGGTTTATCTCGGCCAGCTTGATGCCCTGCTGCAACCGTATGTTAGAATTCTAACACAAGACGAGATCGATATTCGAATAAAACGTTTCTGGCGTTATCTCGACAGAACCCTGCCAGACGCGTTTATGCATGCCAATATCGGCCCCGCCGATACACCAGTTACCCGTGCAATTTTACGCGCAGACGCAGAGTTAAAGCAGGTTTCACCTAATCTAACATTCATTTATGATCCGCAAATCACACCTGACGATCTGCTGCTCAACGTGGCGCAAAATATCTGCGAGTGCAGTAAGCCGCATATTTCCAACGGCCCTGAAAATGATAAAATTTTCACAAAAGGTCAGTATGGCGTCGTCAGTTGTTACAACTCTTTGCCGCTCGCCGGGGGTGGAAGCACGCTGGTCAGGCTTAATCTGAAAGCCATCGCAGAGCGCAGCACCTCTGTCGATGACTTCTTTACGCGCACCCTACCGCACTACTGCCAGCAGCAAATCGCCATCATTGATTCACGATGTGAATTCCTCTATGAGAAATCACATTTCTTTGAGAATAGCTTCCTCGTGCAGGAAGGGTTGATTGATCCCGAACGTTTTGTGCCTATGTTCGGGATGTACGGCCTGGCGGAGGCGGTGAACCTGCTGTGCGATAAGGCGGGACAGAATGCGCGCTATGGGAAAGATGAGTTCGCCAATCAGCTCGGCTATCGCATCAGCACCCAACTGGCGGAATTTGTCGAAAACACCCCGGTGAAATATGGCTGGAAGCAGCGCGCGATGCTGCATGCACAGTCGGGGATCAGTTCTGACATCGGCACCACGCCAGGTGCACGCCTGCCTTACGGCGATGAGCCGGACCCGATCACCCATCTGCAAACCGTCGCACCACATCACGCGTTTTATCACGCCGGGATCAGTGACATTCTCACGCTGGATGAAACCATCAAGCGTAATCCTCAGGCGCTGGTGCAGTTGTGCCTCGGGGCGTTTAAAGCCGGAATGCGCGAGTTTACCGCCAACGTGAGCGGCAACGATCTGGTTCGCGTTACGGGTTACATGGTGCGCCTGTCGGATCTGGAAAAGTATCGCGCCGAAGGGTCACGAACCAACACCACCTGGCTTGGCGAAGAAGCCGCGCGCAATACGCGCATTCTGGAACGACAACCTCGCGTGATTAGCCATGAACAGCAGATGCGCTTTAGTCAGTAGGCTGATTCCTTTCTCCTGCGTCGACGGGCCGGGCAGTCGCCTGGCTCTGTTTCTGCAAGGATGTAATCTGCGCTGTAAAAATTGCCACAATCCGTGGACGATGGGACGCTGCAACGACTGCGGGGAGTGTGTGCTTCATTGCCCGCATGAGGCGCTGAACCTGAGCGCGGGGAAAGTGTGGTGGCAGTCCGATATGTGTCAGCAGTGTGACACCTGCCTGCATATGTGCCCCCAGCAGGCCACGCCTATGGCGCAGAGTATGAGCGTTGATGAAGTGCTGCAACATATTCGTAAAGCGTCACTGTTTATCGAAGGGATAACCGTTAGTGGCGGTGAAGCGACTACTCAACTCCCCTTTATTGTGGCGCTATTTACCGCGATAAAAACCGATCCGCAGTTGCAACACCTGACCTGCATGGTCGACAGCAACGGCATGCTGAGCGAAACCGGCTGGCAGAAGCTGCTGCCGGTGTGCGACGGCGTAATGCTGGATTTAAAAGCCTGGGACAGCACGTGTCATCGGCAGCTTACCGGCCGCGATAACACGCTGATTAAAAAAAGTATTACCTTTTTGTCCGGGCAGAGAAAACTGGCGGAACTGCGCCTGCTGGTTATTCCTGGTCAGGTGGATTATCTACAGCATATTGATGCGCTGGCGGCGTTTATCATACGCACCGGTGACGTACCTGTGCGGCTGAATGCCTTCCATGCGCACGGGGTGTATGGCGAAGCGAAGGACTGGCCGAGCGCCACGCCGGAGGATGTGGAACAGCTGGCGCAAAGATTGCGCGAACGCGGGGTGGATAATTTGATTTTCCCGGCGCTGTACCTGTGATTGCCGGATGCGACGACATCATCTGTAGGCCGGAAAAAACACAGCTGCCATCCGACGAAGTTATGCCTGATGCGCTTCGCTTATCAGGCCTACGGAGCGCACACATTTGTCGGCCGGATACGCCATCCAATCACACATTAAACAACGCCGTGGTATTACGATACAGCGCGTCAGCGATCACGTCCGCAGGTTCCGGGCGCAGATCGCATAAGACGTCGAAGACTCTGACTACCTGCTCCGGCCGGTTAGGCTGCCCCTGAAAGCCATTGAGCGGCATATCCGGCGCGTCGGTTTCCAGCAACAGCGATTCCAGCGGTAATTGCGCCATTACCTCGCGGGTTTTACTGGCGCGCGGATAGGTAATGGTGCCTCCCACGCCAATTTTGTATCCCAGTTGCACAAAGCGCTCTGCCTGCTGCACGCTCCCGGAAAAACCATGCACAACACCAGTTCGCGGCAAAGCATGACGTTTCAGGTGCATCGCCAGCTTGTCATGGGTGCGCCGCGAATGCAGGATCACCGGCAATTCGTACCGCTTCGCCAGCTTTAGTTGCGCTTCCAGCACCCACTCTTGCTTATCGAATTGCGGATCGTCCCGATACAGATCCAATCCAATCTCGCCTAGCGCCACCAGTTTTCGTGGGCGCTTATCCAGCTCCTGTTGCAACTGGTCCAGGCAGTCATCGCTATGTTGTTCAATAACAATGGGATGCAGACCAAGCGCGGCAAACAATGGAGGATAATTTTCCGCTAACGCCAGTACGCGGGGAAAATTCGCCGCCTGTGTGGCCGGAACGATAATGCTCTGTACACCAACCTCCACCGCGCGCTGAATGCTGGCAGATTCATCGCCGGTAAACGGCGGGAAATCAAAGTGACAATGCGTATCGATAAAACGATAACTCACGCCAAATCCTCATTATCAAACGTCGTGTCGTTCGCCTGAGGCACATTGGTCACCACTGGCACATGGGCATCGTTGGCCACCGGCGCGGGAGGAACTACCACCGGCCCCGGCACCACCATCTTCGGCGTCTGACGAGGCAGTGGCGCATTTTTCGCCAACAGTTTGCCGACTGTCGCCAGAAAGTAACGACCGCACAGGCGTCCGGTTTTGTAATCTTCCCGCAGTGCCGGAATACGGCTGCCCAACGCCATGCTATGGAGTGGTTTTGGCGGATAGATCTCAAAAATACGCAGCTTGCCCGGCGGCTTCTCAATAAAACTCTGGATAGCACGATAGCTGGTCTCATGATGCTGCACCAGATTCAGAAACGGTTGCAGGCTACTTTCACCCAACCAGCGCTCCATACGTTTGAACCACTGCGGGGTGTAGTACATTTGCGAAGGCACAGTGCGAATCACTACCAACGTTTTTGCCCCCTGCTTCGCTGCCTCCTGCACAGGTATGGCATCACTAACTCCTCCATCCAGATAGTTCACGCCGTCCAATACAACCCCTGTGCGGTAGAACCCGGGAATCGCGCTGGAGGCTCGAATGAGGTCGAGCCAGTTTTGCCGGTTCGGCGAAAAATAGCCGGGCGTGTAATCATCGCCCCGACAGGCGCACATATAAAATGCTTTCCCTGCGGCAAACAGGCGCTCGGCGTTGTCCATCGCCAGCGGCATATGCGTTGCAGTCGAATCCACCAGCCAGTCGAGATCGATCAGATTTCCCCCACGCACAAAACGCACCGGGTCAAAAAATTCGCGTCGGGTGGTGTAACGCATAATAACTTTGCGGCCGTAACCGGGCTGGTTACAGAGATAGGCTGAAAGGTTTTGCGCGCCAGCCGACGTCCCATAGTAGAGATCAAAGGGATTGAACTGCGCGCGCATGAACTCATCCAGTACGCCGGCGGTGAAGATGCCTCTTTGTCCCCCGCCCTCGCACACCAGCGCCACACTGCCTGGTTGAAATGGACGTAACGATAACGGCGCAATATTACCGAGCGTGACGGGTATTCTCTGCCCCACCTCTGCCTTCCTGTTGTTTTTGTAATAGAGCAACAAAGTAACGCAAATTGCCTGACGCTAAAACCGTAAAAGCCAGTCCAATGGACTGGCTTAGTAGCAATTTTTCTTTACGGTTTACGTACTAGGGTCGTTTACGCCCGGTAAACAGGCTGACCAGGAACAAAATGATCCCCACCACAAACACAATTTTCGCTGCGCCGGCTGCAGTACCCGCCAGTCCACCAAAACCGAGTGCGGCGGCAATTAACGCGATAACCAGAAATATGATGCCCCATCGAAACATATGCTTCTCCTTTACCATAGTTAATTTCACCGCTTGATATGAGCGCTCAGGCTGCCCATCGGCGATATTTTCAGTGTGGTGCACAACACGCCTCCCGACAAACGTCAGGAGGACGAATTAAGTCTAATTACTGAGTTTTGAGATCGTTTTTGACGCTTTTCACGCCATCAATCGCTTTGGCGATGCTCTCAGCACGATCGCTTTGAGCCTGTGAATCGACGGTGCCTGAAAGTTGCACAACGCCATCGGTGGTCTCAACTTTCACCTTGCGGGAAGGGACGATATCATCGGCCAGCAGCTTGGCTTTTACCTCACTGGTGATTGCCGTATCGCCCGCATAGCCTTTAACGGAGGTTTCTTTACTATCACGCACATGCAGTTTGTCGCTAACGGAGGTCACGCCCTCAACGCCTTTCGCCACTTTCACCGCTTCTTCGGCCTGTGCCTGGCTTTCAACAAACCCGCTTAGTGTCACCACCTTTTGATCTGTTTTGACGGAAATATCGGTGCTCTTAATGCTTTCGTGGTCCACCAGCGCGGCTTTTACTTTCGCGGTGATGGTGCTGTCATCCATGAAATTACCGACTTTGTTCATAGAGCTATCGACTTTCTGCCCCGCACTTTCGACGCCGGATTGCGCTTTATCCATCGTAGCGTTTTCTGCATAAGCAGAACCCGTTGCAACAGCGGAGGTCAGCATCACGGCCAGCAGCGTTTTAGAAATCTTAAGTCCTGTCATTGTCATCGATGTATTCCTGTATGTTTTGCTAAAAGCTATGCTCTGCCGTTACACGGCCTGAACCAGCAACTAATCTTGTAAGTGGAATAAATATCAGCAATAGACGCTGCAACAGACAGCCTAAAAAGCATTAAACGCCGATATTTATGTCATCACATTGTTAAATATAGTTCACGATTTCGTGATCGCAGTCAGAATTGATTAAAAAACAGGCAAACAAAAGAAAAACGCGAGGTTTTAAGAACATTCCGCAAGGGATTTAAAAGACAGGAAAAGTTGCAGGACACGGCGGATACCGTGCCCTGGAAGGTCGATTAGTGTTCGCGTGTTTTACGGAACTGAACGTCCGGGTAACGTTCCTGGGTGAGATTCAGGTTAACCATGGTTGGTGCGATATAGGTGAGGTTATCGCCGCCATCAAGAGCTAGCTGAATTTCGTTCTTACGCTTAAATTCTTCGAATTTCTTCACGTCAGAACATTCTACCCAGCGCGCAGTCGCTACGTTGACAGATTCATAAATCGCTTCAACGTTGTACTCGCTCTTCAGACGTGAAACCACCACGTCAAACTGCAGCACACCCACCGCGCCCACGATCAGATCGTTATTGGCGATCGGACGGAATACCTGTACTGCGCCCTCTTCTGACAGCTGAACCAGCCCTTTCAGCAGCTGTTTCTGCTTCAATGGATCCTTCAGGCGAATACGGCGGAACAGCTCCGGTGCGAAGTTCGGAATACCGGTGAACTTCATCATTTCGCCCTGGGTAAAGGTATCGCCGATCTGGATAGTGCCGTGGTTATGCAGACCGAGAATATCGCCCGGATACGCTTCTTCCACATGAGAACGGTCACCGGCCATAAAGGTGAGTGCGTCGGAGATAACCACGTCTTTACCAATGCGCACCTGGCGCATTTTCATGCCTTTCTCATACTTGCCGGATACCACACGCATGAACGCCACGCGGTCACGGTGTTTCGGGTCCATGTTGGCCTGAATTTTAAACACGAAACCGGTGAACTTCTCTTCTGAGGCTTCGACGACGCGGGTGTCGGTTTTACGCGGCATCGGCGCAGGCGCCCACTCCACCAGGCCGTCCAGCATATGGTCAACGCCGAAGTTACCCAGCGCGGTACCGAAGAAGACCGGGGTGATTTCGCCCGCGAGGAACAGCTCATGGTCGAACTCGTTGGACGCGCCCTGCACCAGCTCCAGCTCGTCACGCAGCTGCTGCGCCAGGTCTTCACCCACGGCAGCATCAAGTTCCGGGTTGTTCAGACCTTTAACAACACGCACTTCCTGAATGGTGTGGCCTTTACCGGTCTGATACAGGTAAGTTTCATCTTTATAAAGGTGATAGACACCTTTGAACAACTTACCACAGCCAATCGGCCAGGTGATTGGCGCACAGCCGATTTTCAGTTCGTTCTCGACTTCATCCAGCAGCTCCATCGGATCGCGGATGTCACGGTCGAGTTTGTTCATAAAGGTCAGGATCGGCGTATCGCGCAGACGGGTAACTTCCATCAGCTTACGGGTACGATCCTCGACGCCTTTTGCGGCATCGATAACCATCAGGCAGCAGTCCACCGCCGTCAGAGTACGATAGGTATCTTCGGAGAAGTCTTCGTGCCCCGGGGTGTCCAGCAGGTTCACCAGGCAGTCATGATACGGAAACTGCATCACAGAGGTGGTAATGGAGATACCACGCTGCTTTTCCATTTCCATCCAGTCAGATTTTGCATGCTGGCTGGAGCCACGGCCTTTTACCGTACCGGCGGTCTGAATGGCCTGTCCGAATAACAGTACCTTTTCAGTAATTGTCGTTTTACCGGCATCCGGGTGAGAAATAATGGCAAAAGTGCGGCGTTTGGCCACCTCTTGCAAATAAGGAGACAACGTCATAGTCAAATCTTCTTAGGTAAGCACGGCAACGGGCCGGGCAAGTTGAATACGAAAAATTGCGGCTATTTTACCCATCAACGGGGGGGAGGCAATCAGTGTTTACACAGGAGCTGCTCCAGTTCGCTTAATGACGCTACGGTCCAGGTCGGCTGAATGCCCGCTGGCTGCTCGCGGTGGTGCGTATTTAGCCAGCAGGTGGATAGCCCGGCGTTAATGCCGCCAAGAATATCGGACTCTGCGGTGTCACCCACCATCAGCACGCGAGAACGGTCAGGATTACCCGCCTGCTCCAGCGCATGGTCAAAAATACGGGGGTCGGGTTTTGCCACCCCAACCTGCTCAGAAATCACCAGCAGGTCGAAATAGTCGCGCAGCCCCGTCCGCTCAAGGCGGATTTGCTGCAACGCGGTAAAGCCGTTAGTAATGATGCCGATTTTCGTTTTATCACGAATCGCATTGAGCAGAGAAACCGCCCCCGGCAACGGTGAGCAGATCTCCGCCATCGCATTGATGAATGCGTCATTAAGCTGGCCCGGTTCAACCTTCAGGCGTTCGGCCCAGCTCTGAAAACGGGCATGCTGCAGTTGTAATGAGGTAATCGCGCCGTTTTGGTAATCCACCCACAGCGGTTTATTCACGGCCTGGTAGTCCTGAAAATCTTCAGCGGTAAAGGTAATGCTATAGTCGAGAAACATCCGCTGTAAGCCGGTAAACGAGTCAAACGTAAACAGCGTTTCGTCGGCATCAAAGAAAATCCAGTCCCACTTCTTCATCATTACACCTTATCTTACATGCTGATTGGCAACGCCATGATGATGGCGTCTTCGTGACCATCGGCCGTTGGATAGTAGTTGCGACGGATCGTCGCCTCGTTAAAGCCTAAGCTTTCGTACAGCGCGATAGCGGCCGCATTCGAGGCGCGCACTTCAAGCCACAGGGTCAAAATGCCACGCTTTTCCAGCTCATCGATCAGATGCTCCAGCAGCTCACGCCCCAGGCCCCGGCGCTGAAAGTCAGGATCGACGGCGATATTGAACAACGTCGCTTCATCCAGTACGACCTGCGTAATTGCAAAGGCGGCCATCACGTC
Source organism: Citrobacter sp. Cpo089 (assembly GCF_030332695.1). NCBI lineage: Bacteria > Pseudomonadati > Pseudomonadota > Gammaproteobacteria > Enterobacterales > Enterobacteriaceae > Citrobacter > Citrobacter sp. Cpo089. Next base: position 63,365 of record NZ_JAOWHJ010000054.1, on the reverse strand, counting down.
GTCAACCCTCAACTGAAAATTGAGGTAGCGATCGCCCTGGTTGCTGGCAAATGTTTTTTCACTCCACGGAAAAGCGTGGGCGCGTTTTTCAATCTGAAATGCTGCGGGTAAATCAGTCGGCTCGAGGGAAGAAATCGTGTTCATATGCGCAGATTTGTTGCCATAACGCGGCGCGTGCCGCTGGGTTTTCCCGTAATTCATTAAACGCAGGACTCTCGACCTGAGCGCCCTCCAGCAGCAGCGGCTCTTCGGTTCCCAGCCGCCAGCTATTACAGCGACTGCCTTGCGGCAGCATGGCGACACGGTCAGGCGTCAGTTGTAAAACCTGATCCGGGCTAACGGTTAATGCGCGTAAAATATCGCTGATCAACGGTTCGGTTAGCGCGGGTAACTGTGCAGCAACCATCACCAAACGGACATGCGCAGGAATGGAAATCGCGATCTCGCCCTGCAGTGCGCCAGGACGACGCAACGACCACTGCGTAATGCCCAGTTGCTGTAACTGCCAGTCTCGTCGGGATGTCATAGCGAAACACTCCTGTCTATCAGGGGCGCAAATATAGCAAATTTGTCGAATCCGTGCCATCAAACAACTATAATCCCCCGCTGTACAATTTAAGGAGCATTCCATGTCTGCTTTTACCCCGGCAAGTGAAGTCTTGCTGCGCCACAGTGATGATTTCGAACAAAGCCGTATTCTGTTTGCCGGTGATTTGCAGGATGACCTGCCTGCCCATTTTGAAAGCGCCGCCAGCCGTGCGCACACCCAGCAACTTCACCACTGGCAGGTGCTTAACCGCCAGATGGGCAACAACGTCCGCTTCAGCCTCGTCGCGCAGGCCGATGACGTTGCCGATAGCGATACGCTGATCTACTACTGGCCGAAGAATAAGCCGGAAGCCCAGTTCCAGTTGATGAACATTCTGTCGCTGTTACCGGTGGGCACCGATATTTTTGTTGTCGGTGAGAATCGCAGCGGTGTACGTAGCGCAGAGCAGATGCTGGCCGAATACGCACCGTTAAACAAAGTCGACAGCGCACGTCGCTGTGGCCTGTACCACGGTCGTCTGGAAAAACAGCCGGTCTTTGATGCAGAAAAATACTGGGATGAATACCAGACAGAAAATCTGACCATCAAAACGCTGCCGGGCGTCTTCAGCCGTGACGGCCTGGATGTTGGCAGCCAACTGCTGCTCTCCACGCTGACGCCGCACACCAAAGGCAAAGTGCTGGATGTCGGCTGTGGCGCAGGCGTTCTCTCCGTCGCCTTAGCCAGCCACTCGCCGAAAGTGCGCTTAACCCTGTGCGATGTTAGCGCCGCCGCCGTTGAAGCCAGCCGCGCAACGCTTGCAGCCAACGGCATTGAAGGTGACGTCATCGCCAGTAACGTCTTTTCTGACGTGACGGGTCGATTTGATATGATCATCTCCAACCCGCCGTTCCACGACGGTATGCAGACCAGCCTTGATGCAGCACAAACGCTGATTCGCGGAGCCGTGCGTCATCTGAACAGCGGTGGTGAACTGCGTATTGTGGCGAACGCCTTCCTGCCTTATCCGAAGGTACTGGATGAAGTGTTTGGCTTCCACGAAGTTATCGCGCAGACCGGGCGCTTCAAGGTCTATCGCACCATAATGACGCGTCAGGCGAAAAAAGCCTAACTGCTCCAGGCCAGATAAGGCGTTTACGCCGCCATCCGGCGTGACACCGAGCAACGCCGGATGGCGCTATCGCTTATCCGGCCTGCATAAAACACCAAAGCCGAAGAAACGCCTTTTTTTTCGGCAATCACGTTAAGTTCGATAATTAACAGTTGACGCCCTGCATAAAATCTCTAAAATCCGCCCCCGTGGTAACGATACTTTTTGAGTGTCGATGGTATGCGAAGGTGGCGGAATTGGTAGACGCGCTAGCTTCAGGTGTTAGTGTCCTTTCGGACGTGGGGGTTCAAGTCCCCCCCCTCGCACCATAATCCACGTTGATATTGCTCGCACTGGGCGAAGGTGGCGGAATTGGTAGACGCGCTAGCTTCAGGTGTTAGTGTCCTTAGGATGTGGGGGTTCGAGTCCCCCCCCTCGCACCAACGAGGCGATATCAAAAAAATAAGATGACTGTGCGAAGGTGGCGGAATTGGTAGACGCGCTAGCTTCAGGTGTTAGTGTCCTTAGGATGTGGGGGTTCGAGTCCCCCCCCTCGCACCAATTATCTTATTTCCCTCTCGATTTCCTTCTCTGTTTTGTTCATCCCTGATTCCAGTTCATCATTACCAAAACAATGCCACCAATCAGTGCCGCGCATGAAGGTAACAAAACAAAGTGCCGTAAACGTTTGTGGTACAGCATGAGCGAAGTCAGCAGTAATCCTAATACAATCATCACCTTCCATACGTAGACCGACAGGTCGCTATATGCCATCCCGGCAATCAGCATTCCCGGCAGCAGAACACCCCATCCACTGCCCAGCGTACGTTGCAACATGATTTCACCTATGGCATTGATAATGATAACCAATATCATATGATAAAGTTTCTCATTTGTCAGCCGTGAAGCACTATCAATTATATGAGTTTTACTTAACGATTGATGACATGAATAATCCAAGGTGATAAATTGCTCACCGGTTAGCTCTTCAACTAAAAACAATAAAAACCTCTGCGAATGATACCCCGTTCGTTATTTGTTTTATTTACCAACACACCTTCGTACATTGCAGATAACTAACAATATTTACCTATGACAGTACAATCCTGGCGAACTCTGCGCACAAAAAAATACCAACTCTCTTTACGACTGTTTCTACTGCTCAACGCAGTCTCCGCGCTGTTTACGCTTTTTTTCCCTCTGTTTGCGGTCAAAGCCTTATCAGTACCGGCGTTGCTGATGCTGGTGATGAGTACACTGCTGCTGGTATGGCATGGGAAATACGCGGATAAAAGAATTAATCTCCCTTTTATTTCAATCGTTTTTGGCTTGTTATGGGCGTTACATATATTCTTGAAATATAACGCTCTAGGTCAGAATGATTATTATTTCCTGTTAATAGCGCTGCTCAGCGTACTGTTTATTGGCTCTATCGCTTTTGCCAATAATATCATCGCGTTTACGCTCCACTCACTCCCCTCCGTCGCCGTTTGTTTATGGCTTAACGGCAGCGAACATGGTTTGCGGATTTTCTATTTTATGGCGCTGCCTATGGCCGGTATCGCCATCCAGCATGTGATACAAAAGCGCTACGATGGATTCGCTCAGCAACTGATGTACAAACTGCTGGAGGAGAGGGAAACCCTGAACGGGCTCAGCATGCTCGACCCGCTAACCGGTTTGTATAATCGCCGGGGGCTGCAACACCGGCTCGATACGCTGTTGGCTCTGAGTAATTCGAGGCACTTCGTTCTGCTGTTGGATATCGACCATTTCAAATCCTATAACGATCATTACGGACATATGATGGGCGACCAGGCGTTGATCCGTGTTTCTGCCGCCATCCGAGACTCCGTACGCTCCCGGGATGTGGTGGCGCGTTTTGGCGGTGAAGAATTTATGATTTTGCTGACCGCGGTCGATCCACAGCAGGCCCAGGCTGCCGCCGAACGTATCCGCCAGAAAGTGTACGACCTTAAAATCCCTCACATGTTTAATGAGAGCGTGGCAACCAACGTAACCGTCAGTATCGGCATTGCACCTCTGGTAGAACAGGATATTGATGCTGCTATCGCCAAAGCGGATAAAGCCCTTTACGAGGCCAAGAATCTTGGGCGTAACAATACCCTGGTCAGCGATGAGCTGCGGGTAAACTGCCCCTCTACCTGAGCTTTCTGTGCGCTGCCGCTCGGGATGGCGACAAAGATCTTGCCATCGCTCAATGTCAATTATAGGATTAGCAATCATTATCATTAATATTAACATCCTTATATCGACATGGCTTATCGTTCCGCACCGATCGTTGAAGATGTCATCTGGCGTAGCCATCTCCCCTCAGAGATGCCCTCGCTGGCTGCTGCCGTACGCGCAACGATAGCCAAAACTCGCGAGCACCTGCTGGACTTCATTCGTCTTGACGAAACGCCTGTGCCAGGTGCAATGACGCTGCATGAATGGACACAACCGGCGATGCTTAGCTCGTTGCTGGCCGTTTATTCAGACCATATCTATCGCAACCAGCCCACGCTACCCCGCGAAAATAAGCCCCTGATTTCTCTTTGGGCGCAATGGTATATCGGCCTGATGATGCCTCCGTTAATGGTGGCTCTGCTGACGCAAAAAGAGGCTATCGACATCTCTCCTGAACATATGCGCATAGAGTTTCACGAAACGGGCCGAGCGGCCTGCTTCTGGATCGACGTCCATCAGGATCACCAGGCAACAGCTCTGTCCCCTCAACAACGCATGGAAACGCTGATTCTCTCAGCGCTGACGCCGGTTGTGCAGGCGCTGGAAGCGACGGGCGAGATCAACGCGAAGCTTATCTGGAGCAACACCGGATATTTAATTCACTGGTATTTAACGGAAATGAAGCCGTTGCTAGGTGAGGAACTGCTGACCACGCTGCGCCAGACCTGCTTTTTTGAGAAACAACTCTCCTGCGGTCAGGATAACCCTCTGTGGCGAACCGTTGTTCCGCGTGAGGGGCTGTTAGTACGCAAAACCTGCTGCCAACGCTATCGCCTGCCTGACGTTCAGCAATGCGGAGACTGCACGCTGAAGTAAGCGAGGAGCCGTAGCCCCTCGCCAGATATTTATGCAACCTGCTGGTTTTCCTCTTCCATACGCTGCGCCTCTTCTTTTTCCTGCGCCAATAGCTGCTTTTCGTAGACTTTAAAGAACGGGAAGTAGATAACGGCCGACACCAGCGCCAACAGCACCACCAGGATAGCCGCACGATAATCCCAGCCTAATGCCCATGCCGCGCCAACCGGTGCCGGTGCGGTCCAGGGAACCACTGAAATGACCCGCCCAATTAAATCCAGTTTCATCGCCGCCCAGGCCAGTACCGCATTCACCATTGGGGCCAGCAGGAAAGGGATAAAAAACACCGGGTTCATGACAATCGGCGTACCAAAAATCACCGGTTCGTTAATATTAAAAATGCTGGGGACTACGCTCAGACGCCCAATCGAGCGTAGATGAGCCGAACGACTACGCAGATAGCAAATCACCAACCCCATCGTTGCGCCTGACCCACCGACCACAATAAAGAACGTCCAGAACGCTTCCATAAAGATATGCGGTAACGGCGCGCCCTGCGCCAGCGCCGACTGGTTCATTCCAAGATTAGTTAGCCAGAACATTTGCAGCATTCCCGACACAATTGCCGCGCCGTGAATACCCGCAAACCACAATAGGTGGCCAATCAATACCGCCAGAAGTATCGCCGGCAGAGAATCTGCAGCCGACACCAGTGGTTTAAAGATGGCCATAATGGCCTGCGGGATCAGCATGTCAAACTGCGACTGTATCACCAGACTCAGCGGGTAAAGCGTCAGTACTACCACCAGCACCGGGATCAGCAGATCGAAAGAGTTTTTGATCATCGGCGGCACCTGATCGGGTAAACGGATGCCGATGTTGTGCGCCTTCAGGAAGCGCATCATTTCAACACAGTAAATGGCCACCAGGATGGCGGTGAAAATCCCCGTTCCTCCCAGGCTATCAACCGGCATTGTGCCTTTGGTTTTTGGCGCGGCAATCAGCAAAAAAGCCATGATTGATAGCATCGCACACATAAACGGATCTAACTGATGCGACTTCACATAGTGCTTACCCAGGTTATAAGCAATAGCCGCACATATGTAGACCGACATAATCCCCATCGTCATATCAAACGGTGTGAGGATTTGGCCTTCAAACTGTTTTGCCAGATCCAGCCACGCGCGGGCGAATCCCCAGGTGGTATCCGGAGAAAACGGCGGATAGGCAAAAACCAGCAGAAAAGAGCCTACAATCATAAAAGGCATCGCCGAAATAAAACCGTCGCGAATGGCCATTACATGTCGTTGCGAAGAGATGCGCCCGGCGACAGGACTAACGTAATTTTCAACAAAACGGAAAATCACGTTAAACACAGCATGGTTAGTAGACATAGCCGTTCTCCCGTTGTGCAAAACCCTGCAACGGTGCTGGCATCAACACCGCCACCACGTAAAGCCCATTACCACTTTTCGCAACCGTGCCGGGAGGAACACCAGCGCTACCGCTTTTCGAGTTAAGTTTCATAGATGGCTCTTATTATGTGATACAGAGGAAGTGACAACTTCAGTATTAATCGTCATTTCAGCATTCTGCAACCGGTTACTGTAACCGGTTTCTTTGATTGTGAAGAAGATCGAAAAACTGTTAATGTTGCTATGTTGTTACAATAAAATATTTACAGTGTGGTTGCCCCTATGACAAATTACATCCTGCAGTTTTCTGCTGTGCAGGGCTATCTGTAAGCGATAGGGAGAGAAGAATGAGTTTGCAATCAGTACGCCAATTCCTGGCGCAACATGCACCAGATATCGAGATCATCGAATTAAACCAGAGCACAGCAACCGTTGATCTGGCAGCAAAAGCCCATAACGTTGAACCTGGCCAAATAGCGAAAACACTTTCGCTAAAGGTGAAGAACGATATCATCCTGGTCGTAGCAAAAGGCGATGCCCGACTGGATAATAAAAAGCTAAAGAGTACGTTCGGTGCCAAAGCCCGAATGTTAAGTAGTGATGAGGTCGTGAACGCGACGGGGCACCCCGTTGGCGGCGTTTGCCCCTTCGGATTAGAAACACCGATATCAGTGTACTGTGATGTTTCTCTGAAACACTACGCTGAAGTGCTGCCTGCCGCAGGTGCCATCCACAGCGCGGTTCGCATCACGCCTGAAAGGATGGCTGAACTGACTTCTGCCACCTGGGTTGACGTGTGTCAGTAATGTTTCACACGCTAAACCGGCGGCCAAACCCAGCAAGAAACACGTCAACGTTGCCCGTCACGAAACCGCCTGCATAAAAGGCGCTGGCTCTCCAGCACGCAGATACAGCAGGATATCGGCCGCATCCAGTAACCCGGCATCCGAGCTGACCCCCAGTTTGGACATCACATTAAATTTGTGTGCCCGAATGGTTTTGATGTTCCGTTCAAGCTGAACAGCAATCTGTGGCATCGAATAACCATTCGACATAAAGCGCAGTATTTCTCGTTCTGTCGGACTGAGCATACGGCTTTGATTAATATACCAATGGTTTTTCGTGCCTTCGGTTCCCCGGCCAGGGCTGCTTAACGCCGTAAATAACGCGTCCTGCAACACCGTTAACGAAGAAGCTTTACTCACAACGCCATCTAACGGCAAGGGGGACAGAGAACCAATTAAACGCGCTTCAGCGTCATCATCGGCAATCACCACACGGCGAATCCGCGGATAATTTATCGCCAGCTCCGTTAAATAGGCCAACCCTGCTCTACGATCGGTTCTGATTGCAGAGAGGGAAAAAATAACTGCCGAAAACGACATCTTTAACATTGCCTGGCTAAAAGCGGGCTGGTTTGAAAAGAGATGAAGTTTATATTGGTCATCCGGTATGGTATTAAATAAACTCTTAATACCCACGCTGCTCATCGTGCACTTTTCTACCAGTGCAACGTTTCTTTTGATGATTCTGCTTTCCATTCCGTGGTTTCTCCATAAACTGAAGGTAAATTAAGTTCTCGCGATCCTTGAGAACTATTTATCCAGGCATACATTTCTGCATTGCTATTTATCGACAAGCGACGCATAGCGCTATTCTTTTGGGCACTTATTGTTTTATTGCTTTTTTTCAGCAACGCCGCAATCTGGTTAATCCCCCAGCCTTTCCCAAGGAGGCGCAATACTTTTCTTTCAGAGAGAGTGAGAACAATAGATCGTGCGCTATGGTCTAATAATTGCGGCATAGCAGGCGGAGAGAGCAGTGCCTTGCTTATTCTCTCTGCTCGTGTATTTTCCGCGTGAATGACATTCACTAAACTTTCAATCGGCTCGGCGTCAGAGAGCAGCGAACTGACAGGACACATCAGTAGTTCAACCGCCAGAGGATAAAAGATACGAGATACGAGAAATACCCAGTGAATATCACGATATTGAGATAATAAAGAATAATATTGCTCGCAGACTGAACGAGGATAATTGCAGTCTCCGGTTAAATCAGCAATCACCAAATCAGCACACCGTAGCTGTAATAACGTCAGTTCTTCAACAGAACGACAGTAGGTAAGTTCGTAATCGGAGAACTTTCCCTGCATTATACCTTTAAGACCAGTTTGTATAATCGGTGATTTACTAATAATAATTGCGTTTTTGCAGCGTCCTGGCAACATATCCCCTCCACACTCACCAGTCCGCAATCGTACTTAATTAAATCTTCCCAGGTGGATTAATAATCTTAACTCACAGGAAAATACTCCGAACAATAAGCGGGGTGAATTGTTATCCTTGGTATTTATTTCAAAAAGTATTGACGGCACCATCCAAATAGCGCCAAATTCTAAGCTATTATTGCACAATTACGTATAAATACATTATCTGTACAATTATAATAACTACAATAGATCGTTAGCATGGCTTACGTATTTGCCATCCGGGAAAATAACGCTACATTTCAATCATGTCTCCCCCTCGTACCTTAGCGAACGGGGGCGTTAAGATACCGCAACCGTATCACCTGTGTCTTTTTTCGACACAAAGATTGATCTTAGCCAGAGCCAGCGGGCTCATGCTTCATGATAAAAAGAAGACATTCGTCACTCAAAGAGATCCTTTTCAGTCAGAGCGAGCCATGCAAACAGAGCAGTCGTCACAGCGAACGGTTACACGGTTATGTATTCAATGCGGACTTTTTTTACTTCAGCATGGGGCAGAAAGCGCTCTGGTTGACGAGTTATCCACCCGACTCGGGCTGGCACTTGGCATGGATAGCGTAGAAAGCGCCATCTCCTCTAACGCTATCGTCCTGACCACCATTAAAGACGGGCAATGCCTGACATCAACGCGAAAAAATCAGGATCGCGGCATTAATATGCACGTCGTGACGGAAGTGCAGCACATTGTCATTTTGGCGGAACATAAACTGCTGGATATTAAAGGGGTAGAGAAACGCTTTAGCCAGATTAAGCCGCTACGCTATCCAAGATGGCTGGTCGCCTTCATGGTCGGCTTGTCCTGCGCCTGCTTTTGTAAGCTCAATAACGGCGGATGGGATGGTGCGGTGATCACTTTTTTCGCCAGTATGGTGGCAATGTATATCCGTCAGATTCTGGCATCCCGGCATTTGCACCCACAAATTAACTTTTGCATCACCGCGTTTGTGGCGACAACGATTTCTGGTCTGCTGCTGACGCTACCGACGTTTAACCACACCCCGACCATCGCCATGGCTGCCAGCGTGCTGCTGCTGGTTCCAGGCTTTCCGCTGATCAACTCCGTCGCGGATATGTTTAAGGGACACATTAATACCGGGCTCGCCCGCTGGGCAATTGCCAGTTTGCTTACACTGGCGACCTGCATTGGCGTGGTCATGTCGATGACCTTATGGGGGCTGCGCGGATGGGCGTGATCGATTTCATGTTGGCGTTAATGCAGGACATGATCCTGTCGGCGATCCCGGCAGTAGGATTTGCCATGGTATTTAATGTCCCTCATCGGGCGCTCCCCTGGTGTGCGTTACTCGGCGCGCTCGGTCACGGTTCGCGAATGGCAATGATGAGCGCAGGGTTTAATATCGAATGGTCAACCTTTATGGCATCGCTGCTGGTCGGCTGCATTGGGATCCAGTGGTCGCGTTGGTATCTGGCGCATCCGAAAGTCTTTACCGTTGCGGCAGTGATCCCGATGTTTCCTGGGATCTCCGCCTACACCGCCATGATCTCGGCGGTAAAAATCGGCCATTTTGGCTACAGCGAAGCGCTGATGATCACCCTGCTGACCAATTTCCTGAAAGCCTCATCAATTGTCGGCGCGCTCTCCATCGGACTATCCGTGCCAGGGTTATGGCTGTATCGCAAACGCCCACGCGTTTGACGGTGCACTTTCTTTAATGCCATGCAGAGAGGGGAATCTCCCCCCTCATCTGCTGCTCTCCTTCTTCTCTGTGTTACTATAAAAGCAGTCCCCTTCTCGGTTGTTGTTCAGTATTGAGAAACATTATGCCCTGCAAAATTTTGACGCCAGACGTCACTAGCATTGACGCCTTACTACACGATCACCACGCCGTGCTGGCCAGGTCTGCGGGTGGCGCCGTAGCCGTATTCGCTAACAATGCGCCAGCGTTTTACGCGGTGACGCCTGCGAGACTGGCTGAGCTGTTGGCGCTTGAGGAGAAACTGTCACGCCCGGGAAGCGATGTGACATTAGATGATCAATTTTATGAAGAGCCGCAAGCTGCTCCCGTTGCCGTACCAATGGGGAAATTTGCGATGTACGCTGCCTGGCAGCCTGATGCCGACTTTCAGCGTCAGGCCGCTTTATGGGGCGTAGCGTTGAGAGAGCCGGTTACTGCTGAAGAACTGGCCTCATTTGTTGCCTACTGGCAGGCTGAAGGAAAAGTCTTTCACCATATTCAGTGGCAGCAAAAACTGGCGCGCAGCATTCAGATTGGACGGGCCAGCAATGGCGGAATGCCAAAGCGCGATGTGAACAGCGTCAGTGAACCTGACAGCCACATTCCACCGGGTTTTAGAGGATAACGATGAAAAACGTTGGCGACCTGATGAAACGTCTGCAAAAAATGATGCCACCTAATGTCGAGCCCGCCTTTAAAACGGGCGAAGAGCTGCTGGCATGGCAAAAAGAGCAAGGTGAAATTCGTGCCGCAGCGCTGGCCCGCGAAAACCGGGCTATGAAAATGCAGCGCACATTCAACCGTTCCGGTATCCGCCCGCTGCATCAGAACTGTTCGTTCGAAAACTATCGGGTAGAGTGCGAAGGTCAGATGAACGCCCTGAGCAAAGCCCGCCAGTATGTTGAAGAGTTTGACGGCAACATCGCCAGCTTTATCTTCTCCGGCAAACCCGGCACCGGCAAAAACCATTTAGCCGCCGCCATCTGCAACGAACTGCTGCTGCGTGGTAAGTCAGTGTTGATCATTACCGTGGCCGATATAATGTCGGCGATGAAAGAAACGTTCAGTAATCGTGAAACCAGCGAAGAACAGCTGCTCAACGATCTGAGCAATGTGGATCTGCTGGTGATCGACGAGATCGGCATGCAGACCGAATCCCGCTATGAAAAAGTGATCATTAACCAGATTGTCGATCGCCGTTCGTCCTCAAAACGTCCGACCGGTATGTTAACTAACAGCAATATGGATGAAATGAACAAGCTGCTCGGCGAGCGCGTGATGGATCGTATGCGCCTTGGCAACAGCCTGTGGGTCATTTTTAACTGGGAAAGCTACCGTAGTCGGGTCACCGGTAAAGAGTATTAACGTATTAGGACCACTCCTAAGACCGCCAGCGCTATACTGCGCTGAAAAGGCATAACACGAGTTGCATATAATGATGAAAACTACCAAACGTCTGCTGTGCTGTGCGCTTGCCGCCAGCACGCTCATCTCTACCAGCGTTTTCGCCGCCTCCTGGCAGGATTCGCTCTCCAGCGCGGCCAGTGAGCTGAGCAAACAAAGCTCCGGCTCGCAAAGCAGCTCGTCGCTCTCTTCCCTGACCAGCCTGCTGAATGGCAGCAATCAGTCGTTGACCTCCAGCAGCATGAATAACGCCGCCGGGATCCTGGAATATTGCGCGAAACAGAAGCTGGCCTCGGTCACCGACACGCAAAACGTCAAAAACCAGGTGCTGGATAAACTGGGGCTCAGTGCTCCTGAGCAGAAGCAAGACACCAACTATATGGACGGGATTCAGGGTCTGCTCAACGCCAAAGATGGTCAACAGCTGGACCTGAACACGATTGGCAACAGCTCGCTGGCGAAGCAGGTAAAAACCAAGGCCTGCGATCTGGTGTTAAAACAGGGCATGAACTTCATTTCCTGACGCACGACATGCCGCGTATAACCTGCGCGGCATCTATTTATTTTCGACAATACATTCACATTCCAAATAAACAGTATTTCCCCACAAAAACGCGCATAACTAAACCAATTCTGAATAACAACGTAATTTAATGTCACTACAATTGCAGCAATGTAACAACGCTATTACATTGTTCTCTCACCAAATGATTAGCCTGCCAGGCAATTGCCCGGTTTACTGAGGATCGACCGTTGTCAGAATTAATCTCCATCACTCTGTTTCTCGCTTCAGTGCTGATTTATGCCTGGAAAGCGGGTCGCAACACCTGGTGGTTTGCCGCCACGTTAACGGTGCTGGGGATTTTTATTGTCTTGAATATCACGCTGTACGCCAGTGACTATTTCACCGGCGACGGGATCAATGACGCGGTTCTGTACACGCTGACCAACAGCCTGACCGGTGCAGGTATCGGCAAATATATCCTGCCGGGCGTTGGGATCGCGCTGGCGCTGACGACCGTTTTTGTCGCTCTCGGCTGGGTTCTGCGCCGCCGTCGCCATCACCCGCATCACGTGGGTTACAGTCTGCTGGCCCTGCTGCTGGCGCTGGCCTCCGTTGACGCCAGCCCAGCGTTTCACCAGATAACCGAACTGGTGAAGTCGCAGTCACGCGATGGCGACCCGGATTTCCCGACGTATTATAAAGAGCCATCAAAAACCATTCCCAACCCGAAGCTGAACCTGGTTTATATCTACGGCGAAAGCCTCGAACGCACCTATTTTAATAACGACGCATTCCCGGATCTGACCCCGGAACTCGGCGCGTTGAAAAACGAAGGTCTGGATTTCAGCAACACCATGCAGCTGCCGGGTACGGATTACACCATCGCGGGCATGGTCGCCTCCCAGTGCGGTATTCCGCTGTTTGCGCCGTTTGAAGGCAACGCCTCTGCGTCTGTTTCAAGTTTCTTCCCTAACAATATTTGTCTGGGCGATATCCTGAAAAACTCCGGCTATCAGAACTACTTTGTGCAGGGTGCCAACCTGCGCTTTGCTGGCAAAGACGTGTTCCTGAAATCTCACGGCTTTGACCATCTGTATGGTGCGGAAGAGTTAAAAAGCGTGGTGGCGGACCCGACCTATCGTAACGACTGGGGCTTCTACGACGATACCGTGCTGGACGAAGCGTGGAAAAAATTCGAAGAGCTTTCGCGCTCGGGCCAGCGTTTTTCACTGTTTACCCTGACCGTGGATACCCATCATCCGGATGGTTTTATCTCCCGTAGCTGCAACCGTAAACGTTATGACATCGACGGGAAGGCCAACCAATCGTTCAGCGCGGTCAGCTGCAGCCAGGAAAACATTGCCGAATTTATCAATAAAATCAAAGCATCGCCGTGGTTTAAAGATACCGTTATCGTGGTGTCTTCCGATCATCTGGCGATGAACAACACCGCATGGAAGTATCTGAACAAGCAGGACCGCAACAACCTGTTCTTCGTGCTGCGCGGCGATCAACCGCAACAGGACACGCTGGCGGTGAAACGTAACACGATGGATAACGGCGCAACGGTACTGGATATTCTCGGCGGCGATAACTTTATCGGCCTTGGCCGCAGCAGCTTGTCGAGCGAATCCGTGTCGGAAGTGTTCCTGAACATCAAAGAAAAAATGCTGGCGTGGAAGCCCGATATCATTCGCCTGTGGAATTTCCCGAAAGAGATGAAAGAGTTCACCGTCGACCAGGACAAAAATATGATCTCTTTCTCCGGCAGTCATTTCCGCCTGCCGCTGCTGCTGCGCGTATCGGACAAACGCGTCGAGCCGCTGCCGGAAAGCGAATACTCGGCCCCGCTGCGCTTCCAACTGGCAGATTTCGCCCCACGCGATAACTTCGTCTGGGTCGATCGCTGCTACAAAATGGCGCAACTGTGGGCGCCGGAGCTGGCGCTTTCTACCGACTGGTGCGTATCACAGGGGCAGTTGGGCGGGCAGCAAATCGTACAGCACGTCGATAAAGCTAAGTGGAAAAGTAAAACCGTATTTAAAGACACGGTGATCGACATGGAGCGCTATAAAGGTAACGTCGATACGCTGAAAATTGTCGATAATGACATTCGCTACAAAGCAGATAGCTTCGTTTTCAACGTGGCGGGCGCGCCGGAAGAGGTCAAACAGTTTAGCGGTATTTCACGCCCCGAATCCTGGGGACGCTGGTCCAATGCGCAGCTCAGCGAAGAAGTAACGATTGAGTACAAAGCCCCGCTACCGAAGAAATTCGATCTGGTCATTACCGCGAAAGCCTTCGGCGACAATGCTAATCGCCCTATTCCCGTGCGCGTTGGCAACGAGGAACAGACGCTGGTGTTAGGCCATGACGTCACCACCACCATCTTACATTTTGATAACCCGGCTGATGCCGATACGCTGGTAATTGTTCCACCCGATCCGGTCGCCACCAACGAGGGCAATATTCTCGGTCACTCACCGCGTAAGTTGGGGATCGGAATGGTTGAAATCAAAGTCGTGGCTCAGGGTTCGTAACATGATAGGTCTGATAGCGCTTTGCTTATCAGACCTATCGTTAACCGAATGTATTGTCTGAAAAAAAACAGCGCCCAACACCACACCGGGCGCTGCATGGCAACCTTATTCCAGACCTTTCACCGTCTGGCGCATACCCTGCACCAGAATCATCTCCAGATTGGCCGTGACCTGCCCGGCAAGGCCAGGTAACAACGTCAAATCCTCTCCCCAGTGCGCCGCATCGCCAAGCACGGCATCCACCAGTTCACGCAGCGTTAAATCATTGCCAACTCGCGGCCACAGGCTGGCATAGAGGCTTACCCACTGCTCATCATCCTGTATTGGATAGCGTTCCCCGTCGCGTTCTGCACGATAAAACGCCAGCAGCGCAGCGAGGGCAAACGTTAACCGCACGGGCCAGCGCCCATTGTGCTGACCCGCCAGCAGCTGCGGCAAAATTCGGGTGCGGAATTTGGTCATCCCATTAAGCGCAATGGAAAACAACTGGTGGCGAATGTAGGGGTTCTGAAAACGCCCGCTCACCGCGTCGGCAAATTCACGCAATTCGTCCGCCGGGAGATCCAACACCGGAATAATCTCCTCACTAATCGCTCTTTCGACAAAGCGGCGGACATCAGCATCCTGCATCGCCTCACCAACGGTCTCCAGCCCGCACAGCCACGCGACCGGCACCAGAGCCGTATGCGCACCATTGAGGATAGCGACCTTGCGCTCTTTGTACGGTTTGATATCGCTCACCACCCGGATATTCAGCGGACACTGCGCCAGCTTCAGCTCCTCTGCCAGCCACTGCGGCCCCTGGATCACAAACAGGTAAAAATGCTCCGCGGCATCGAGAAATGCATCGTGATAGCCTAGCGTAGCCTCCAGCGCAGCGGCTTCTTCACGCGGATAGCCGGTGACAATACGGTCGACCAGCGTGGAACAGAACGTGTTTGCCGTCTCCACCCAGTCGGCAAATGCCGGAGGAAGTTGCCACTCCTGCGCATACCGCAGCACCAGCGTTTTGAGCGCCTCACCGTTATAGTCGATAAGCTCGCACGGGATAATTACCCAGCCCTTATCCACCGCGCCCGCAAAGTGGTTAAAGCGCTCCAGCAGCAGGCGTGTCAGCTTGGCCGGAAAACTCACCGGCGGCGCGTCATCCACACGGTCCGCTGCGTGATAGCTAATTCCGGCTTCGGTGGTATTCGAAAACACAAAACGGATGTCCGCATTGTGCGCCAGCGCCAGATACGCCGCGAAATCCTGATACGGATTGATTTCGTTATTCACCGAACGGATAAGCCGCGCCTCACTCACCGCCTCGCCCTGCTCGTTTAGCCCGCGAATAAGCGTGGTATACAGCCCGTCCTGGGTATTCAGCGACGGCGGAAAATCGGTATTGATCGGGCGAACGATGGTCACGCCAGCGTTCAGATCGGTTTGCTCGTTGAGGATATCCAGTTGCCAGTCAACAAACGCCCGCAGGAAGTTTCCTTCACCAAACTGGATCACGCGCGTTGGGTAGCTGGCCCCCGGAAAATCACGTCGATTCAATGTCTTCATCGCATTTCCCCTCTCAGAACGTGATCACGCCTTTAATCAGCTCACGGTTGTTAATCACATCCCGTTCGTAGATTTCTGCCAGTGTGGCAAACGCGTAACGGTGCGTAAGCATCATGTCAGCGGTCAGTTTGCCTTCCGACATCAAACGGCCCACTTTGGCGAAATCTTCCGGCGTGGCGTTGCGACTGCCCATCATGGTGGTCTCTTTCTTGTGGAACTCAGGGTCAGAGAACTGCAAATCGCCTTTGAACAGCCCAACGAAAACGATGCTGCCGCCATGACGAATCAAATTCACCGTGTTGTTCATCGCATGCTGATTCCCCGTGGCATCAATAACCTTTTGCGCCAACGAACCGCCAAACTGAGCGCGCAGCTGCGCATCAAAATCTTCAGCGGATGGGTCGATAACCGGGAGTCCCAACCGGGAAGACACGTGCTCCCGGCGTGCTGGACTGGTATCGGCGACCACCACCTGTGCGCCATCGGCTTTGGCAATCGCTGCCGCCCCCAGACCAATCGGACCCGCACCGACCACCAGTACCTGCTCACCCGGAGCCACCGCCGCCCGGCGTACCGCATGGGCGCTGATGGCATAAGGCTCAATCAGCGCCGCCGCCTGTGGGTCAATCCCCTGCGCATCCAGCAGGTTGGTCACCGGAACGGACAGATATTCACTGAAACCGCCATCCTGGTGCACGCCAATCACTGAAATCTTCTCGCAGCAGTTGGTGCGCCCGCTCAGGCATGCCGGACACTGCTGGCAGGCCACGTAAGGAATAACCGCCACCTGCTGACCATTTTTCAGATTCTGTATATTCTTACCCAGACCGACAATTTCCCCACATATTTCATGCCCTAATACACGCGGGTAGCTGAAAAAAGGTTGATTGCCACCCCAGGCATGAATATCGGTACCACAAATTCCTACCGACTTAATTTTAATTAATGCTTCACCCTCACCCGGAATAGGTATTTCGCGCTCTTTCCAGACTAATTTTTTAGGTTCCTGGCAAATCAACGTATTCATCGTAGACATGATTCTGCTCTCCTGTTTTTTTGTTGCCTCAGATATCAACGAAAATAAAAAAGACGGAGAAAGCAGAAACACAATCTGTGAATCCCAGCGCATAAAAATGTTTTAAATCGGGTTTTAATAGATAAAAAGGAGAAGCCATGAGCCGTTCGCAGAACTTACGCCACAATGTGATTAACCAGATAATCGATGATATGGCGCGTGGTCATATCCCTTCCCCACTCCCCTCACAAAGCGCACTGGCGGAGATGTACAACATCAGCCGCACCACCGTGCGCCATATGCTGAGCCACTTATGCGAGTGCGGCGTTCTGACCCAGGTCGGCAGCCACTACGTCATCGTGCGAAAACCCGACCATGACGATGGTTTTGCCTGCACCACCGCCTCCATGACCGAGCAAAACCGGATTTTTGAACAGGCGTTTTTCACCATGATCAACCAGCGACAGCTGCGTGCAGGCGAGAGCTTCTCCGAACTGCAGCTTGCCAGAGCTGCAGGCGTCAGCCCGGTGGTAGTACGGGAATATCTTTTAAAATTCGAACGTTACAACCTGATTAAAAACGAAAAACGCGGTCAGTGGAGCATGAAGCAGTTCGATCAGGCCTATGCGGAACAGCTGTTTGAACTCAGAGAGATGCTGGAAACGCATTCTCTGCAGCATTTCCTCAATCTGCCTGACGATGACCCGCGTTGGTTGCAGGCTAAAACGCTGCTGGAGCGCCATCGGATCCTACGCGACAGCATTGGCAGCAGCTTTCGCATGTTCTCGCAGTTAGATCGTGAGTTCCATGCTTTGCTACTCTCTGCTGCCGATAATGTATTTTTTAATCAATCACTTGAAATCATCTCCGTGATTTTCCACTTCCACTATCAGTGGGATGAGAGCGACCTCAAGCAGCGTAACATCATTGCCATTGATGAGCATATGACCATCCTCAGCGCGCTAATATGTCGCAGCGACCTGGATGCCACCCTCGCGCTCTGTAACCATTTGAATTCAGCCAAACAATCGATGATTCGCTCCATCAACCAGGGTTGTAACGTCGCTCATTAAGTACCGATAAAAAACAGCAAATCATTACCGGGAGCACGATTTTATAAAAATAAAAACGCCTGAAAAATACCTCTTGCCTATGCTCACGCTAAGTCGACTGCATTAAAAACTTTTGTGAGCAGTGATGAGCAAATTGATTCATCACTGGTATTTTTTCAATACTGCACAGTCCTGCTGTGTGAAAAATAAATTATTGAGGTTCAGGAGTCCGGCGTGGAAAAAAATAATATTACCCTCGACCCAAGTTCTTCGTTTGGCACGTCGTCATCTGCGGATATTAATGTTCCGCCTGAGGGCATGGTGCAACGCAGTAGCCGAATTAAACGTATCCAGACCACAGCAATGATTTTATTATTTTTTGCTGCGGTGATTAATTACCTCGACCGCAGCTCACTGTCGGTCGCCAACTTAACGATTCGTGAAGAACTGGGGTTGAGCGCCACGCAAATCGGCGTGCTGCTGTCGGTATTCTCTCTTGCTTACGGTATTGCGCAACTGCCCTGCGGTCCGCTGCTGGATCGCAAAGGTCCGCGCATTATGCTGGGACTGGGGATGTTCTTCTGGTCGCTGTTTCAGGCACTATCCGGCATGGTGCACAGCTTCACCCAGTTTGTGTTGGTGCGTATCGGGATGGGGATCGGCGAAGCGCCAATGAACCCGTGCGGCGTAAAGGTCATCAACGACTGGTTTAACATCAAAGAGCGCGGCCGCCCGATGGGATTATTCAACGCCGCCTCCACCATCGGGGTTGCCATTAGCCCGCCGATTCTGGCTGCCATGATGCTGGTAATGGGCTGGCGCTGGATGTTCATCACCATTGGCGTGCTGGGTATTTTCCTCGCCATCGGCTGGTACATGCTGTATCGCAACCGCGAGCAAATTGAGCTGAGCGCTACGGAACAAGCGTACCTGAACGCCGGTAGCGTCAATGCCCGCCGCGATCCGCTGAGCTTTGCCGAATGGCGCAGCCTGTTCCGCAACCGTACCATGTGGGGCATGATGCTGGGCTTTAGCGGCATCAACTATACCGCATGGCTATACCTGGCCTGGCTGCCGGGCTACCTGCAAACCTCCTACAACCTGGATTTAAAAAGCACCGGATTAATGGCGGCGATCCCGTTCCTGTTTGGCGCAGCCGGCATGCTAATTAACGGTTTTGTCACCGACTGGCTGGTGAAAGGCGGTATGGCGCCGATTAAGAGCCGTAAGATTTGTATTATCGCCGGGATGTTCTGCTCCGCAGCCTTCACCTTCGTCGTGCCGCAGGCCACAACGTCAATGGCCGCCGTGTTACTGATCGGTATGGCGCTGTTCTGTATCCACTTCGCAGGTACCTCGTGCTGGGGTCTGATCCACGTCGCCGTCGCCTCACGTATGACCGCTTCCGTGGGCAGTATCCAGAACTTTGCCAGCTTTATCTGCGCGTCGTTCGCACCGATCGTCACCGGTTTTATAGTTGATACCACCAACTCTTTCCGCCTGGCGCTGATCATCTGCGGCTGCGTCACCATGGTGGGTGCCCTCGCCTACATCTTCCTGGTTCGCCAACCCATCAGCGATCCGCGTAAAGATTAATCCTCCAGATGCCCGATAACACCACGTTTATCGGGCATGTTATGCTCCTCGTATGAACATCACCTTGCGCGCCACTACCCTGGCAGATACTGCCGCTCTTCCCGCCATCGAACGATCTGCGGGGCAACGTTTTTTACTCATCCCCGAACTGGCGTGGATTGCTGAAGACCAGATTTTATCGGCTGCTCAGCATCAGGCTTTTGCCGCCGCAGGCATGAGCTGGCTGGCGCAGGTCGATGCGCTTCCGGTCGGTTTTTTGGTTGCCGAAACGCTGGGGTCATCGCTGTTTATTGCTGAACTGTCGCTGCATCTGGAGTGGCAGGGAAAAGGAATTGGCCGCAGATTGATTGAGTATGTTGCCGAACAGGCGCGCAAGAAAGGTTACACGTCGCTCACGCTGACCACCTTCCGCGATGTGCCGTGGAATGTGCCATGGTACGCGCGACTGGGATTTGAAATACTGGCTGACGAGACGCTGCCTGCAAAGTTGCGCCAGAAAAGAGAAGAGGAAGCAGCGCATGGACTGGCATTTGAATCGCGCTGCGCCATGCATCTGATGTTGCGCTAATTGCCCGATGGCGGCTACGCCTTATCGGGCCTACGTAACATTTCCGGTAAGCCCGATAAGCGGCAGCACCATCCGGCAACCACGTATCTTTCCCCGTAGGCCGGATAAACGACAGCGCCATCCGGCAACCACGTAACTTTCCCGTAGGCCGGATAAGCGACAGCGCCATCCGGCAACCACGTAACTTTCCCGTAGGCCGGATAAGCGACAGCGCCATCCGGCATCACAGGCTTAGAACGTTTCCCAGTTATCCCCGGCATCCGTTACCGCGGCTTTGCGCGGCTGGACCGTTGAAACCGGTTTTGCTGTCGCAACATCGCGAGCACGCTGTTGGTCATGCTGAATACGGAACACGGCAACGGCCTGAGTCAGGCGGCTGGCCTGCTCTTCCAGCGCCGCAGCGGCGGCGGCGGATTCTTCCACCAGCGAGGCGTTCTGCTGCGTCACGCGATCCATCTCGGCAACGGCCAGACCAACCTGGTCAATACCGCGGCTCTGTTCATCAGAAGCAGAGGCGATTTCACCCATGATATCGGTCACGCGGGTTACCGCATTGACGATCTCATCCATGGTTTCACCGGCGCTTTCTACCAGCGTTGAACCAACATCCACGCGGCTGACCGAGTCTTCAATCAGGCTCTTAATCTCGCGCGCGGCCTGCGCACTACGCTGGGCCAGGTTACGTACTTCACCCGCAACCACCGCAAATCCACGGCCCTGCTCACCCGCACGCGCGGCTTCTACTGCGGCATTGAGTGCCAGAATGTTAGTCTGGAAGGCAATGCCGTCGATGACGCTGATAATGTCGGCGATTTTCTGCGAACTGGACGCGATGTCACGCATGGTTTGCACCACGTTATCCACCACTTTGCCGCCTTTCTGCGCGGTTTCAGAAGCACTCAGCGCCAGATGGCTGGCCTGACGCGCGTTTTCGGCGTTCTGCTTAACGGTCGCCGTCAGCTGTTCCATGCTGGCCGCAGTTTCTTCCAGGGAAGCCGCCTGCTGCTCGGTACGGGAGGAGAGATCGTTGTTGCCCATCGCAATCTCGCTGGCACCGCTGTAAATCGCGTTGGCACCGTTACGCACGTCACCCACGGTATTCATCAGCTCACCCTGCATGTGACGCAGGCTTTCCGCCAGTTGCCCAATCTCGTTGGACCCTTCCACTTCAATACGTTTCACCAGATCACCGCTGGCGATATGACGAATGCTGTCGATCAGACGGTTCATTGGGGAGATAAGGGTCAGCTTGATACCAAACCACACCGCAATAATCGCCGCCAGTACGGTAATCAGCACGCAGATCAGCACCCACATCGCCTGGCTGTAAGAGCTGTTGTTATCTTCCACCGCGATGTCATACAGGCGATCATTCTGCTGCATGTAACTCATGTACTGCTTCTCAAAGCCATCCTGATAGCTCTGCGTCGGTTGATCAAAGAATGCGTTGATCTTCCCGTCACCCAGTAACTGGATCAGCTCCGCCAGCGCACCATGATAGATGTCATAGGTGCGGTTGATCTCCTGGAAAGCGGCTTCGCTTTGGCGCGGATCGCGCGGGAGCGACTCGTAAATCGCCCAGTTTTTTTCCGTCAGCTTCAGCGCCGTACTCGCCACCTGCATCAGCTCGGCAACGGTCGCGCCGCTACCGATATTGCTCTGATCCATCATGTAGCGAATGCCTGCCCGGTTCAGGGTGTTACGCGTTTGCAGCAGCTCAACCCAGGTGGCGTTCAGCGCAGACTGTTGCTGGCGAATGGTTTGCAGAACGGTAAAGTTCTCTTTGTCATTCTTAAGTGAGTTAAAAAACAAGCCGCCCGAGGCGAGCTGTAAAAGGCCAAATAGCGCCAATACCAGCAGTAAGCTGGTAACAATCTTCATTCGTTTTAACATGTTTTCTCTTTCCGCTAGACAGATACTCTGGTTTTCGGCCTGGAAAGAGAAAACTTTATGGTGCCAGCAATTGCCACAGAATTATCGTTTTCACATTAAATACCGTTCCCTATGACAAATTACGCAAAAAATTAGTCGTTCCATTACGTCCTAGGTGTAGGATTCCGGTTTTTGAAGGAAAGGATGCTTCTATGTTAAATCGCGATTTTGATCACCTATCCACCCTCGCACACCACTTTTTTGAACGTGAAGATATTCGCCAAAAGCTCAATATCATCGATCAGTACAACATCTCCGGTTGGGAAGTCTGGATGCAGATAGAATTTGCCAATCTGCTGGCTTCGACGGGTCATGAATGGTGGCGTGAACAAACTCTTGCTTGCGATCTCCGGAAAAATCCACAGCGTTTGTCAGTGCGTGCAGATTTCTTGTTGCGGAAAAAAGGCTGGACGCAAGATAGCTACATTGCGCTTGAACTCAAACAGAACCAGGATCCGACAAGCTGCGTCAGAAATATGATTGCTGATTTGGTTAAAAGCGCAAAAATCAAACGTTCGGAATTAGAGCTGCGTAGCTTCTGGACGCTGGGGGTAACGCCCCGCATAGATAAAGAGCGTCTCGATGAACTCATTGACTACTATCTGGATGAAAAATATTACCTGACTAAATCACGTAAGAAACATGTGTTGCTCAGAGACATCGAACATACGCCTTACTGTTATATCGTAATCTGAGTCTCTCAGTGAGGTGCTTTGTCAGTGAGAAAACACGGCATGTAGACAGGCAAACGCTATATTGCCGTGATCTCAATCACATAAATTTCCCCGTTCCCCCCGCAGTTTACCGCTCACTGACACTTGGGACCGCTTAAGCTGACATACAACCGCTCACTTATTTACCTTACTTTACGCGCGTAATTCTCTGGCAAGATCCCCCCAACATAGCAGTCAAATAACCTCCTCAAACACAAGATCAAACCCACGCGGCTTCGGCCAATTATTAATAGGTACCCTAGATAATTCGAGTTGTAAGAAGGCGGCAAATGAGGGAATCCTCAGGAGCTTACAAAAGTAAGTGACTGGGGTGAGCGAATGAAGCCAACGCACATACAACTTGAAGTATAACGGGTAAAAAACCAGGTTTTACTATGGATACGAAAAAGATATTCAAGCACATACCCTGGGTGATTCTCGGAATCATCGGTGCATTCTGCCTCTCGGTAGTGGCATTACGTCGGGGTGAACACATTAGTGCCCTGTGGATCGTGGTCGCCTCAGTTTCTGTTTATCTGGTGGCCTATCGTTACTACAGCCTGTACATCGCCCAAAAGGTGATGAAACTTGACCCAACGCGTGCCACGCCGGCGGTCATCAACAATGACGGTCTGAACTACGTTCCAACCAACCGTAACGTCTTGTTTGGTCACCACTTTGCCGCTATCGCAGGTGCAGGTCCGCTGGTTGGGCCGGTACTGGCCGCGCAGATGGGCTACCTGCCCGGTACGCTGTGGCTGCTGGCAGGCGTCGTGCTGGCCGGTGCGGTACAGGACTTCATGGTGCTGTTTATCTCTTCCCGCCGTAACGGCGCATCTCTGGGTGAGATGATCAAAGAAGAGATGGGCCCGATCCCGGGAACCATTGCGCTGTTCGGCTGCTTCTTAATCATGATCATCATCCTCGCAGTACTGGCGTTGATCGTAGTGAAAGCGCTGGCAGAAAGCCCGTGGGGTGTGTTCACCGTCTGCTCAACCGTACCTATCGCGTTGTTCATGGGGATCTACATGCGATTCCTGCGACCGGGACGCGTGGGCGAAGTGTCGGTGATTGGTATTGTGCTGCTGGTAGCTTCTATCTACTTCGGCGGCGTGATTGCGCACGACCCGTATTGGGGCCCGGCGCTGACCTTTAAAGACACCACCATTACCTTTACCCTGATCGGCTACGCATTTATCTCTGCGCTGCTGCCGGTATGGCTGATCCTCGCCCCGCGCGACTATCTGGCTACCTTCCTGAAAATCGGCGTTATCGTCGGTCTGGCGGTGGGGATTGTTATCCTCAACCCGGAACTGAAAATGCCAGCGATGACCCAGTACGTTGATGGTACCGGTCCGCTGTGGAAAGGCGCTCTGTTCCCGTTCCTGTTCATCACCATCGCGTGTGGTGCGGTATCTGGCTTCCACGCGCTGATTGCTTCCGGTACCACACCGAAGCTGCTGGCCTGTGAAACCGATGCGCGCTTTATCGGTTACGGCGCGATGCTGATGGAATCCTTCGTCGCAATTATGGCGCTGGTTGCCGCGTCTATCATCGAACCAGGTCTGTACTTCGCGATGAACACCCCGCCTGCGGGCCTTGGCATCACCATGCCGAACCTGCATGAAATGAGCGGCGAAAACGCACCGCTGATTATGGCGCAGTTGAAAGACGTCACCGCACATGCGGCAGCGACCGTCAGCTCCTGGGGCTTCGTCATTTCGCCTGAGCAGATCCTGCAAACCGCGAAAGACATCGGTGAACCGTCCGTTCTGAACCGAGCAGGTGGCGCACCGACGCTGGCCGTTGGTATCGCTCACGTGTTCCACAAAGTGCTGCCGATGGCTGATATGGGCTTCTGGTACCACTTCGGTATTCTGTTTGAAGCGCTGTTCATCCTGACCGCACTGGATGCCGGTACCCGTTCTGGCCGCTTTATGCTGCAGGATTTACTGGGTAACTTCGTGCCGTTCCTGAAGAAAACCGATTCTCTGGTTGCGGGTATCATCGGTACTGCGGGCTGCGTAGGCCTGTGGGGTTACCTGCTGTATCAAGGCGTTGTTGACCCGCTGGGCGGCGTTAAGAGCCTGTGGCCGCTGTTCGGTATCTCTAACCAGATGCTGGCTGCCGTGGCACTGGTTCTCGGCACCGTGGTACTGGTTAAAATGCAGCGCACCAAATACATCTGGGTTACCGTTGTTCCGGCAGTATGGCTGCTTATCTGCACCACATGGGCGCTGGGTCTGAAACTGTTCAGCACCAACCCGCAGATGGAAGGCTTCTTCTTCATGGCGAATCAGTACAAAGAGAAGATTGCTAACGGCGGCGAACTGACCGCTCAGCAGATTGCCAACATGAACCACATCGTCGTCAACAACTACACCAACGCAGGTCTGAGTATTCTGTTCCTGGTGGTGGTGTACAGCATCATTTTCTACGGGTTCCGTACCTGGCAGAAAGCCCGCGCCATCAACGGTCGCTCTGATAAAGAGACGCCGTATGTACCGGTGCCGGAAGGCGGCGTGAAGACCTCTTCACACCACTAACCTGAAGCCGGGTGGCGCACTGCGCTCCCGGCCTACAAAGTAAAGTTAACGTAGGCCGGATCAGGCGCAAGCCGCCATCCGGCTTTATTCATTAACAGGGCGTTCCATGTTTGGTACTTTAGGTCAGGCAAAAAAATATCTCGGTCAGGCGGCGAAAATGCTGATTGGTATTCCGGACTACGACAACTACGTCGAGCACATGAAGACCAACCATCCCGATAAGCCGTACATGACCTACGAAGAATTCTTCCGCGAGCGCCAGGAAGCCCGCTACGGTAGCGGCGGAAGCAGTTGCTGTTAGAAGGAGAAGTGAATGACCCCGATTGCAGTTACCCTACTCACCGGTTTTCTTGGCGCGGGTAAAACCACCCTGCTGCGCCATATTCTCAACGAGCAGCACGGTTACAAGATTGCCGTTATCGAAAACGAATTCGGCGAAGTCTCGGTGGACGATCAGCTGATTGGCGATCGCGCCACGCAGATCAAAACCCTGACCAACGGCTGCATTTGCTGTACCCGCTCCAGTGAGCTGGAAGACGCACTGTTAGACCTGCTCGATAACCTCGACAAAGGCGCCATCAATTTCGACCGTCTGGTGATCGAATGCACCGGCATGGCCGATCCCGGCCCGATCATCCAGACCTTTTTCTCCCATGAAGTGATTTGCGAACGCTACCTGCTGGACGGCGTAATTGCGCTGGTTGACGCGGTACATGCCGACGAGCAGATGAACCAGTTCACCATCGCCCAGTCGCAGGTCGGCTACGCCGACCGGATCCTGCTGACCAAAACCGACGTCGCGGGTGAAAGCGAAAAACTGCGTGAGCGCCTGTCGCGCATCAACGCCCGTGCGCCGATTTACACCGTGACGCATGGCGATATCGACCTCGCGCAATTGTTCGACACCAACGGTTTTATGCTGGAAGAGAACGTGGTCAGCGCCAAACCGCGCTTCCACTTTATCGCCGACAAGCAAAACGATATCTCCTCGATCGTCGTCGAGCTGGATTACCCGGTAAACATCAGCGACGTGTCGCGAGTGATGGAAAACCTGCTGCTGGAATCCGCCGAGAAGCTGCTGCGCTATAAAGGCATGCTGTGGATTGAAGGCGAGCCGAACCGCCTGCTGTTCCAGGGCGTGCAGCGCCTGTACAGCGCCGACTGGGACCGCCCGTGGGGCGACGAGCAACCGCACAGCCAACTGGTGTTTATCGGCATTAATTTGCCGGAAGACGAGATCAGAGCGGCATTTGCGGGATTGAAGAAGTAATCCCCTGCTGAATTGCCCGGTGGCGCTACGCTTACCGGGCCTGGAAATAGCACTTCCCCGTAGGCCGGATAAGGCACAGCCGCCATCCGGCACTTACTGCCCCAGTATAAGGCTATTTCTTGTTTTGCTCTCTCAGCATAGCCTCGCGCAAAATAGCATTCAGCCGTATCTGGTAACCCTTCCCGGGGCGCTTTAGCCACTCCATCACATCGGCATCAATGCGCACCGATGCCTGCGTTTTCAACGGACGGAAAAACTTACCGCGATGAGCCTCTGACCACTGCTCATCTTCGGTCACGGGAACGTCGCTGTAATCAATATCATCATCCGGTTTATTCGCCAGCGCCTTCAGTTCAGCCTCATGCTGAGCACTCAGCGCGGATACGCTGCCGCGTTTATGTTTAACCATGCTCATAACGATTCCTCTCTTTACTGTCTGCCTTTCTGGCACTGATGATACGAATGACTTCAAAGCCACTTTCAAACCTAACGCTATGGGCAACCAGAATAACCACAATGCCATGAACGAGACCGATGGTCTGCCACCGATACTCACCGTTCTCATAACGATCCTGTCTGGACAAATGCCGGGGATCGTCGAAAACCAATACTGCGTCCTCAAAGCGAACACCATGTTTACGGTGGTTACTTTGTGCTTTGTTTGCATCCCATTCAAACTCCATTGGCATGTATTTCATCCCTAATTGTATATACAAAAACGTATATACAATTATCTTGCAATTATACCTCGGTTGTTGGAAATAGCTTCACAATTTGACGATCAGGAATTGAATTTTGTAGGCCGGATCAGGCGCGGCCGCCATCCGGCACTTGCCCCACTCACTCGGTAATCACAAATCGCGTCGCGGCAAAACAGTTCAACACCCGGTGTACCAGAAACACCATGGTGAGCGTTGCCACCAGCGCAACGGTGACGGAGGTGATGCGGTACAGATCGCTGAACACCAGGTCCTGATCCGGGTGCAGGTTCTGGCCAAACATAATGCCGATGGTGGTGATACTGGCAAACCCCACGCCTGCGCCGACTTTTTCCATTACGTGCAGGCGGGCGCTGAACGCCAGCCCGAGGCCAATCAGTGGCATCATCAGCACCATATGGTTGCTGAAATCATAGATAAGCAGCTGTACCAGCAGAATATACAGGCAGGCCAGCACCACCCCAACCACGCGCCAGATCGAGCTAATCACCGCGCCACGATAGTGCATCGGAAACAGGATCAAAATGCCTGCCATCAGTGCCGACAGCGAATCACTCAAATCACAGATCTGGAAGACAACAAAAATCATCGTCGCCACCGTACCGGAAAGCAGCGATTCATGGCGCACCCGGGCGGCATCTTTCTCAATGCGCGGTGGCGGCTGGCGAGGTTCTACGTCCGGGATCAGATAATGCAGCAGCGCGCTCAGCGCCACTGCCATGACGCAGGCTTCCATATTGGAGAACATCAGCGTATGCCAGTTGGTGGTGGGATAACTCATAAAGTTGAGCATCGTGCTCTGGCACACCACGCCCATCGAGCCGAGCAGAAACAGCGGGCCTTTGCTCATAAAACGAAAACGCATCACGTACAGGCCAAACACCACCAGTGTCATAACCAGCGGCCACTGTGAAAGATAGCCGACGATCAGCACCATTTCGACACAGTTAACCGCCGCGCTGAACACAAACTGTGTTGCCACATGGCGGTTGAACACCGGCACCAGCGACAGCAGCATCAGCGGATAAACCACAAAAAATACGCCGTACTGCACGTTGTAGAATGTCGAGATACTCAGCGCGATTGTCCCGGCAACGGAGATACGCAGGGTCTGGCGAAAATCATTGGCGGTGTAGACAATGTTCCCGTGCGGCGTAAAGACGTGGGCCAGCGTGTTAATAGACATAATGCAGCCAGCTAACGAGATGGATCTGCGCTCCGGCAAAGGTGCGGGCGAACATCCCCTCGCTGTTATACAGCTGTACCGTGGCGCGCGCCCCGGTCGGTAACGGCGTGTCGAGCGGTTCGTTTAGCACGACGTGAATACGCATACGCTGAGCATCGCGCACCCAGCGGGTAGACTGTTCCGGTTGCGACAACTGGCCGTTAACCTGCTCCTGACCCGCCAGAATACCGGCATCGCTGCTGGTGACGCGGGCAGAGAAGACCTTGCCCGGCATGGCATCGAACACCACGGCGGCATCGGTATTTACCCGAGTGTGGCGCAGGCTTTTCTCGCGAAAGTCAGCCACGATATCGGTCTGATGGCTGACCAGCGCCAGTAGCGGCGTGGCGGCGGTGGCGTAAAGTCCGGGGCTAAGCTGGAGGTTACTCACCGTACCGTCGGTCTGGGCAAATACTTTGCTCCAGCCGAGGTTCAGTTGCGCCTCTTCCAGCGCGTTACGGTATTTTTGCAGCGTCACGTTACGCTTGTCATCGCGCTCGCCGCGCTGGATCAGCAGGTTCTGAATACTGGCATTCAGCGCCGCCACCGACTGCTCGCTGGTCTGCCAGGCGGTACGCACCTTGTCGAGATCGGATTGCGACACGTTCTGCATGGCGCTCAGGCGCTGATAGCGATCAAGGGTGGTCTTATCGTTATGGGCGTTGAATTGCGCGGTGCGCAGGTTGGCGCGCGCGGAAGCTATCTGCGCATCCAGCTGTTGATTGCTCAGCTTCGCCTGCTCAAGGGCGATTTGCGCAGCCTCGACCTTATTGATAAACGGCGTCGGATCCAGTTCGTACAGCAAATCGCCCTTCTTCACCTGGCTATTATTGTGTACATGCACCTGCGAGACGTAGCCGGAAACGCGTGAGGAAACGGGCGTTACCACACGCATCACCGTGGAGTCCGGCGTCAGCGGGATCCAGATATCGGCAACGATAAACCAGGCGAATATTACCAGGAAAGCGGCAATACTCACCCTTACCCAACGGGCAAATTTTTGTTCTGGGGTCATCATATTTTTTAGTGTTGATTGTCTTCTTCGCGGATTGTCCGCAGATTGCAGGCGATTTGATTGAGCGTGGCGCTGAAGGAAGCGAGTTCCGCCTCAGGGATGGTGCAGGTGACGCGATGTTGGTATGTCTCTATCACCCGGTTGAGTTCGTCCAGCCTTGCGCGGCCTTGCGCGGTCAGCGTTAGCAGGCGGATGCGTTTGTCATAAGGCGATGTGGAACGCAGCAGATAGCCCTGCTTTTCCAGCTGCGAGAGGGTGCGCATCAGCGGCGGCAGTTCGATGCCCTGCATTTGTGCCAGTTCACTGACTGAGACGTTGTCTCCCAGTTGATACAGTTGCATCAGTACCGTCCAGCTGGACTGCGTCAGGCCTGTATCGGTGATGGCAGCATCAATAATGGCCCGCCACTGGCGCACCACCATTGCCATGCGCATCCCCATTGGTCGGCGGGCAAACAGTTCATCTTCAGTCATCTTATTTTCCCCTCATCGCTGAAAAGAAAATAATACTTATCATGGTAAGTATCAAGGAACAGGCTATCCAGAAGCATGAATTGATAAATATCGTGAATATAAAAGAGGCCGGGACGATAACCCCCCAGCCTCTGTCGATGAAAGAAAATCACTCCACCTGATCGCGTCGCAGCCCGACGTCCCGCAGCCGCTCATCGCTCATCTGTTGCAATAAGCGCCGCGTTTGCGCTCGAAGCCGCCACGCCTTGTATGCCCGCCAGATCAGTACAAACCCAATAAACGGCTGTTTTGCTTTATTCTCGTGAAATTCCATACCTTGCCTCCCCGCCTTGCCAGAGGCTTTATCTTCACGGATCTGGCCTAAAACAATACAGACTCACAAAGTACTTTTATTTAACATACAGATTGGTTAAAAAGAGTTCTGCATCGCTTTTTTCACGCCAATCTGTACTGATTTTTTAATCTGTATGGTACCCATGAGGGATACAGCATGACGCGTTACCAACATCTGGCCAATCTGCTGGCCGAACGCATTGAGCAGGGGCTGTATCGCCATGGCGAAAAACTGCCCTCGGTTCGCAGCCTGAGCCAGGAGCATGGGGTCAGCATCAGCACCGTCCAGCAGGCGTATCAGACTCTGGAACAGCGCCAGCTGATCACGCCCCAGCCACGTTCCGGTTATTTTGTCGCGCCACAAAAAGCGCAGCCACCCGTGCCACCGATGTCGCGTCCGGTACAGCGTCCGGTCGAAATCACCCAGTGGGATCAGGTGCTGGATATGCTAAAGGGCAACGCGGACAAATCGATAATTCCGTTTAGCAGCGGCGTGCCCGACATTGATCAACCGAGCCTGAAGCCGTTGTGGCGCGAGCTCAGCCGCGTGGCGCAGCATAATCTGCGCGCGATACTGGGCTACGATGAAATATCCGGATGCCGTGAACTGCGTCAGCAGATTGCACGGCTGATGCTGGACGGCGGTTCAGTGGTCAATGCAGACGATATTGTGATCACCAGCGGCAGTCAGAGCGGAATGTCGCTGGCGCTGCTGACGGTCTGCCAGCCCGGAG
Source organism: Citrobacter sp. Cpo089 (assembly GCF_030332695.1). Classification (NCBI taxonomy): domain Bacteria; kingdom Pseudomonadati; phylum Pseudomonadota; class Gammaproteobacteria; order Enterobacterales; family Enterobacteriaceae; genus Citrobacter; species Citrobacter sp. Cpo089. The sequence goes on along the minus strand of NZ_JAOWHJ010000054.1, from coordinate 32,108 downwards.
ATATTGTCGCCGTTGAATCACCGGCCTACTACGGCACGATGCAGCTACTGCGCGGCTTAGGGATCAAGGTGATTGAGATCCCAACCGATCCGGATACCGGGATCAGCATTGAAGCGCTGGAGCTGGCGCTGGATCAGTGGCCGATCAAAGGTATGCTGCTGGTTCCAAACTGCAACAATCCGCTCGGATTTATTATGCCGGATGCGCGTAAACGGGCGGTGCTCGCCCTCGCCCAACGGCACGATATTGTGATTTTTGAAGACGATGTGTATGGCGAACTGGCCACAGAGTATCCCCGCCCGCGCACGATCCACTCCTGGGACAGCGACGGTCGGGTAATACTCTGCAGTTCGTTTACCAAATCCGTCGCCCCCGGTCTGCGTGTGGGTTGGGTGGTGCCCGGTCGCTATTACAACAAACTGCTGCACATGAAGTACGCCGTCATTGGAACTAACGTTCCCGCTACGCAACTGGCAGCGGCTTCCTTTGTGCGCGAAGGTCATTATCATCGGCATATCCGGCGTATGCGCCAGATTTATCAGCGCAATATGGAAATCTACACCTGCTGGGTACGGGAATACTTTCCCTGCGGGATCTGCATCACCCGACCAAAAGGCGGCTTTATGCTGTGGGTCGAGCTACCGCTCCAGGTCGATATGGTCTGTGTCGCTAAGCAGCTTTGTCGCCTGAAAATCCAGGTTGCGCCGGGTTCGCTGTTCTCCGCATCGGGGAAGTATCGCAACTGTGTGCGCATCAACTGCGCGTTGCCGCCAAACGAGAAGCATCGGGAAGTAATGCAGAAGCTCGGCGAGGCGGTAAAAACGGCAATAGAGTAAACCGGACCACCCGGTGCTCCCGTGCAGGCGATTGCACGGTTTAAGTCATTTCTAATGGCTTACGCCCTGAATATCTTCAACGGAAAGTCGGGTGATTTTTTGTACCGTGCTGATATCGATGCCATCTGCCAGCATGGTGCGGGCAATACGTAGCGCCTCATCACGTCGTCCCTTTATTAGCCCTTCCTGTTTGCCTTCTTTTTTGCCTTCTTGTTTACCTTCCTGCTTACCTTCAAGCCATCCTTTTTGAAATCCTGCCTCATGCAATCTGTCCGCAATCGTCATCAAATGCTCCTTGTGCTGCGGTGAACGTTCGGCAACCCCGCGAATAAACTCACTGAATCGAGGTGCATCGCCAGTTCGTAAAATATAATTAAACAGTGTCTTTATCTGGCTGTCATTAGTCAGTCCGGTAAGTAGCAGGGAAACAATTTGCTCAACCAATCCCATAAGATCGCGTTGACGGATATGTTTTTGGATTAACTCCAGCAGCGCCATACGTCGATGCTGCACAATTTCGTCATCCGGAATAACCGTAATATCCACCAGCGGAAACGCCGCAGCATACAGCTGACGAGCCAGCTTCGGGTTGGCAAACTCATCCAGCCAGCACAGCGAATAAGGGTACGGGCTTTTAGCGCCGTGATAAAACAGCATCGGCACCACCAGCGGCAACTGCTGATGCCCGGCATCTAAATGTTTCTGCATGGCCGCTACCGCATAGCGCATCAGTCTGAATGCCATATGCGCATCCGGTGTGCTTTGGTGTTCAATCACTACATAAATATATCCATCCCCATCCGTCGTTTTCACCGACCACAGCACATCGGAATAGTACGCACGTAAATTCTCTTCAACGAAACTGTCTGACTCGAGTTTAAGCGTCTGAAGATCGCAAAGCTCGCGCAGCGAAGCGGGAAGATGTATTTGCAGAAAATCCCGTGCAGTCTCAGGGTGACGTAAAAATGTTTTAAAAACCGCATCATGCGGTGTTAAAGCGGAAGCTTTGTTCATGGCGATCCTTCACCTGAAAATAAGATGCCATGACTGTAGCGCCGGAAAACCACATCCTCACCTGCAACTTTCTCTCTTTACGAGGCGATTTCCGGGATAACAACGCCCTTATGTAACGTCTGCATTTGTCTGGAACACGTCACGCAAAATCGCCATCTCAATGCGCATTCCCACTTTTTCACCACTCGGCCTGTGCTATAACAAATCATCACTTTCAGCGAGGACACGATGTGACGCATACCCGGAATATTCCACAATCGTTCTGGCGTGATGAGCAGTTGCCGTGGCTGGAACTGCGCAGCACCTGGCAGAGCCAGCAGGCCTATAAGCGGCATCACCACTCTCAGCTCTCGATTGGGGCAATTCTCGAGGGGGAAACGTGCTGTCAGTGCGATGGCGAGGAATACCATCTGCAGGTGGGCGATCTAATTGTGATACCGCCGCTGGCACCTCACAGCTGTAATCCTGTTAACGGACAGTTTCGTAGCTATCATATGCTTTATCTTGATGCCCAGTGGTGTCTTGCTAATCTGCCTGCACAGAACACCAATCAGCGGCTTTGCACGCCTGCTCCCGTAATCCGCGATGCGCAATTATTCCAGCGTTATATGCACCTTGTGACGCTCATGCCGCAACGCCAAACCGCGCAAATAACGGATGCCGCACAAGCATTGCTGCACACGCTGCCGTTGCAGTCGGTCACACAAGACAACCTAAGCGCAACCAACCAGTATCTGCGCGAACGGTTGCAGTCCAGCCTGCTCGCGCCGCCCTCGCTCGATGAGCTGGCACATGAGTGTCATATGCGTAAAGAGACGCTGATCCGTACCTTTAAGCAAGATACCGGGCTGACGCCAGGAAGTTATCTGAACATCATACGGATTGACTATGCTCGCCAGCGGCTGCGGGCCGGAGACGAAATTGCCGATGTCGGATACCAGAGCGGGTTTGCCGACCAGAGCCATTTCCATCGCACCTTTGTTCGCTACACCGCCGCCACACCGCGCCAGTACGCGTTGGGACGATCAATATCAGACAATAATTAGCGCTGCGTCAGGCGTACGGTGCTCTCAGATTCATTCTCTGAGGTCGCTATGTCGCTGCTTTCTGTACTTTTTCCTTCTGCTTTTCCCGCGCTGGCGCTGGCGCATTTCGTCGCATTGCTTAGCCCCGGGCCGGACTTCTTTTTACTGGTCGGTTACGCCGCACGATACCGGATGCGCGGCAGCGCCGGGTTGTGCGTGGGGATCGCTTTCGGCAACGGGCTGTATGTTCTGCTGGCAATTATCGGTTGGGGGATCCTGCGCCAGCTTCCCCTGTTGTTTACGGTTATTGAGCTGCTGGGCGCGCTTTATTTATTGTGGATTGGCAGCCTGCTGGTACGCAGCCGCCCGCAAACGCTGACCGGAACAGACACCCAGTCTACCTGTCCAGGATTTGGCAAACAGCTACTGCTGGGATTGGGTTCGTCACTGCTCAACCCAAAAAATGCGCTGTTCTATCTGGCGCTAATGGCCGCCCTGCTCGGCCCGTCGGTGACGCTGCTGCAGCAAACCATGAGCGGGATCTGGATGACCAGCGTAGTGCTGTGCTGGGATCTGCTGATCGTGATGTTCATCGGTTTACCGCAGATCCAGCGACGGTTATCCAGAGGGATATTATGGGTGGAACGTATCGCTGGGGGTGTATTGATTATCTTCGGTTGTGCCATCGCGCTGCGATTTTTGCCGAGCATCGTAGTCTGATTTCCAGGGCGATTTTCTGCACATAAACCGGATAAACTCGTTTAATTAATATCCAATCCGCATTACACTGCGGATGGTTATTACCCGTTCAACTTACTCTTCCTGAGGTGCGATGTGCTGATTGTTACCTGTAATCGTTACGTTTTCTGACCCCGCGTCAGTGAGCGTATCTTCTGTTTGCGCTTCGCGTAGACAGCGTTTTTGATTACATGAAATTCAGTACATTTGCAGTCTGCTTTTTTCTGTCATCGGTCTGACGTCTCAAAGACGGTATTGAATTTCGCTATTCCCGTTGAGGGTTTTCTCCCGACAAGGAGCTGTTTTATGCAACGGATTCTCGCGTTTTTCTCCCAACGCGCCACAACGCTATTTTTTCCTGTCGCGTTGATTTTATATGACTTCGCCGCCTATCTGTCGACGGACCTGATCCAGCCTGGCATCATCAATGTGGTACGTGATTTCAACGCCGATGTTAGCCTGGCACCCGCTGCGGTGAGCCTCTATCTGGCGGGCGGCATGGCGCTGCAATGGCTGCTGGGGCCGCTTTCCGACCGAATTGGCCGTCGACCCGTGCTGATTGCGGGGGCGTTAATCTTTACCCTCGCCTGCGCTGCCACGCTGTTCACCACCTCAATGACGCAATTTCTGGTAGCCCGATTTGTGCAGGGCACCAGCATCTGCTTTATCGCGACCGTTGGCTATGTCACGGTGCAGGAGGCGTTTGGGCAAACGAAGGCCATTAAGTTAATGGCGATAATCACTTCCATTGTGTTGGTTGCACCGGTTATCGGCCCGCTCTCCGGGGCCGCGCTGATGCACTTTGTACACTGGAAGATCCTGTTTGCCATCATTGCCGTCATGGGGCTTATCGCCCTGATTGGGTTAATGTTAGCCATGCCGGAAACCGTCCAGCGCGGCGCGGTGCCGTTCAGTGCCCGCGGCGTAGTGCGTGATTTCCGCGACGTTTTCCGCAACCGGGTGTTCCTGTTTGGCGCAGCCACGCTGTCGTTAAGCTATATCCCGATGATGAGCTGGGTGGCGGTCTCACCGGTTATTCTGATCGATGCTGGCGGCATGACCACATCGGAGTTTGCCTGGGCACAGGCCCCGGTGTTCGGCGCAGTTATCGTCGCCAATATGGTGGTGGTTCGTTTCGTGAAAGATCCGACCCAACCACGCTTCATATGGCGGGCCGCACCTATACAGCTGAGCGGGCTGGCAGTGCTGATTGTCGGCAATTTACTGTGGCCGCACGTCTGGCTGTGGTCGGTGCTGGGGACCAGCCTGTATGCGTTTGGTATTGGGATGATCTTCCCAACGCTGTTCCGCTTTACACTGTTTTCCAACAACTTACCGAAGGGTACGGTTTCCGCATCGTTGAATATGGTGATCCTGACGGTGATGGCGGTTTCTGTCGAAATTGGGCGCTGGCTATGGTTTAACGGCGGCAGGATTTCGTTTCATCTGCTGGCGGTTGCGGCAGGGCTCACTGTCGTGTTCACGCTGGCAGGTTTACTCAAACGGGTACGCCAGCATGAGGCAACGACGTTAGCCACTGAAAACTAACCTGCCCGCTTATCCGGCCTACGACAACTATGTAGGCCGGATAAGCTCTTGCGCCGCATCCGGCTACGCTCACCTCACCTTACGCAATGCGTGCAAATCCCGCTTCCAGATCGGCAATCAGGTCGTCGATATCCTCAAGGCCGATATGCACCCTGACCAGCGTACCGCTGAAATCCACCTCTCCAGCCGGGCGAATGCTGTTCAGCTCTTCCGGCTGGTTCGCCAGAATGAGCGATTCAAATCCGCCCCACGAATAGGCCATATGGAACAGCGAGAAGTTATCGAGGAAATTCGCCATCTGTTCGTCGGTCAATCTCTTTTTCAGCACAAACGAGAACAGGCCTGAGCTTCCGATAAAATCACGCTGAAAATACTCATGGCCCGGACATTCCGGTAATGCCGGATGGTTCACCCGTGCCACTTCCGGCCTTGCCGACAGCCAGCGGGCAATATGGATGCTGCTCTCCTGATGCTGCTTAAGGCGTACCGCCAGGGTGCGCAATCCGCGGCTGCCATTGTAGGCCGTATCGGCGTCCAGCGTTTGCCCCATCAGATAGGAGTTCTCGCGCAGACGATCCCAACAACGGGCGTTCGACACCGCCGTGCCCAGCATGCCGTCCGAATGACCGATGGTGTACTTCGTTCCCGCCTGAATGGAAATATCCACGCCATAATCCAGCGCTTTGAACAGCACGCCCGCCGCCCAGGTGTTGTCGATCATAATAACAATCTCCGGATTCACCGCGCGGATAGCCTTCACCATCCCCGGCACGTCCTGGACTTCCATGGTGATAGAACTTGGTGACTCAAGGAATACCACCTTCGTTTCCGGACGCAGAAGATCGACGATACCTGCACCAATCAGCGGATCGTAATACGTTGTTTCCACGTTGAATTTACTCAGGATCTTATTGCAAAAATCCTGGGTTGGTTCATAGGCCGCACCCGTCATCAGAATATGATCACCACCCTGAACAAACGCCAGAATCGCGTTTGTCACCGCCGCAGCGCCGCAAGGGTACAGCGCGCAGCCAACGCCGCCTTCCAGCTCGCTCATTGCCTTCTGAAAGGCAAAGTGGGTGTAGGTTCCGCGACGACCGTAAAACAGCTCGCCGTTAGCGCGATTGGCGGTGGCAAATTTCTTGTCCTTCACGGTATCAAATACCAGTGAAGAGGCGCGTTGGATAACCGGATTCACCGCTCCCTGGGTATAGCGTTTGTCGCGACCAGCAACAACCAGGTGCGTTTCAAGCTTCATTGCGTCTTTCATAACATCTCCTGTTCTTAATCCGTGTGAGACCTATACCACCGCAGCAGTAGAGTTTATTTCAGTGTTGGTCTGCTTTTTTCCAGCGAACCGTTCAACAATCTGCGCCGCATTCAAATCATGGATAACGTTAATCAGTGTGGCCGGCGCATCGGTAATGGTGCCCAGCACCACCAGCATCGGGATTGCTTCCATCGGCAGGCCCAGCGTGGTGACGATAAAGATTTCACCGAGGAACGCCCCGCCCGGTACGCCACCAACGATAATGGCGGAGAGCACCGCAATCAGCATCGTCAGGAAGAAGGTTTCGGTGGTGAATTCCATGCCCAGCACGGAATAGATAAAGACAATTTTTAGCGCGGCAATCATCGCCACGCCGCCCTTGTTGAGGTTAACCAGCAGCGGAATGGAGACATCAACGATTTCCGGGTTAATCCCCATCGCCTTACCGGCACGCAGCGTCACCGGCAGCGTCCCCAGTGAAGAGCAGGTCCCCAGCGCGGTCGCAGACGGTTCAATCGCGTTACGCCAGAAGGCTTTGACCGCCGGAATACCGCCGCCAATATACGAATAGAGAATTGAGCCAAAAACAAAGTAGACCAGCGTGGCAACCATAAACAGGCCGATGGCGCGGGCAAAGGTTAACAGTAGTGCAGAGTCCTGACTGGCCATGGTGGCGGCGAAGTAGCAGCCCAGACCAATCGGCGCGACCTTCATAATGATCGACACGATCTTCATGATCACGGTATTGGCGTCTTCCAGCAGCGACGCAATGCGTTTACCGGCCTGATCCGACTGGCCAATTGCGACACCGGCGATGATCGCCATTACGATCAGCGCCAGAATATTGGACTTAGAAAACAGTCCGATAAAGTCGCTGGTGGTGATCATACTGACAAAATCCATCTTACCGCTGCCCGCCTGTACCGACTGTGAGAGATCGATAGTGACGCCCTGCGCCGGGTTATACCAGAGCGCCAGCGCGACGATCCCGGCGGCTGGAATAAAGGCCATGGCGATCGAAACAATAAAGATAATCGCCATAATGCGCCCCAGCCTTTTCAGGTCGGTCATACTGGCGATCGAAGACATAACGCTGATCCCCACCAGCGGCACAATAATCATAAATAGCAGGTTTAAGAATATCTGACCTATTGGCTGGAGTTTACTTGCAAACGATGGGGCATAAATACCTAATAAGCCGCCAATCACCAGAGCAACTAATAAAATAATCGACGATTTGTAGGGTTCGAGTCGTGACCACATAATCGGTACCTTTAGAATAATAATTAATGAGATTAAATTCACAATGTGATGAGTTTCCGTTTCGCCTCCTTTTATTTTGTGACGTAACTCACTTAAGTTGTTATTTTTTCATTTTGCCAGCAAGTTGTTTCCTGTGATTCAATAGTTGCATGTTTAAAACGCGAATGTAACGGCCTATTCGTACCGTTTTTGCAAATCACTTGTGAATTAAAGGAAACTATGAGTACGCCGATTTCACTCAAGCATCTGGAGTTTTTTACTAAAATCGTCGACTGCGGAGGATTGTCAGAAGCCGCGGCGCAGCTCAACGTATCGCCATCTGCGGTCAGCAAAAGTCTGGCTGCGATGGAAGACACGCTGGGCACGACATTAATTAAACGCACCACCCGCAGTATTACCCTGACCGACGCAGGGCAATATCTCTTCAACCGCGCTAATAAGCTTTTGAAAGAATTCGATGAAACGCTGAATACCACTTCCGGTTATTACCACAGCCCGCAGGGTGAATTACGCATAACCTGCTCAATTGCGTTTGGTTATTCCCGGCTGGTGAACCTGGTGGATAAATATCGCTCCCAGTTCCCGGATGTGAATCTGTATATCGATCTCAACGATAACTTTGTGAATCTGAACGAAACAGATTTCGACATCGCCCTGCGCATCTCCACCGCACCGCCGCAAAACTATGCGATGCGCAAGCTGGTGCCTGTTCGCTGGGCGTACTGCGCTTCACCCGGCTACCTTGCCAAAAAAGGCATGCCCCAGCGCCGAAGCGACCTGGTCAACCATGATTGTCTGGTTTACCCAGGCCTCACGCCGGTGCTGAAGGTGGCGGATGAACAGGATCGCCTGCACCAGTTAAAACTGCATATGCCAATCCAGGCCAACAGCAGCCTGGTATTACTGAAGTCGGTGTTAGAAGATCAGGGAGTGGCGTATTTGCCCACCTATCTGATTGGCGATCATATTCAAAAAGAAGAGATAACGCCGCTGATGCTCGACGGCACCATCACCTGTGAAACTCACGCCCTGTATGCGCTGTACTTTCCCAGCAAGTACAGCAATCCGAAGGTGCGATCGTTTATCGATTTTCTGGTGGCGGAACTCGGCCCCTTACCCGCCTGGGACAACTGGATCCCGGAGTAAGCCCAGCCCACCTGAAAATGGGAGGCGCTCCACATTTTTTGCGCGATCCCCCCGTCTGGCTCTATCCTTAAGCCTATGAATAAAATTGCTGAACTCAAACGCGCCAAGCGACTGGCGCTCTCATTGCTGCTGATTGCCGCTGCCACTTTCGTCATCACGCTGTTTCTGCCGCCTAACTTTTGGGTACTGGGGATCAAAGCGATCGCCGAAGCGGCGATGGTGGGCGCGCTGGCGGACTGGTTTGCCGTGGTGGCGCTTTTTCGCCGGGTGCCGATCCCGTTTATCTCGCAGCACACGGCGATTATCCCGCGCAATAAGGATCGGATCGGCGAAAATCTCGGGCAATTTGTGCAGGAAAAATTTCTCGATACCCAGTCGCTGGTCGCGCTGATCCGCCGCCATGAACCGGCGCTGTTGATCGGCAACTGGTTCAGCCAGCCGGAAAACGCCCAGCGCATCGGCCAGCATCTGCTGCAAATTATGAGCGGTTTTCTCGAACTGACCGACGACTCGCGCATTCAGCGGCTGATCAAGCGGGCGGTGCACAAGGCCATCGACAAGGTCGATCTCTCAGGTACCAGTGCGCTGATGCTGGAAAGCATGACCAAAAACAATCGCCATCAGGTGCTGCTCGACACGCTGATCGCCCAACTGATCGCCCTGCTCCAGCGCGACAGCTCGCGAGCGTTTATCGCCAGACAGGTCGTGCACTGGCTGGAAACCGAACATCCGCTGAAAGCGAAGATCCTGCCGACCGAATGGCTGGGCGAGCACAGTGCCGAGCTGGTGTCTGATGCCGTTAACTCCTTGCTGGATGACATCAGCCACGATCGCGCGCATCAGATCCGCCATGCCTTCGATCGCGCCACGTTTAAACTCATCGATAAGCTCAAACACGATCCGGAGATGGCCGTGCGGGCCGAAAGCCTGAAAAGCTATCTGAAGGAAGATGAAGCCTTCAACCGTTATCTTGGCGAGCTGTGGGCAGACCTGCGTCAGTGGGTGAAAACCGACATTAACGCCGACGATTCCCGCGTGAAGCAGCGTATCGCTAGTGCGGGACAATGGTTTGGCGAAACGCTGGTAGCCGACAGCGCCCTGCGCGCCTCACTGAATGGGCATCTGGAACAGGCCGCGCATAAAGTAGCGCCAGAGTTCGCCACCTTCCTGACGCGCCATATTAGCGACACGGTGAAAAGCTGGGATGCACGCGATATGTCGCAGCAAATTGAACTGAACATCGGTAAAGATTTGCAGTTTATCCGCGTCAACGGCACGCTGGTTGGCGGTTCTATTGGGCTGGTGTTATATCTGTTGTCGCAAATTCCGTCCCTGCTGACGCTGGCGAATTTTTAAGGAGAAAAATTCAATGACGATGAACATCCGCATTTTTTCCCTGCGCGAAACACCGGAAAAACTGCACGAGGTCACCGCTTACTTTCAGCAACAATGGGCCTCAGAAGACTCCGTGAAGGTATACGAAGATGCGCTGCATCGTTGCATTGGCGCAAAGAACCCGCTACCGCAGTGGTACTGGCTGCAGGACGGCGACAGCATTGTTGGCTGCGCCGGATTGATCACTAATGATTTTATCAGTCGCGGCGAACTGTGGCCGTGGCTATGCGCGCTCTATGTCGATCCTCGCTATCGTGGTCACGGTCTGGCATTTCGCCTGATTGAACATATTGCGCAGCAGGCTAAACAGCTAGGCTTTATGCAGCTCCATTTGTGTACTGACCTGGAAGGCTTATACGAGAAAGCGGGATTTTACTTTGACGGGCCGGGCTATCATCCGTGGGGGGAAGTCTCACGGGTCTACAGTCGTAATCTGTAAGCGCACAATTGTTGTACATCAATAAAGCCAGATAAATTGCATGGTTATAATGCGACGTCTTTTTACTGTCTCCCGTGTTACGGGGAAGGAAAATCATGTCGCTAATCACCGATTTACCCGCCATTTTTAATCAATTCTCCGACGCCCGTCAGAAAGGTTTTCTCACCGTAATGGATCTTAAAGAGCAGGGTATCCCGCTCGTTGGGACCTATTGCACCTTTATGCCGCAGGAGATAGCGATGGCGGCAGGCGCGGTCGTCGTTTCGCTATGCTCAACCTCTGATGAAACGATTGAAGAGGCCGAAAAAGATCTGCCACGAAACCTGTGTCCACTGATCAAAAGCAGCTACGGGTTTGGTAAAACGGATAAATGTCCGTACTTCTACTTCTCTGACCTGGTGGTGGGCGAAACGACCTGCGATGGTAAAAAGAAGATGTACGAGTACATGGCTGAATTTAAAGCGGTACATGTGATGCAACTGCCCAACAGCGCCAGTGATGCGGCTTCGCGGGCGCTGTGGAAAGCCGAGATCCTGCGTTTGCAGCAGGTAATCGAAGCCCGTTTTGGCACCCCGATAACCGAAGCCGCGCTACGTGAAGCCGTCATTCTAAAAAACCAGGAACGTCGTGCACTGGCAAACTTCTACCGCGTTGGTCAGCTCAACCCACCCGCACTCAGCGGCAGTGACATTCTGAAAGTCGTCTACGGTGCAACCTTCCGCTTTGATAAAGCAGCACTGATCGACGAGCTTAATAGCATGGCCGAGCGGGTACATCAGGAATGGCAGGCCGGGAAACGTCTGGCGTCACGTCCACGCATACTGATAACCGGCTGCCCCATCGGCGGCGCGGCAGAAAAAGTGGTTCGTGCCATTGAAGAAAACGGCGGTTGGGTGGTGGGTTATGAAAACTGTACCGGTGCGAAAGCCACTGAACAGTGCGTGGAGGAAACTGGCGACGTCTACGACGCGCTGACCGATAAATACCTCGCCATCGGCTGCTCATGTATTTCCCCTAACGATCAACGTCTGAAAATGCTCAGCCAAATGGTTGAAGAGTACCAGGCTGACGGCGTCGTCGATGTCATTTTACAGGCTTGCCACACTTACGCCGTTGAATCACTGGCCATTAAACGCCACGTCCGCCAGCAGCACAACATTCCCTATATCGCTATTGAAACCGACTACTCCAGCGCGGATATCGGCCAACTTAGCACTCGTGTCGCCGCGTTCATTGAAATGTTGTGAGGAACAGGGATGACATACTCAATAGGGATCGATTCCGGCTCCACGGCGACTAAAGGTATTTTGTTGGAAAGGAACGTCATCAGACGTCGCTTCCTCTGCCCAACACCTTTTCGCCCTGCCGAAGCGATCGCTCAGGCATGGGAAACGCTGCAAGCGGGGCTGAACGATAGACCATTTTTAACCCTCACTGGCTACGGACGGCAGCTCGTGGATTATGCCGACAAACAGGTCACTGAAATTTCCTGCCACGGGCTGGGGGCGCGCTTGCTGGCTCCCGGCACCCGCACAGTGATTGATATCGGCGGTCAGGACAGTAAAGTCATCCAGTTAGATGATGATGGCAACCTCAGCGATTTCTTGATGAACGACAAATGTGCGGCAGGGACCGGACGATTTCTGGAAGTCATCTCACGCACGCTCGGCGCCAGCGTAGAGCAGCTAGATGCGATTACCGCTGGCGTCGAACCACATGCCATCACCAGCATGTGTACGGTTTTTGCCGAGTCAGAGGTTATCAGCCTGCGCTCTGCGGGTGTCGCGCCGGAGGCCATTTTAGCAGGTGTGATCAACGCGATGGCCCGACGCAGCGCGAATTTCATCGGACGGCTTTCAGGGCAGGCTCCACTGTTATTTACCGGGGGAGTAAGCCACTGTCACGCCTTTGCTCGTATGCTTGAAGGCCACATTGGCATTCCCGTACACACGCATCCCGACGCGCAGTTTGCTGGGGCGATTGGGGCCGCGTTAATTGGTCAGCGTCAGGGGAAACGTGAGTGAAGGAAACACTGTTTTTGTTTCATACTACCCTCGGCGTCATCAAAACGCGTAAAGCGCTACAGGCTGCGGGTATGTGCTTTCGGGTGGCAGATATTCCCCGCGAGCTACGCGGTGGTTGCGGGCTGTGCATTTACATCGACTGTGTTGCTGGCAAGGAGGATGAGTGGATAATTCCGGGCCATACCGAATCTATCTACCGTCTTGAAAACGGAGACTGGCGCTGCCTTGCCACTTTTCCTCCTTCCTGAACGGGTCAAGGGACTTAGTTTTATTTTACTTTTCATTATCATTTACGCATGTAATATAACAATTATCAGCTAACAGCGCGAAATGAGAGTCCGTATGTCCCAGGGAAGCCCAGATTCAAATCGTCATGCCATCAGCGTCGCGCTTTTTGGCATGCTGGTCTTAACACTGGGTATGGGAATTGGACGCTTTCTGTATACACCAATGCTGCCAGTGCTGCTGTCGGAAGGTCTATTTACGTTTGACCAACTCTCCTGGATTGCTAGCGCCAACTACGCCGGGTATCTGGCAGGAAGCCTGCTCTTCTCCTTCGGGCTCTTCCATCTTCCCTCACGCTTACGCCCGATGCTGCTAACGTCCGCGCTCGCTACCGCAGGGCTGATTCTGGCGATGGCCAGCTTTACGCAGCCCGCGCTGGTGATGCTGATCCGCTTTCTGGCAGGCGTCGCCAGTGCCGGTATGATGATCTTTGGCTCAATGATCGTTCTGCATCATACCCGGCATCCCTTCGTGATCGCGGCGTTGTTCTCCGGCGTTGGTGCAGGCATTTTGCTGGGCAATGAATATGTCATTATCGGTCTGCATTTTGCGCTTTCATCGCACACGCTCTGGCTGGGCGCAGCGGCAGCCTCGGCTCTGTTCTTCGTGCTACTGGTTATACTCCTGCCATCTCGCGACCACATGCTCCCCGCTGCGGCCCCGGTAAAAACAGAGTATCAGCCTATGTCCTGGTGGCTGCTGGCGCTACTGTACGGGCTGGCCGGATTTGGCTACATCATTGTCGCCACCTACCTGCCGCTGATGGCGAAAAGTGCCGGTTCGCCGCTGTTGACTGCCCATCTCTGGTCGCTGGTCGGCATATCGATAATTCCGGGGTGTTTCGCCTGGCTGTGGGCCGCCCGACGCTGGGGTGTATTGCAATGCCTGACGGTGAATTTGCTGATTCAAAGCGCCTGCGTGGTCATGACGCTCGCCAGCGGCTCCTTGCCGCTGCTGGTGATAAGCAGCATGGGGCTTGGCGCAACGTTTATGGGAACCACTTCACTGGTGATGCCGCTTGCCCGACAACTTAGCGTACCGCGCAATATTAATCTGCTGGGCCTGGTCACTCTGACTTACGGCATTGGGCAAATACTTGGTCCGCTATTAACCAGCCTGCTGGGAAGCGGCGCACAGGCGATCGTTAACGCCACGGTGTGCGGCGCGGTCGCGTTGTTTATTGCGGCACTTATCAGCCTCACGCAATTATACAAACAGCGTTTCGCCTCGCCCAAAAGGGTATAACCGGCTAACGTCTAAAGAAGATATATTCGGATTAGTCCGCAATTAAATGTCAGCATTTAATAAACCGCAAATAATCGGCAATTATCCGTCAGACAATTTATAATCCCCGGCTGTTCATTTATAAACTCAATTTAAAATGCGTAAAAATGGACATATTAATTCAACATCAACACCATCTTCGGGAAAGGCACATGTCGTGGTTTAAAAAAATACTACTGGGGTTAATTATTTTAGCGGGTTTAATTGGCACGCTAAAGGATTATAAAGACTTTGGCTTATTTGGCGCACTGGGATTGTTTATTATCTTCCTGTTATCAACAACATTCTTATGGCAATGGGCCTCTGGCAAGTTACCGGAGATAACAAAGTTACATGCCATACTTATTTTACTGGCCAGCGCGGTAGCCTCTATTTTTGTTATCAATATGGCAATTGCCGGAAATTTGCATGTGGATTTAATGGAAGTCATGCGCGTTACCATTACCCATAATCCGCTTTTTTATCTGATCCTCTGCGTGGTCGCATGGGTAAAAGTGGGCATCTGGCAATGGCTGTTTAACGGTGTACAGATGAAAGAGAGTCAGCCGGTTTAAACTCCAGCAAATGTAAAAAAGGCGTCTTAACCAAGACGCCTTTTTCGTACTAGTATAACTACTTAGAACTGATAGGTCAGACCCGCAACAACCTTGTTGTCGCCGTCTTTGCCATCAAGCAGGTTAATTTTGTAACCCACATCAGCAACCATGTTTTTGTTGAAGTAGTAGTCTGTGCCCAGCGCAACGTATTCGGTCAGATCGTTATTGTTGTTGTCACGCGTATGGACGTAGCCCACGTTCGGACGCAGACCAAAATCAAACACATAGGCCGCCATCGCTTCAAAGTGCTGCGCTTTGTCCGCATCCTGAGGGACACCCTGAGAATTTTTTTCGCGCGTATTCAGGAGCAGGTTGTGGGATTCGCCGTACATGGTCGCAACGTAGATTGCGTTTGCATCATACTTAAGGCCTGCGCCCCAGAACTCTGCGTTTTCACCATCCCATATACCGTCTGTATTGCCTTTCTTTTGGGCCGCGGTAATTGAGCTTTTTGTATAGGCCGCAATGGCAGAAACACCAGAATCCGCGATATTGTCATAGCCCAGGGAGAAGCCGTAGCCGTTGCCGTGCTGTTTGGTCGGATCCGTATTGGTATCGTCCTGCCCCTGATATTGCGCACCAACGCTCAAACCATCAACGGCACCAAACAGATTTTTGGTACGGAGTGTTGCAACGCCAGAAGTGCGTGAAGTAAGGAAGCGGTCAGCATCTTCAAAGGAGTCACCGCCGAACTCTGAGAGAGTGTCAGTGTAAGCTCCCACGTCGTAAGCGATACCGTAGTTACGACCGTAGTCAAAGCTAACGTCATGGCCGTAATCCAGGCCAGCAAACGCCAGACGTGTCTTAACGCCATTCTGAGAACCTTCTGCTTTAGAGGCATCAAACTGACTCTCAAATTGGCCATAACCGGTCAGCTGATCGTTGATTTGTGTCTCACCGCGAAAACCCAGACGCGCGTAGGTCTCATCGGCGTTATTGCCGTCAGTCCAGGAATGGACCGCTTTTACTTTGCCGTACAGATCCAGTTTGTTGCCATCTTTATTATAAATTTCCGCTGCATGAACGGAGGTTACCCCTAATGCCATTACAGCTAATGCCACTACTGACTTTTTCATGTTATTACTCACTTTTAATTGTGAATTTTGCTATCAACTTTGTTATGAAGGCGGGATGCCCACATAAAAAAGTCCCCTCCAGATAAGGGGAAACACCAATAACACACCGAAAAAATATACCAATAAAGGCAATAATGAAGTGGCAAGACCTGTTTCAATTTTGGGTTTTAAAGAAAACCCGAACAGAGAGTAATTACTTAGATTCTTCGCTTGTGCTCTCATTAATAGAGCGATGCAACATTAATGCCTCGGCAATAATGTCTTGTTTACTTTTACGAGTTTCAAATGCCAGCGTCCGAACATATTCCCATAGAGAAGTATCGACACGGGCACTTAATAGAACCATATCTTTTGATCGGGTTCCCCTGGCTTTTCGGATATCAGGGTAATCTCGAGAGGGCATAATCATCTCCTGAACGCAAACACGCTTATGGCGATGAAATATGCAGTCAGTGTAAAAACATGTCAACGGCAAAATACAGTCACAATAGTAATGAAACTGTTAATAAAGAACAAAAAACTGGAACGTTATTTCAAATGAAAGATAACTTGATTATAGAATAATGTGTAATGTTAGCTTTACATATATCCGTTTTTATTCATATGATTAAAAATCCACGAATCATTCACATTAATAATAATGCACAATCAAAACATCACTACAGACAATGAGTTACATGCCATTATTAATGTCTACTTTTAAGCAAACCACCAGTTTTTATGCGCTGTTATGCCAGGCGGCCCTGCACTATCTGCAGCGGAAATCACTTTGATTCTCACTTAATACAGACCTGCATTGTCTAAAAATAAGCACAAAAAGGTAAAAATAAGGTAAATAGCGCATTTTTTCGCAAGCAAAAATAAGTTGTTTTTAATTGATGAAAATCAATTTACATCACACAGGGGCGGCGAAAAAAATGATCATTGAAGACTATGGAAACCATTTTTTACATGAGGTTTAAGACGTGAAAAGAAAGGTTGTTATGCAATGCGAGCGGGCCGCAACAGCCCGCGTGAGAGGTGGTAAAATCAAGCGTTAACTTTATCCAGCGGCCAGGAGTCAAACAGATAGCCATCGAAGTCGATGTCATCAACATTTGAAAACTCCAGCAGGCGCTGTTTGACGTTTTCCAGATGCTGCCACATCGCCAGCTTGGCCGCGCGAGCATCCTTTTTGATTAACGCCGCCAGGATCTGCTTGTGGTCACCCATCCACTCTTTACGATAGTGGGTATCATCGAGATGGCTATGAAGCTGGATCCACATCGGGTTGTTCTCGCGCCACTGCCATGACTGGCGGAACAGCTCCACCAGCATGCTGTTATGCGTGGCCTCGGCGATAGCGAGATGGAACTGCATGTCACCGCTTTCAGAACCGTTGGGTTCGCTGGAGGCCAGCTCCCGCTCTTCCAGCTGCAACGCCTGGCGTATTTTGACGATATCTTCGCGGGTGGCCTGCAGCGCGGCAAATTCGGCGATGTTGCTTTCCAGCAGCTGTCGCGCCTGTAGCAGCTCAAACGGGCCTGCATCATTGCAATGATTCACATCCGAACTGTCGATAGTCTGTGCTTCTGCATTGTCGAGTACGTAGATCCCGGCACCACGACGCACGTCCACCAGACCTTTAATTTCCAGCATGATTAACGCTTCGCGCACCACCGTGCGAGTGACATTGAGCCTCTCGGCGATTTCACGCTCCGGAGGTAAGCGCTCACCAGGCAGGTACGGCGTCTGGACAATCAGATCGCGGATCATTGCACCCACTTCCTGGTAGGGTCTTTGCTGAGAAGTGTTTGATTTCATCGTGTTATGTCCGTCAGATGCGTCAATTCAGAATCCGGAGGCTGGATGACTGCGCACACCTTATCCGGCCTACCAATAACGTTTTTTTCGCCTGAACTATAGCATTTGCGGGAAGCCAAAAACAGAAAACGGGTCAACCAAATTAGTATTTTGATTGACCCGTCATACCTGGGAGGTTATGCGTCAGCGCTTAACGCTGCAACGCACTCGCGTGCGCCGTGTTCACACAACTGTTGATACTCCGCGATAATCGTTTCCACAAAATCGGCGTTTTCCGCCAGATCGTGACCAAAAATGCCGCTTAACCCCAGCAGCGCCGTCACCCGTTCGGCTCCCTGGAACTGTTGGTTAATGCGCTGGAATTCGGCCTGCATTGGGTCGACAACATCAATGACTTGCCCCTGTTCATCCACACCGTGGGTGTAGCGCATCCAGCCCGCGATGCCCAGTGCCAGATGACGCCAGCCGCTGCCGTTTTGCAGATGCAGACGCACCGGATCCAGCAGGCGCTGCGGCAGTTTCTGGCTGCCATCCATCGCAATCTGCCAGGTACGGTGGCGCAGAGACGGGTTGCTGAAACGCTCGATCAGCAGCGTCGCGTAGGCACTGAGATCGGTACCTTCCGGCATCGACAGCGTTGGCGCTTGCTCCTGCATCATCAGTGCAAACGCCGCTTTGCGGTACGCTGGATTGGTCATAGTGTCAGCGATGGTTTCATAACCGCCAAGATAGCCCAGATAAGCGAGGAAAGAGTGGCTACCGTTGAGCATGCGCAGTTTCATCATTTCAAACGGTACTACGTCGGCAACAAACTGTGCGCCGACTTTGTCCCAGTCAGGACGACCGTTAACAAAGTTGTCTTCAATCACCCACTGGCGGAACGGTTCGCAGGCGATAGCGCACGGATCGTAAACGCCCAACTGGTCGGCAATCTCTTGCAACGTTTCTGGCGTCGCCGCCGGAACAATGCGGTCGACCATGGTGCATGGGAAAGTGGCGTTCGCTTCAATCCACTGCGCCAGCTGCGGATCGCGCGCCTGCGCCAGGCCCAGCACCGCAACTTTCGCCACATGGCCATTTTCGCGCACGTTATCGCAGGACATCACGGTAAAGGCCGCCAGCCCCTGCTCACGACGCAGATGCAGCGCCTGTACGATGTAACCAATCGCCGATTTCGGCGCGGCCGGATTCGCCAGATCGTGTTTAATCAGCGGGTTATTGAGATCTAACTGGCCGCTGGCGGCATCGGTGCAGTAGCCTTTTTCCGTGACCGTCAGCGAGACAATTGCCGTCTGCGGGCGCGCCATAGCCTGTAAAATACCGTCACAACCGTCAAGCTCCGGGTGCAGGGCTTCTTTCATTGAGCCAATCACTTTCAGCACGGTATTGTCCGCGCCTTTTTCCGCCACGGTATACAGCAATTGTTGCTTGCGCAGGTTTTCAATCAGTATGCAGTCATTACCCGGCATCAGGTTAACTTCACAGATACCCCAGTCGCTGTCGGTGGTTTCCAGCAGATGGTGGGTGTACAGCGCCTGATGCGCGCGGTGGAAAGCGCCGCATCCCAGGTGAACAATGCGGGATTGCAGACGAGAGCTGTCCCATGCGGGGCGTGCAACCGGCAGGTTGCTATTGGCAATTGTCGTTGTCATCGTGAACTCCAGATCCCGTCGGAAAGACCAACGGAGAGAAAAGAAAAAAGCCGGCCAGACAGGCGACCGGCAACACTGCTTTAGCGGCTAAAGAAAGCGCGCTGGATAGCCATCTCAACGCCACGTACTTCCGCCAGGCCTTTCAGGCGACCAATCGCGGAGTAACCTGGGTTGGTTTTCTTTTTCAGGTCGTCAAGCATCTGGTGACCGTGGTCCGGGCGCATAGGAATCAGATCCTCTTTGCCCTCGGCTTTACGGCGCTGTTCTTCCTCAACGATCGCTTTCACTACTTCGTACATGTCGACGTCGCCGTTAAGATGCGCCGCTTCATGGAAAGTTTTCGGGTTATCTTCACGCAGCGTGGAGCGCAAATGGGTGAAGTAAATGCGCGGGCCAAACTGTTTGATCATGTCGACCAGGTCGTTATCCGCACGAACGCCGTAGGAGCCGGTACACATGGTGAAACCGTTCGCCATGCTGTTGACCGTATCGACCATCCACTGCATGTCTTCCACGGTGGAAACAATGCGTGGCAGGCCAAGGATTGGGCGCGGCGGATCGTCCGGGTGTACCGCCATGCGCACACCGACCTCTTCTGCTACAGGAATAATCGCCTTCAGGAAGACGGCAAAATTCTCACGCAGCGCAGCTTTATCGATATCCTTATAGCGTTCAAGATGCTGGCGGAACTGGTCGAGCGTGTAGCCCTCTTCCGCGCCCGGCAAACCGGCGATGATATTGCGGGTCAGACGTGCTTTGTCTTCTTCGCTCATGGTGGTGAAGCGTTCATGCGCCTGCGCAATCTCTTCGGCGGTGTAGTCCGCTTCCGCGCCCGGGCGTTTGAGGATATGCAGCTCAAAGGCGGCAAATTCAATTTGATCGAAACGCAGCGCTTTGGAGCCGTCCGGCAGGACGTATTCCAGGTCGGTACGGGTCCAGTCGAGAACCGGCATAAAGTTGTAGCACACGGTACGAATGCCGCACTCGGCCAGGTTACGCAGGCTTTGCTGGTAGTTGGCAATCCACTGCTGATAGTTGCCGGAACGGGTTTTAATGTCTTCGTGGATCGGTACGCTTTCGACGACCGACCATACCAGACCCGCCTGCTCAATAATGGCTTTGCGTTTTAGGATCTCATCAACCGTCCACACTTCCCCGTTCGGGATATGGTGCAAGGCGGTAACAACGCCCGTAGCACCCGCCTGACGTACATCCGCTAAGGTGACCGGATCGTTAGGACCATACCAGCGCCATGTCTGTTCCATGTTTTATTCCTCATTTACGTTATGGACTCGACGATATGGCACATAAATTCCTCCTTTTGGTATTACATGTCAACCTGAAGCGCTAAATTGGTTAACCAAATCACGATACCTGCTGATTAGATCGCCTTTTTACGTCCAGACAACCCAGTATTAATGTAAACATGTAACGCAATGTGACATCCATCGCATCATAGGTTGACCAATATATGTAACATCTCAACCAAAATCATAATAGTTCAACCAAAGTAAGGTAGACGTTATATGCACGTTCTCAATATTCTGTGGGTTGTATTCGGCATCGGCCTGATGCTG
The DNA here is from genome assembly GCF_030332695.1 of Citrobacter sp. Cpo089. Classification (NCBI taxonomy): domain Bacteria; kingdom Pseudomonadati; phylum Pseudomonadota; class Gammaproteobacteria; order Enterobacterales; family Enterobacteriaceae; genus Citrobacter; species Citrobacter sp. Cpo089. The sequence continues at coordinate 11,137 of NZ_JAOWHJ010000054.1, read as the reverse complement.
GTGCTCAATTTAAGATTCAAAATAAACTCGATGGTCGCCCTGCTGCTGGCGGCACTCTCGGTCGGTATGCTGGCGGGAATGGATTTAATGGAACTGCTGCATACCATGAAATCCGGCTTTGGCAGCACGCTGGGTGAGCTGGCGATTATCGTGGTATTCGGGGCAGTCATCGGTAAGCTGATGGTTGACTCCGGGGCGGCGCATCAGATTGCCCATACACTGCTGGCGCGACTCGGTCTACGTTACGTGCAGCTGTCGGTGATCATTATTGGTCTGATCTTCGGCCTGGCGATGTTCTATGAAGTGGCGTTTATTATGCTGGCACCGCTGGTGATCGTCATTGCCGCGGAAGCGAAGATCCCGTTCCTCAAGCTGGCGATTCCTGCGGTTGCCGCCGCCACCACCGCTCACTCACTGTTCCCACCGCAGCCGGGTCCGGTCGCGCTGGTTAACGCCTACGGCGCTGACATGGGCATGGTCTACATCTACGGTATCCTGGTGACCATTCCGAGCGTGATCTGCGCCGGGCTTATTCTGCCGAAATTCCTCGGCAACCTCGATCGTCCAACGCCGTCATTCATGAAGGCCGACGTACCGGTTGACCAGAACAACCTGCCGTCCTTCGGAGTTTCTATCCTGGTGCCGCTGATCCCGGCGATCATCATGATCTCCACCACCATCGCCAACATCTGGCTGGTGAAAGGGACGCAGGCGTGGGAAGTGGTCAACTTCTTAGGCTCCTCGCCGATTGCAATGTTTATCGCCATGGTTGTCGCCTTCGTGCTGTTTGGTACCGCGCGCGGTCATGACATGCAGTGGGTAATGAACGCCTTTGAAAACGCGGTGAAAAGCATCGCCATGGTGATCCTGATCATCGGCGCGGGCGGCGTACTGAAGCAAACCATTATCGATACCGGCATCGGCGATACCATCGGCATGCTGATGTCGCACGGTAATATTTCTCCGTACATTATGGCGTGGTTGATAACCGTACTGATTCGTCTGGCAACGGGTCAGGGCGTGGTCTCAGCCATGACGGCCGCGGGGATTATTAGCGCAGCAATCCTCGACCCGGCAACCGGTCAACTGGTCGGCGTCGACCCGGCGTTGCTGGTACTGGCAACAGCGGCGGGTTCCAACACACTGACCCATATCAACGATGCTTCGTTCTGGCTGTTCAAAGGCTACTTTGACCTGTCGGTGAAGGATACGCTGAAAACCTGGGGTCTGCTGGAGCTGGTAAACTCCGTGGTTGGCCTGATTATCGTGTTGATCATCAGCATGATTGCATAACGTCGATACCGCTCTGGCCTATAGCGCCAGAGCGGTTTTCCATCCTGCCTCAACAATCCTCAATAATCAGATACACCGCCTTCACCGGGCCATGTACCCCAACCACCTTGATAAGCTCAATATCCGCCGTCGAGCTGGGTCCACTGATGATATTAATGCACGATGGCATACGCTCACCGGCCTGTGCTTTCTGATGCAGTTTTTCTGCCAGCTGCGCCACGCGCGGCAGGATGGTGCTTTTACGCAGCACGAAAATCGAGGACTCCGGCAACAGGCTCAGGGAACGCCCGCGCTCCGGTGCGGAAAACAGCACCACGCCGCCGGACTCGGTCAGGCCATATTCGGCATACACTACGCCGACTTTCGCCTGCTCGGCCTGGGTAATATTTTCGCTACCACGCGCCGGATCCCAGACCACGGCGTTGCATTCCTGCTGCAAGCGTTCGGTGATACCCAGCTCCACCAGCCGGCTGTCGCCGCTCAGCACCACCGGCTGCTGACCCAATTCTTCGCACAGGCGTAACGCCGCGTCTGCGGCCAGGTCCTCGCGAGTCAGCTCGCAGCGAGCCAGCATCACTTCGCTGGCGAACTGGATGAACGCATCGCAGCGCTGCTGCGGGCTAAGCTCGGTCAGGCGCTCGTTGGCATAGTTGTTAACCGGCGCGGCATCCGCTTGCGGTTCGAAACGCAGCGGGCGACCCAGCGCCTGGGCGATGGTGTTTAAAAACGCGGTACGGTTATCCATTCTTTTTCTCCTGCGCCTGATGTTTCTTAAACCAGCTGCGGAAGCTCTCGCCGTCAGCATCAGGCAGATCGCGCGCCTCCATCCAGTCACCAATCGCGCCAACCTTGAGCGGGGTTTTGCCGCCATTGATAAACCAGCTCGCCGCATGCGCGCCCGCCATCATCCCGACTTTCCACAGCCCCGGATGGCTATTGGCATAGGCGAACATCTTGATCGCCCGTCGCTCGACTTTCGGCGTAATGCCCTCCTCGGCCATCACCCGGCGATGACGCAGGATCAGTTTTGACAGAGGAATGCGCACCGGGCAGACGCTGTCACAGGCCGTGCATAAAGAACAGGCGTACGGCAGATCCTTAAAATCTTTATAGCCGCCGAGCAGCGGAGAAATCACCGCGCCGATAGGTCCAGGATAGATAGAGCCATAGCCGTGTCCGCCGATGTGACGGTACGCCGGACAGGTGTTCATACAGGCTCCGCAGCGGATGCAGCGCAGCACATCGCGAAACTCTGAGCCCAGCACCTGCGAGCGACCGTTATCGACAATCACCAGATGGAACTCTTCCGGTCCGTCAACGTTATCCGCCTCACGCGGGCCGGTCAGCCAGGTGTTGTAGCCCGTCAGACGTGCGCCCACGGCGCTGCGCGCCAGCATGGTGATCAGCACATCCACCTCGGCAAAGGTCGGCGCGATACGCTCCATGCCCATCACCGCAATGTGCGTTTTCGGCAGCGTGGTGCACATGCGCGCGTTGCCTTCGTTGGTCACCAGACACACCGAGCCGGTTTCCGCCACGGCAAAGTTACAGCCGGTAATACCGATTTCGGCACTGAGGAAATCCTCACGGATCTTCTGACGAATGAATAAGGTCATGGCTTCCGGGGTTTCCGGGCCGTCATACCCCAGACGTTCGTTCAGCACGCGGCGGATCTGATAGCGATCTTTATGAATCGCCGGGACCACGACGTGCGAAGGAGGATCCTGATCCAGTTGCAGGATATATTCCCCGAGATCGGTTTCGATCACCTGGATTCCGGCATCCTGCAGCACATGGTTGACGCCGATCTCTTCGGTCACCATCGACTTGGACTTCACCACCTTCTGCGCATTTTTACTTTGCGCAACCTGCAAAATGTAGCGAGTGGCATCTTCTTTGGTTTTGGCGAAATAGACGTGCCCGCCGTTTTCCGTCACTTTCTCGGAGAGTTGATACAGGTAAGCGTCGAGGTTGCTCAGAACGTGATCGCGGATCTGGCTGGCACGATCGCGCCAGTCTTCCCAGTGGCCTAACTCATCGACCATTTTTTGCCGATTTGCGCCGATACGCTCCTGCGCATTAGCCACGGCTTTGCGCATGATCGGATCTTCTATCTGCTGACGAATGCGCAGTTTAAATTCTACATCGCTGGTTTTTATCGACATCTCTTTCCCCTCAGCGGCTCATCAGCACTTCAGCAATATGCATCACTTTGACCGGCTGGCCTTCCCGTTGCAGTCGGCCGCCAATGTTCAGCAGGCAGCTGACGTCTGCGCCAATCAAATATTCCGGCTTTGCATCCATCAGATGTAAGACTTTCTCTTTCACCATCTCACCGGATATTTCGGCCATCTTGACCGAGAACGTTCCGCCAAAGCCGCAGCAGGTATCCTGATCGGCAAACGTCAGCAGCTCCAGTCCGCGCACGTTTTTCAGCAGCGTGAGCGGCTCTTCCTTCACCCCCAGTTTGCGGGTCAGGCTACAGGAAGGATGATACACAGCGCGCCCCTGCAGGCTGGCGCCAACGTCCACCACGCCCAGTTTGTTGACGATAAAGGAGGTGAGATCCTGCATACGCGCGGAAACTTTCTCAGCACGTAGCGCCCATTCCGGTTCATCGGCCAGATACGTCGGGTAGCTTTTTACCGCGTAGGTGCAGGAGCCCGCAGGGGAGATAATCGGATCGTCGTTGTCTTCCAGCGCGGCGATCAGGTTTTTCATCCCAGGGATCGCCTCTTTGATGTAACCGCTGTTGATGGCTGGCTGACCGCAACACCCTTGCTTCTCGGGGAAATTCACGCGACACCCCAGTTTTTCCAGCAGCAATACGGAGTCTCGTGCCATCCGTGATTTCAGTGCGTCACCAATGCAGGTAACAAAGAAATTTACATTCACAATAACTACTCCATTGCTTCATTTCTGTTTATTGCGCTTGATATCGCGATATCAAACAAATGTTCATTCGTATTTCATGCCCAGTTTTTATGTTTGCTGGTTTTACCAATACCTGGGTTCATAGTGTTGGTCGGATCATTTTCCTGATAAAAACGTGCCAAATTTTCCGGCGCTTTATACAGATGACCGACATTGTGTTCCGCCGGATATTGCGCTCCGCGTTGGCGCAGTAATTCCAGCATCTGTTCTTTTAACGCGTGGGCATCTACGCCTTTTTTAACGATATAATCCTGATGGAAGACATAGCACATAAAATGACCGTAATAGAGTTTATGCACCAACTGACTATCAATTTCTGCCGGTAAATGCTCATACCATTCGGTATCATTACGGCGTAATGCAATATCCAGCGCGAGAATATCCTCAACCTCATCGGAATGAACGGCCTGATAACGAATGGCAGCGCCCGCAGCGGCAAAACGATGCAGAAACGCCTTACTGCCCTCTTCCGCGGTACAGGTAAAGAACGCGCCCTCGGCCGATTTAAAATAGTCCGTTAACCATGCCTGGGCTTCGGCCACACCATCGCCTGACATTTTCAGCATTAGATGGTGTTCATAGTTATCGCGCCAGGTCTTCATCCGCGCCGGGAGATGGCTCGGGAACAGATGGCTAAAAGCCTGCATAGCGCGGTCGGTAAAGTGCGGACGAAAAATCTTCACCTTCTCAAGTATGGCCTCGGTACGCCCCTTCAGGTTGAAGAAGAACGGCATTTTGTCCGTACCAAGTTTGTCGATCATCAGGAAGGTATCTTTGCTGTATTTCTCTGCAATATCATAGATATCGCGGTGCATATACTCCCCAGCTACCGGCAGGTTTGTAAAATTCGCCAGGATGTGGCGGCGAATCTCGGTCAGGACATCAGTCTGATTGGTACCGATATAAAAGACCTGCTGGTTCTTCTCGGCTTCAAAGGTATCCAGACGTACGGCAAACACCGCTAACTTGCCCGCGCAGCCAGAGGATTCAAACAGGCGATCCGGGTCAGCGTTGTAACGTGCTGGCGTGTCGGCATTGATGTCCCGCACGCGGCTAACATAGTCGTGATCGTGCGCGTGACGCCCGTCATGGTTGACGAGCGCGGCTTCAATCGCATTGTTATCCAGCCGGGCAAGGATTTGCTCTGGCGTCTGACCTAGCTCAATGCCAAGGTGATTGACCAGCTGCAAGCGTCCCTGTTCATCAATGCGGGCAAACAGCGACATCTCGGTGTAAGCCGGGCCTCGCTGGACCAGAGAACCGCCCGAGTTATTACAGATACCGCCGATAACCGACGCGCCGATGCACGAAGAGCCGATCACCGAATGCGGCTCACGGCCAAACGGCTTCAGCGCCTTTTCCAGCGAGTACAGCGTGGTGCCCGGATAAGCCAGCACCTGCTTGCCCTCATCCAGCACATGCAGACTGTCCAGCCGCAGCGTGCTGATAATGACGATCTCGCGGTCGTAGTCATTACCATTTGGCGTCGAACCCTCGGTCAGGCCAGTGTTCGACGCCTGCATCAGGATTATTTTATCGGCCTCAACGCAGGCGCTAAGGACTTTCCAGAGTTCAAGCAAAGAGCCGGGGATAACCACCGCCAGAGCATCACCCTGACCCGAGCGGAATCCCTTACGGTAACGCGCAGTTTTTGACGGTTCGGTGAGGATATGAGCAGGGCCAACCAATTGGGTAAGAGTCGTCAAAAAGGTCTTATTATCAGTATGTTTCATGGAGGGCGGCTCTCCGCTCCTTATATCAGGGCCAGTGAAAATGGCTATAAGTTCATTTGTATGACAAAACAGAATATTCCCTCAATCAATATCCACATGCAATACCCCATTTTATTTCTTTCGGTACCGCTCACATTTTTTTAATGAAATTACTACTACCACATAATTCATACTCCGTTCTTTTACTGGATGCCAAAACGCTTATTTCATTTATTGCAAAGACCGCTTCATACCTATTAATGATTAACTCTAATGGGTATTATTATATTTAGTGGTTATTCATATTTAATAAAAAAATAACATTATTTATACAATTATTAACCTTTGTAACTTTATTTCACTGAAGCGATTCAGTTTGCATTTTTTATTTTATTATTCAGGTAGCTTCCTTCCCCCTAAATATAGTTAAGTCTAAAAAAGTAAATCGGGAATTGTAATGCACGAATATTTAATGTTTGCTCTGGCACTCTCTCCTTTGCTGCTGATGGTATTTTTAATACTGAAATTAAAAATGCCCATCCATTATTCCGTACTGATCTCTTTGGTATTCACCGCTGCACTATCGGCAATATTCTGGGAAATGCCCGTACAAAATCTGAAAGCCGCGATAGGGTATGGCGCACTGAAGGGACTATGGCCGATCGTGATTGTGATCCTCGGCGCTATTTTCAGTTATAACGTCATGCAGGCGACCAAAGCGCTGGATATTTTGCGCGATATTCTCGCCAGTATTAGCGAAGATAAGCGTATTCAGGTGCTGCTGATTTCATGGTGTTTTGGTGGATTTCTTGAAGCCGCAGCGGGCTATGGCACGGCGGTCGCTATTCCGATCGGCATTCTGATTGCGCTGGGATTCAACCCGCTGAAAGCAGCGATTGCTTCTCTCGTGGCGAATACCGTTCCCACCGCATTCGGCGCGGTCGGGATCCCGGTTTCTATTCTGGCTGAACAGGTTAATCTGCCGGTTTATACCTTAGGCGGAACCATTATTTTGCAGCTCGCGTTGTTTAATATCCTGCTGCCGTTTGTGATTGTCTGCATTATTGGCGGTGGCCTGAAAGCCATTCGCGGCGTATTTCTTATCACGTTGATTTGCGGCATTTCCACGCTGGTTCCACAATATTTTGTCGCCATCCATCTTGGCGCGGAATTACCCGCCTTTGCCGGTAGCCTGGTCAGCCTGTTTGCCGTGGCGATGGTCAGTCGCCTGCGCAAAGGGAAAACCGATCCCGAGTGGCGCATTGAGGTCAGCCATACCCGCGAAACCACGCCGCGCTCGGCAAAAGTGTTGTTCCGCGTGGGCTCTATCTATCTGTTTATTTTTGTGTTTATCCTGCTGTGTTCGCCGCTGTTCCCGACAATAAAAGGTACGGCGTCCCAACTGGCTTCTGTGCTGCATTTCACGTTGGCTGACGGCAAAACGATGGCACTGAAAGTTGAATGGGTGACCACACCAGGGATGCTGATTATCTTTGCGACCATTATCGGCGGTTTTATTCAGGGAGCGTCCGCACGCGGGATGCTGGAAGTATTTATCAAAACGATTTTCCAGCTTAAAAACTCTATCGTGGCAATTATGGCGATCGTCGCGCTGGCCACGGTGATGGATCTCAGCGGGATTATCTCCACGCTGGCGCAGTCGATTGTCGATCTGACCGGCAGCTCGTACGTCTTCCTCGCCCCGGTGATTGGCGCGCTGGGCACGTTCGTTACCGGCAGCGATACCAACTCGAACATTCTGTTCGGCAAGCTGCAAACCATAGCTGCCAGCAAGTTACACATCGATCCCAACTGGCTGGCGGCGGCCAATACCTCTGGCGCTACGGGGGGCAAAATGATTTCGCCGCAAAGCATCGCCATCGCGGTTTCTGCCACCAAAATGGACGGTCAGGCCAATCAGATCATGTCTGGCACCATGAAATACTGCTGTGCCTACATTGTGATCCTTGGCCTGAAAGTCGGTCTCTTTTATTACTGGTTTATGGCGTAAGCCATTGTCAACCCCGTCAAATTCGCGGCAATCGTATTTGACGACACAGTGACCAAAAAGGTTTACACCACCCCAGAAACGGAACAAGGCGACAGGCTTTACGATTTGTCGGCGCTGACTAAAATAGCGCCGATGTTTCAAATCGAGGATTGTTGTTATGTTGTTCTGGAAAAAGATGGTGAAGAAGTTCGACGCCTTTTCCGCGTTGATTCCACCACGCTACTTCCGCGTGTAATACCTGGCACTTATGCCTGATGGCGCTTCGCTTATCAGGCCTACATTTCACACTCATTTATAGGCCTGCGTTTCACGCTCATTTATAGGCCGGATAAGGCGCGAGCCGCATCCGGCAGCAACAGCAGCGTAAAATGCTCACCCCTTTCTCTTACGCAGACCGCATGCTCTTAACACCGCCACCCACAGACGAAGCCACGCAAAACGGTAGACCAGCGGATGCTGAAGCCGCAGCAATGTCAGAAACATAAAGCCTCCCTGCGACGCTACAGTACCGCTGCCCGATAGAGAATTTGCGGATCCATTATCTGGTGACGCGCATCTATCAGCCGCAGTTCATACGAATCATACTCTTTTGTCAGTCGCATCACCGCATCGACGACACTGGTGGTCCGCTCCAGCGCCTGCTTATCCTCATAACCATTGAGCAGTGAGGCCAGCATCACGCTGCAAATCAGATCCCCAACGCCCACCGGCATTTTGGCAAAGGTATACAGCGGCCGGGCAATGTGTAACATCTGTTCCGGCGTCACCAGCAGCATTTCAAACGCCTGTTTGTCCCGTGAGCAGTCGCCGAGATGCTTCACCAGCACCTTTTTCACCCCCCATGCCACCAGCTGTTGCGCAGCTTCCACCACCTCGTCAAAACCACGCAGTTGTCTGCCAGTCAGCACGCCCAGCTCATAGAGATTCGGTCCCATTATGTCGGCCAGTTGAATGGCATCATCGACAAAAAAGGACTCTACGCCCTGCGCGACAATGCAGCCTTTTTGCGGATCGCCCATCACCGGATCGCAAAAATAGAGCGCCTGCGGATTACGCTGACGAATGGTGGTGACCGCGTGCTTCACCTCTTCACAATGACGTTTATCTCCAAGATACCCGGACAGCACGGCATCGCATTGCGCCAGCTTTTGCAGGTCATCCAGCCCGCTGATGATGGCACTCAGCTCGCCGTGCGGCATCGCCATGCCCTGCCACATCCCGTACTGGGTGTGGTTGGAAAACTGTACGGTGTAAAACGGCCAGACATCGATCCCCGAAAGCTGCATCGGCAGCACAGCGGCTTTATTTCCGGCATAGCCATAAACGACTGACGACTGAACAGACAACACGTTTTTCATTTTGACTCCGTCTAACGAAACGTTGGCAGCAGACCAAATACGTCCAGAACAACCGTCAGATAGACAACCGCCCCACAGACAATCACCAGGTTAAGCACGGTGTTATTACAAGGCGCGGTATAGCTGGCGGTCGGGAAACGTTTCCGCGCGGCTTTCACCAGGAACGGCGGCAGGATCACGCTCCAGATGGTAAAGGCCAGACCGGCGTAGCCAATCGCGTGCACAAAACCGTTCGGGAAGAAGAAGCACACGGCGGCTGGCGGAAAGTAGGTCACCAGCGCGGTTTTCAGGCGGCCCATGCCGTCATCCGGGAAGTGAAACAGGTCGGCGATATAATCGAACAAGCCAAGCGTCGCCGCCAGCAGAGAACTGGCTACTGCGAAGTTGCCGAAGAAGGTCAGGATCAGATCCATATACCGGCTGGTGAACAGCTCGCTGATGGCCTCAACAAACACATCGATATTGCCGCCTTTGGCGATAATTGGCGGGAACGCGGAACGGCTGATGTTACCCATCGTGACGCCCAGCCAGAAGATGTACAGCAGCAGGGCAAACAGCGTACCGATGATAATCGAACGCGTGATATTCGGGACCCCACTCTTGCCATACAGCTTGACCAGGCTCGGCACGTTACCGTGAAAACCAAACGAGATAATACAGAACGGCAGCGTCATCAGAATGTAAGGCAGGTACTGTGAGTTGGGCAGCGCCACCGCCACGCTGTCGACAAGTTTCGCCACTTCAATATGACCAACCAGCCCGGAGAAAGTAGCAAAGAACGCGATAAACTTACCGATAATCAACACGGTAGTGATGCGTCCAACCAGCAAGGAGCTGTACCAGGCAATCGCGCCGACTAGCATACTGACGATCACCACCGAGATATTCGCCGGAAAGCGCACGCCGCTGTATTTGAACACGGTTTGCGCCATCACCGCTGACGATCCGGAAATATAGGCATAGGTCAGAATATACAGCACAAAGCCGAAAGCGATACCGACTACGATATTCCACTTACGGCCTAATAAATCCTGAGTAAAGGTATTAAAACTGGCACCGGCACCATAATGCAGATTAACTTCAACCAGCATCAGACCGGTTAATAACATCATGATGGCGATAAACAGAAGAATAACAGACGCACCGGGGAACCATACGCCGGCCATCGCAATCGGCAGGGAGAACATCCCGCCACCCACTACGGTTGCGATAACCAACATGGTTCCGCTAATCAGTCCGGGGGTACTACTCTGTCGCTCAATGGCATTAATATCCATGATAAATGTTCCTGTAGACTATTCGTTATAATTACAGCTGTCATTTGTACATCATGCGGATAATAAAAATGTCGGAGTCAGGGTTTACTTTTTTTTAGTTATGTCACGGTAACGAGCACCGCAAAGGCTTCCTGTTCATGGAAAAGGAATACAAAAAAGCCCCATCATGTGATGGGGCCATAACTATTTTTTAGATGTAATCAAAGCGTGCAGTAAAGAAACGGTAATGACTCCAACTTATTGATAGTGTTTTATGTTCAGATAATGCCCGATGACTTTGTCATGCAGCTCCACCGATTTTGAGAACGACAGCGACTTCCGTCCCAGCCGTGCCAGGTGCTGCCTCAGATTCAGGTTATGCCGCTCAATTCGCTGCGTATATCGCTTGCTGATTACGTGCAGCTTTCCCTTCAGGCGGGATTCATACAGCGGCCAGCCATCCGTCATCCATATCACCACGTCAAAGGGTGACAGCAGGCTCATAAGACGCCCCAGCGTCGCCATAGTGCGTTCACCGAATACGTGCGCAACAACCGTCTTCCGGAGCCTGTC